>NZ_CAJPGZ010000008.1:0-380652 GCF_905339865.1 Burkholderia sp. BCC1993 | reverse complement strand
CTTCGATTTCGCGCAGATTGGCGCGTTCGTCGAGCGGGCCGACAACACCGCGCGGATCATCGACGTGAAATACCACCTGCTGCTGCCGTCGGTGTCGCACGTGGGCACGATCCTCGACAACTACCAGTGGGAGACGATCCTGCGCTGCGTGGCCGCGCACCGGTCGTATCGCTGGGTGTACGACGTGCAGTACAAGCCGATGAACATCGCCGACTACCTGATCCTGAACGGCCGCATGCCGCGCTCGCTGCGCTATTGCTACGGGCGCGTGGTGTCGAGCCTGAACCTGCTCGCGAAGGATTACGGCGTGACACACCCGTGTCACGACACGGCCACGAAGATTCTGCAGATGCTGTCCGATACCTCGGTCGAGCGGATCTTCAAGAGCGGCCTGCACGAGTTCCTGACCGACTTCATCGGCCGCAACAACAGCCTCGGGATCGATATCGCCCAGGCCTACAACTTCGACTGAGACTTGCCATGCGACTCGCCATCCGACACATCTCGCGTTATCAGTTCGACGATCAAGCCACCCACGCGCTGCAACGGCTGCGGCTGCGCCCGCAATCGGGGCCCGGGCAGACGGTGCGCGCGTGGCAGGTCACGATCGACGGCGTCGAGCCGACGCTTTCCTATGCGGACGGATTCGGCAACCGGATCGACCTCGTGCGCCACGACCGCGGCGCGAAGAACGAGGTCGTCGTGGTCGCGGCCGGCGTCGTCGAGACGCAGGACCGCGCGGGCATTCTCGGCAACCCCGAGGGCTATGCGCCGCCGTGGATCTTCGAGCGCGAGACCGCGCTCACGAAAGCCGGCGACACCGTGCGCGAGCTCGCGCAGGCGCTGCCGATCGAGCCGCACAGCCTCGATGCGCTGCACTGGCTGATGACGGAAGTGCACGACCGCATCGCATACGCGCCGAACCTGGCCGACGCGCCGGTCGATGCCGAAACCGTGCTGCAAAGCGGCGAGGGTACCAGCCGCGACCATGCGCACGCGTTCATCGCGGCCGCGCGCGCGCTGAAGGTGCCCGCGCGCTACATCTCGGGCTACGTGCTCGCCGACAGCGCGATGCAGCGCATCGCCGACGCGAAGCAGAGCGCGAGCGACGAGGATGCCGAGGAAGCGCTCGCGCTGCAGACGGGCGACGGCATGCAGCAGGTGCTCGGCGCATCGCATGCCGCACAGTCGCAGGGCTTGCCGCAGGCGGCACTCGCCGCGCAGCCGCAGTCCGTCGCGCTGATGCAGCAGCCGGCCGGTCATGCGTGGGCCGAGGCCTACGTCGAAGGGCTCGGCTGGGTCGGCTTCGATCCGTTCATGAACCGCTGCCCGGACGAGCGCTACGTGCGCATCGCCGTCGGCCTCGACTATCGCGACGCGCAACCGGTGACGGGGCTCGGCGCGAGCGCCGTCGGCATCGAGATCAGCGTCGTGCAGTCGCCCGAACTGGTCTGACGCACACCTTCTCCGAACCCGCCGTGCCGTGCCGCCGCAGCGACGGCGACGCGGCGCGCGCGGCCGGTCCAACCCGAACCGAGCGGCTCTCCCATGCCCATTCACGTCGCGCTGCATCACACCACCCGCTACCGCTACGACCGGCCCGTCAACCTCGGGCCGCAGGTCGTGCGGCTGCGGCCCGCGCCGCACTGCCGGACGCCGATCGTCGCGTATTCGATGACCGTCGAGCCCGCGCAGCACTTCATCAACTGGCAGCAGGACCCGTTCTCGAACTATCTCGCGCGGCTCGTGTTTCCGGAGCGCACCGAACACTTCGAGATCACGATCGACCTGGTTGCCGAGATGTCGGTGTACAACCCGTTCGACTTCTTTCTGGAAGCGAGCGCGGAGCAATACCCGTTCAGCTATGACGATGCGCTGAAGACCGAACTCGCGCCGTACCTCGTGTGCGATCCGCAGACGAGTGCGGCGCCGCTGTTCCGCGCGTATCTCGACGGCGTCGACCGCACGCCGGCCGGCACCGTGAACTTCCTCGTCGCGCTGAACCAGCAGCTGCAGCACGACATCGGCTATCTGGTGCGGATGGAGCCGGGCGTGCAGACGCCCGAGCAGACGCTCGAGCTCGCGTCCGGGTCGTGCCGCGACAGCGCGTGGCTGCTCGTGCAGCTGTGCCGGCATCTCGGCATCGCCGCGCGTTTCGTGTCCGGCTACCTGATCCAGCTCACGCCCGACGTGAAGGCGCTCGACGGCCCGAGCGGCACGTCGGTCGACTTCACCGACCTGCACGCGTGGTGCGAGGTCTACCTGCCGGGCGCGGGCTGGATCGGCTTCGATCCGACCTCGGGCCTGCTCGCCGGCGAAGGGCACATCCCGCTCGCATGCACGCCGCAGCCGACCAGCGCCGCGCCGGTGGAGGGGCTGATCGACGAATGCGAAGTGTCGTTCGAGCACGAGATGGTGGTGACGCGCGTGTACGAATCGCCGCGCGTGACGAAGCCGTATACCGAGCAGCAATGGGACGTCGTGCGCGCGCTCGGCGCGCAGGTCGACGGCGCGTTGACGGCCGGCGACGTGCGGCTGACGCAGGGCGGCGAGCCGACCTTCGTGTCGATCGACGATCGCGACGGCGCCGAGTGGAACACCGATGCGCTCGGCCCGACCAAGCGCGGCTATGCGACCGAACTCGTGCAGCGGCTGCGCGCCGAATACGGCGAAGGCGGCTTCCTGCATTTCGGGCAGGGCAAGTGGTATCCGGGCGAGCAGTTGCCGCGCTGGGCGCTGTCGATCTTCTGGCGCGCCGACGGCCAGCCCGTGTGGCACGACCCGTCGCTGTTCGCCGACGAGCGCGAGCCGTCCGCGTGCACGACCGAGGACGCGAAGCGCTTCATCGACGCACTGGCCGCGCGCCTCGGCCTGACCGACGAATTCGTGCGGTCCGGCTACGAGGATGTCTGGTACTACCTGTGGCGCGAGCGCCAGTTGCCCGTCAACGTCGATCCGTTCGACTCGCGACTCGACGACGAGCTCGAGCGCGCGCGGCTGCGCAAGGTGTTCGACCAGCAGCTCGACAGCGTGGTCGGCTACGTGCTGCCGATCAAGCGCGCGGACGATGTGCCGGGCCGCGATCGGCCAGGCCTCGACGGTCCGCGCTGGCAGACCGGCCCGTGGTTCTTCCGCGACGAACGGATGTACCTCGTGCCCGGCGATTCGCCGATGGGCTATCGGCTGCCGCTCGATTCGCTGCCGTGGGTCGCCGGTGCCGACTATCCGTACCTGGTCGAACGCGATCCGTTCGCGCCGCGCGATGCGCTGCCGGACGCGGCCGCGTTCCGTGCGCGTCATGCGGGTGCGGCCGACGCGCCGCGTTACCTGGCCGGCGTGCATCGCGAAGCGTCCGCGCAAACGGTCATGCAGTTGCGCAGCGACGGCAGCGCCGCCGGCGACCGGCACGCGCCTGCCGCGCAGGACCCGCAGCGCCACCCCGAGCGCTTCGAATCGGCCGCGTGGATCACGCGCACCGCGCTGTGCGCCGAAGTGCGCAACGGCATCCTGTACCTGTTCATGCCGCCGCTCGCCGCGCTCGAGGATTATCTCGACCTGCTCGCGGCGATCGAGCTGACCGCGCAGGCACTCGGCGTGAAGCTCGTGCTCGAAGGCTATCCGCCGCCGCGCGACGCGCGGCTCAAGCTGCTGCAGGTCACGCCCGATCCCGGCGTGATCGAGGTGAACATCCATCCGGCGAAGAGCTTCGACGAACTCGTCGGCCAGACCGAATTCCTGTACGACGCCGCGTGGCAGTCGCGGCTGTCCAGCGAGAAGTTCATGGTCGACGGCCGACACGTCGGCACGGGCGGCGGCAACCACTTCGTGCTCGGCGGCGCGACGCCGGCCGACAGCCCGTTCCTGCGCCGCCCGGACCTGCTCGCGAGCCTGATCGCCTACTGGCACAACCATCCGTCGCTGTCGTACCTGTTCTCGGGGCTGTTCATCGGGCCGACGAGCCAGGCGCCGCGCGTCGACGAGGCGCGCAACGACCAGCTCTACGAGCTCGACATCGCATTCGCGGAAATCCAGCGCAACAAGCTGCTGTTCGGGCAGGACATGCCGCCGTGGCTCGTCGACCGCGTGCTGCGCAACCTGCTGATCGACGTGACCGGCAACACGCACCGCAGCGAATTCTGCATCGACAAGCTGTATTCGCCGGATTCGTCGACCGGGCGGCTCGGCCTGCTCGAACTGCGCGCGTTCGAGATGCCGCCGCATGCGCGGATGAGCATCGTGCAGCAACTGCTCCTGCGCGCGCTGGTCGCGCGCTTCTGGGCCGCACCGTATACGACGCCGCTCACGCGCTGGGGCACCGCGCTGCACGATCGCTTCATGCTGCCCGCGTTCCTGCAGATGGATTTCGACGACGTGCTGGCCGAGCTGCGCGACGCCGGTTTCGCGTTCGATCCCGCGTGGTTCGCGCCGCATTTCGAATTCCGCTTCCCGCTGTTCGGCCAGATCGCGGTGAACGGGATGCAACTGTCGCTGCGCGGCGCGCTGGAGCCGTGGCACGTGATGGGCGAGGAGGGCGCGCCCGGCGGCACGGTGCGCTACGTCGATTCGTCGGTCGAACGGCTCGAAGTGCGTGTGACCGGGCTGAACGACAACCGCCACGTCGTGACCGTCAACGGCCGCGCGTTGCCGTTGCAGCCGACCGGTACCGTCGGCGAATACGTCGCGGGCGTGCGCTACAAGGCGTGGGCGCCGCCGTCGGCGCTGCATCCGACCATCGGCGTGCATGCGCCGCTCACGTTCGACATCGTCGATACGTGGCTGCAGCGCTCGCTGGGCGGCTGCCGGTATCACGTCGCGCACCCGGGCGGGCGCAACTACGCGACGTTCCCGGTCAACGCGTACGAAGCCGAGAGCCGCCGGCTCGCGCGCTTCGTCGCGATGGGGCACACGCCGGGGCGGATGGACGTGGCGGCCGCCGCGCCGAGCCGTGAATTCCCGTTCACGCTCGACCTGCGACGGCCCTGATCGTCGGATGAAAGGACGGACGACGATGCGCGGTTTCCGACCTCCCGGCGCGCCGGCCGGAGTGCTAGGATGCGGGCAGACTGCGGCCGCCCGCCGCGTCTGCCGTGCCCGGACGACGGTGCGGCGGCGCGCGGGCATCGCCGCCCCCTGACGACGGAACGATATCGACCGTGCCGCCCATTCACCCCGACGATCTCGCCGACGCCGACGCGATGCCCACGCTTTTCGATACCGGCGCGCAGCCGGACGCCGCGGAACTGGCCGCCGCGCTCGCGGCGCCGGCCGCGGCCGGCCGCTACGACGAACTGCGCGGCAGTGCCGCCGGCCTCACCGCGCCGCTGCTCGCCCCTGCATGGCGCAGCTTCTTCACGTCGATCGGCAGCGACGGCGTGGCCGACCTCGACCGCCGCGCCGACGCGCTGCAGCGCCGCATGCGCGAGAACGGCCTGTTCTACCAGCTCCACGAACAACGCGCGGGCGACGGCGCGGCCGGCCCGTGGTCGCTCGACCTGCTGCCGCTGATCGTCACGCCCGAGGACTGGGTCGCGATCGAGCGCGGCGTGCTGCAGCGCGTGCGGCTGCTGAACGCGACGATGGCCGATTTGTACGGACCGCAGACGATCCTGCAGCGCGGGCTGCTGCCGCCCGCGCTCGTGACCGGCCACCCGGGCTACCTGCGCGCGATGCGCGGCGCACGCGTGCCGGGCGACACGTGGCTGCACGTCGTCGCGTTCGATCTCGCGCGCGGCCCCGACGGCCAATGGCGGATCGTCGCGCAGCACACGCAGGGCCCGTCCGGCCTCGGCTATCTGCTCGAGAACCGGCTGATCGTGTCGCGGCTCTTTCCGCGCGGTTTCCGCGGACTGCGCGTGCAGCGGCTCGCTTCCGCATACCGGTCGCTGCTGCAGAGCATGCAGGCGCTCTGTCCCGCCAGAAAGAATTCGCGGATCGTGCTGCTGACGCCCGGGCCGCACAGCGCGACCTACTTCGAGCATGCGTATCTCGCGCGCTACCTCGGCCTCACCCTCGTCGAGGGCGGCGACCTGACCGCGCGCGACAACCGCGTCTTCCTGAAGACGCTGCGCGGGCTCGAACCCGTGCACGGGATCCTGCGGCGCGTCGACGACGCGTGGCTCGATCCGCTCGAACTGCGCCCCGATTCGATGCTCGGCGTGCCCGGCCTGCTGCAGGCCGTGCGGGCGGGCAACGTGCTGCTCGCGAATGCGCCGGGTTCGGGCTTCCTCGAGTCGCCGGGCATGCTCGGCTTCATGCCGCGCCTCGCGGAAGGGCTGCTCGGCGAAACGCTGACGCTGCCGGCCGTGCATTCGTGGTGGTGCGGCGAGGCGGCCGCGTGCGGCGACGCGCTGCCGCAGCTTGCGCGCAGCATCGTGAAGCCGTCGTATCCGCCCGAGGTGCAGGCTGGCGGCGCGTTCGACCCGGTGATCGGCGCGCGGCTCACGCCGGCGCAGCTGGCCGAATGGCGTGCGCGGATCCTGGCCCGGCCCGAGCATTACACGGTGCAGGCCGACCTGCCGTTGTCGCAGGCGCCGACCTGGCCGGGGCACGACGCGTCCGACGGTAGCGGCGGCGCGCGTATCGTGCCGAAGCCGCTGCTGCTGCGCGTGTTCGCGCTCGCCGACGGCGCGCAGCGCTGGCGGCTGCTGCCGGGCGGACTGTCGCGGGTCGGCACGCGCGATACGCTGTTCAACGCGCCGATGCCGCGCGGCGGCAGCACGGTCGATACGTGGGTGATGACCGAAGGCATCGTCGATTCGACGACGCTGCTGCAGACCCGTCTCGGCCCTGACGATCTGGTCGAGCGCCCGCGCGCGATCGCGAGCCGCGCGGCGGAGAACCTGTTCTGGCTCGGCCGCTATACCGAGCGCGCGACCAACCTGATGCGTCTCGCGCGCGCCGCGCTCGAACGGCTGCGCGGCGAGGACGACGTCGACAGTCCCGCGCATCTCGAGTTGATCGACACGTTGTGCCGCGACACCGGCCTGATCGCGCCCGACGCGCCGAACGCCGTCGATGCGCCGCGTGCGTTCCAGTACGCGCTCGCGACGTCGCTGACGCGCGGCGCGGACCGCACGTCGGGCGTCGCGTCCTGCCTGTTCGGGATGCGCGGTGCGGCTGCCGCGATCCGCGAACGGCTGTCGAGCGATCAGTGGCGGCTGATCGACGACGCGACGCAACTGTTCGCCGACAGCGCCGATCATCCGGAAGCCGAGGAGCAGATCGGCAACGAAGCGCTGCAGTTGCTGGAGCGCCTCGGGCTGCTGCTCGGCGCGATCACCGGCGCGCAAACCGACAACATGACGCGCGACGACGGCTGGCGGCTGTTGTCGATCGGGCGGCAGATCGACCGGCTGGACTTCCTGTGCAGCGTGCTGAAGTTCGCGTTCGACGAGGGCGCGGTGCACCGGCAGGACGGCTTCGAACTCGTGCTGGAGCTGTTCGACAGCACGATCACGTTCCGCTCGCGCTTCCAGCGCGGCTTCGACGTCGCGCCGCTGCTGTCGCTCGTCCTGCTCGACACCGACAATCCGCGCTCGCTCGGCTGGGTCGTGCAGGCGTTGCGCGGCCGGCTGACGAAGGTCGAGCGCAGCGAGGGCTATGCGCTGTCCGAACTCGCCGAGACGATTCCGGACGTGCCCGCGTGGTCGCTGCACGAACTGTGTGAAACCGGCGATGATGGTCGGCACGACACGCTGCTCGATGCGCTCGATACGACCGTGAAGGCCGTGTGGGATCTGTCGAACCGGATCGGCGAGCGGTATTTCAGCCACGTTCGCGAGGCGGGCAGGACGCTATGGTGACGCCGAAACACGCGGCGAAGACGCCGCCCGCGGCCGCCCCCGGCAGTGCGAAGGAGACAGCGGCGGCGGTCGTGCCTGCGGCCTCGAATGCATCGGCCACGTCGGCCACGTCGACGACGTCGGCCGGTCGTGTCCTGCGCGTCACGCACGACACCGAATATCGCTACGCGGCGCGCGTCGAATCGGCCCAGCACCAGGCGCGGCTGCAGCCGCTCGCGACGCCGCGCCAGCAGGTGCTGTCGTTCGCGCTCGACATCGAACCCGGACCGGAAGCGGTCGGCACCGAGATCGACGCGTTCGGCAACGCGCGCGCATCGTTCGCGCTGAACCAGCCTCACGATGCGCTGCTCGTGCGCAGCCGCAGCACGGTGCGCGTGAGCCCGCCCGTCTGGTCGCAGGGCGCACGCGGCGCGCCGCCGCCCGCGATCGCGCATCCCGACGCCGAGCACGCAACCGCATGGGAAGCTGTGCGCGACCGCCTGCGGTTTCGCGCGGGGCAGCCGTACGACGCGGCGAGCGAGTTCGTGTTCGCGTCGCCGCATGTGGCGTGCGATCCCGAACTGGCTGCGTATGCAGCTGCCAGCTTCACGCCGCAGCGGCCGCTCGTGCAGGCCGCGTGGGACCTGATGCGGCGGATTCACGCCGACTTCGCGTATACGCCGAACAGCACCGACATCACGACGACGGCGCTCGATGCATTGCGATTGCGCAAGGGCGTCTGCCAGGATTTCGCGCACGTGATGATCGGCGCGCTGCGCTCGCTCGGGCTCGCCGCGCGCTACGTGAGCGGGTATCTGCTGACGCAGCCGCCGCCCGGGCAGCCGCGGCTGATCGGTGCGGACGCATCGCATGCATGGGTCGACGTGTACGACCCGGCGTGGCCCGAAGACGGCGGCTGGCTGCAGCTCGATCCGACCAACGACCGCGCGCCGGGCGACGACTACGTGATGCTGTCGATCGGCCGCGACTACGCGGACGTGACGCCGCTGCGCGGCGTGATTCGCGGCGGCGGCGCGGATCAGGAGCTGAAGGTCGGTGTGACGGTCGAGCCGCTCGATGAGGCGCTCTAAGGCCTGATGCGCCGGTCGCCGGACGTTTAAGTCGTCGTTAATACTGCCCGCCTAGCATGGTGTTGCCGGCGAACGGATCGGACCCGATCCGGCGCCGGCGGCACGCACGGGTGCGTCGACGTCACGGCGCCGCGCCGTCGGGCGTCGCCATTCCCTTGCAACGGCGGCAGACATGATCAAGAACTTCGACTACACGCTCGGCAACGAGACGATCGAGCTTTGCGCGAGCTTCGGCGCGGGCCCGGCGTTCCGCCGCGTGCTCGTGAGCCGTGCGGATTCGATGGAAACGCTCGTGGTGCTCGATGCACGCGGCCTGTCGGGCCTGCTGAAGGTCGCGACCGAGGAGCCGGAAGGGCTGCTCGACGATGCAATCCGCAAGGTTGGCGATGAACAACTCGTCGAGCGGGCGATCAGCGGCCGCACGATCGTCGAAGCGGCGCTCTGAGCGGGGCGGCGCGTGCCGGCCGGCATGGCCGGCTGCCGCGCGCCGCGTGGTGTTGCGCGGTATGTGCAGCGTTGCTTGCGCTTACACCGCGAACCGGTCCGTCGCCGCGAGCAGCGCCTTCAGGATGCCTGGTTCGTTGTATGCGTGTCCGGCATCCGGCACGATCTCGAACCTCGCGTCGGGCCATGCCTTCGCGAGATCCCACGCGGTGCGCGCGGGCGTCGCGATATCGTAGCGGCCTTGCACGATCACGCCCGGAATCCCGGCGAGGCGATGCGCGTCGTGCAGCAACTGGCCTTCGTCGACGAACCCGCGATTCACGAAGTAGTGGTTTTCGATCCGCGCGAACGCGAGCGCGTAGTGGCCGTCCGCGAAGTGCGCGGCCAGCGCCGGGTCGGGCAGCAGCGTGATCGTGCGGCCTTCCCAGAGGCTCCATGCGCGCGCGGCTTCGAGCTTCGCGGCTTCGTCGTCGCCCGTCAGCCGGCGATGGTATGCGGCCATCAGGTCATCGCGCTCGGCTTCCGGAATCGGCGCGAGGAATTCTTCCCACAGGTCCGGGAACAGCCACGACGCGCCTTCCTGGTAGTACCACAGCAACTCCGCGCGGCGCATCGTGAAGATGCCGCGCACGACGAGTGCGCTGACGCGTTGCGGATGCGTCTCCGCGTAGGCGAGGGCGAGCGCGCTGCCCCATGAGCCGCCGAACACGAGCCACTGTTGCGCGCCGACCATCTCGCGCAACCGCTCGATGTCGGCCACCAGGTCCCAGGTCGTGTTGTTGTCGAGGCTCGCATGCGGTGTGGAGCGCCCGCAGCCGCGCTGGTCGAACAGCAGGATGTCGTAGCGCTCGGGATCGAACAGGCGGCGATGGTCGGGGCTGCAGCCCGCGCCCGGGCCGCCGTGCAGGAACACCGCGGGCTTGCCGGACGGGTTGCCGCAGCGTTCCCAGTAGATGCGGTGGCCGTCGCCGGTGTCGAGGTGGCCGTGGGCGTAGGGTTCGATCGGTGGGTACACAGGCAGGCTCCGGGTGAGGGTCGGCAGGGCGGCGGACGAGGCACGGGCCGGTGGGCGATCGGAATACGGCAGCGCCGGTATCGCGGATATTGCGGCGCCGCAGATTCGTTGTGTCGGCATCGGCCCGGCGGCCGCCGGGCAAGGCTTGTCATTATGCCCATTCATTCCGGCCGCTGCGTGCGATGGCGATGCCGGTTGCACGGCGCGGCATTGCAGCCGGCATGCCCGGCGGAATTTTTTGAGCAATTTCGTTCCGATATTTTTCAGACAAAATCCCGGCGGCATATCGGCGCACCGATCGCGGGCGCCGGCCTTCATTCCGTTCCTCCACCGTGCCAACGGGAAACGAACCGATGAACCATCGCGTCAAGCAGCTGACCGGGTTGCGCGCCGTCGCGGTCACGATGGTCGTCGTCGGCCATGCGGAACACGTGCTGCCGGGCGGCTACACCGGCTGGCTCGCGCCGCTGCGGCTGATCGCCGACGGCCGGCTCGGCGTGCTGATCTTCTTCGTCCTCAGCGGCTTCCTGATCACCAACGTGCTGCGTGCGGAGTTCGCGCGCACCGGCGGGATCGCGCTGACGTCGTTCTACGTGCGCCGCGCGCTGCGGATCTGGCCGGCGTGCTACGTGTATCTCGCGACCGTCGGCGTGCTCGCCGCCGTCGGCTGGCTCGACGTCGAGCGCCGCCAGTGGCTGTATGCGGCGCTGCATCTGTGGAATTACTCGGCATGGTTCGGGCTGAGCGGCGACAACGTGCTGCATCCGGACGGCGCGTGGTATCTCGGCCATTTCTGGTCACTCGCGCTCGAGGAGCAGTTCTACTGGTGCTGGCCGCTGCTGTTCGTGTTTGGCGCCCGCCGTCGCGGCTCGCGCTGGCTGGCCGCGCTGATCCTGGCCGTGCCGCTGGTGCGCGCGCTCACGTATTTCGTCGCGCCGGCGCTGCGCGGGCAGCTTGGGATGATGCTGCATACGGGCGTCGATCCGATCCTGATCGGCTGCTACGCGGCGCTCGAGCGCGAACGGCTCGAGGCATGGATCGGCTCGTGGCGCGGCGAGACGCGCATCGTGACGGCGCTCGTCTTCATCATGCTGTTCGGGATGCCGCTTGCCGAACATCGGCTCGGCGGCTTCTGGAATGCGACCTACGGCGTGACGCTCGAGGCCGCGCTGATCGCGATCGTGATCGTCGTGCTGAATTTCCGCAGCGAGTTCTGGTGCGCGCGCTGGCTGCGGGCCGCGCCGGTCGTGTTCGTCGGCACGATCTCGTTCAGCCTGTATCTGTGGCAGCAGCCGTTCGCGAATCCGGGCCTGGCGGTTGCGCATGCGTTTCCGCTCGGCATCGTGTGGGCGCTGCTGGCCGCGATGGCGAGTTATTTCCTCGTCGAGATGCCGTTCCTGCGGCTGAAGGATCGCTATACGGCGCGCGAGGCGCGACGCATGCGCGACGATGCGCTGCGGATGCCGGCGCCGCCCGACGCGATCGGGCCGAAGGTGGTGGAGTAGGCGGGTGGGGTGGTGATTCGCTCCGGCCTTACTTGAAGCGCTTCATTGCGGCGGGCGAGTACCAGAAGTTCCGGAACATGTCGATGCCGTACGACTTGCCGTCGTAGTGGACGATCGTGCGCGTCGTGCGCTTGCCCGTATCCGAGTAATCACCGTTCTTGCGCTGCGTCTCCGTGATGTGCGCCGTGATCGACAGGTTGGCGAAGCCGTGGCTCGATGCTTTCTCGACGGCGATCGTCATGCGGGCCTCTTCGCTGCGCGCATCGCCGATGCCGGGGCCGCAGGCTTCGCCTTCGACGCCGACCCATCCGTAGAGGTTGGTGCCGAACACCGGGCGGATACGGCCGCCTTCGCGCATTCCGGGCGGCGGCGATTGCCTCCGCCTTTCCTTGCTTGCGTTCTATATTTGTCGTTATGGGTCAGTTTGCGAGAGGAGAGAGGGACCATGAATCGTATCCACATCGTCACCGCTGCTTCGCGATGGGTGCTTCTGGGGCTCGCGATGCAATCGGGCGTTGCGTTGAGTCAACAGCAGCAGGACAAGTCATTGGACCAGCAACTCGCCGGCGCATGGACGTATGTCTCGGTCGACACCGTCCGCCCGGATGGAAGCCGCACACCCATGTACGGATCTAATCCGCGCGGTCTGGTGATTTTTGATGGCCATGGTCACTACGCGCTGGTGAATTCGCGCAGCGACTTACCCAAGTATGTGTCGAACGACCGAATGAAAGGTAGTGCAGAGGAATATCGCGCCGTGGTGCAAGGTTCGATCGCACATTTTGGTACGTACGTCGTAAACGAAGCAGACAGAACCATTACCTTTCACATAGAAGCAAGCACGTTTCCAAACTGGAACGGTGTCGAGCAACGCAGGCCGTTTGTCCTCTCGGGAGACGAGCTCAGATGGACCACGCCCTCAGCCTCCGGGGGAGGCTCGGGTGAGGTCGTGCTGAGGCGAGCCAAATGACTTCGAGTACAGGCCGAGTGTGTGGCGTCACCACCGCGGAATGACAGGACGCGGGATTGAACGGGCCTGCTTTGGCAGGTTGCGTCGATGCCGGCAAACAAAGCGATCGGTCGGAAAGATCGATATCAAGATGAAACCGATCCGGCGCTCGACCGGGCACCGGCTCGCAACTGCGCCCAACGTACGGTTTTCGTCGGGGCAATGACGGCAGTGGTTCGCCAACAGTCGCTCGCATGTGCCCGCGGCCGGCCAAATGTCACCTGCACTGTCGCGTCTTTTCCCGAACCTCGCAAACAACAAAAAAGGCCCTTGCGGGCCTCTCGTCGCCAAAGCGTTCAGCGTTACTGCGTCAGCGCCGTAAAACCCTCCAGCAACCGCTCGACATCAGCCGCTTGAATCGCGCCCATCGTCGAGATCCGGAACAGTTCCTTCGACAACCCGCCTTGCCCCGCGTAGATCACGAAGCCACGCGCCTTCAGCCCGTCGTGCAGCGTCTCGTACGTGACGCCTTGCGGCAGCCGGTACGCACGCAGCACGACCGACGACGCGCCTTCCGGCAGCACGAGCGGCATCCCGCGCGCCGCGAGCCCGGCCTGCGCCTGATCGGCGAGCGCCTTGTAGTGCGCATGCCGCGCACGCCAGCCGCCGGCCTCATCGAACTCGCGCAGCGCCTCGACGAGCGCGTAATACGCGTGCACGGACGGCGTGAACGGCGTATTCCGCTGATCCTGCAGCTTCGCGAGCCGGCCGAGATCAAGGTAATACGTGCGGCTCGCCGCCTTCGCGAGCGCGCTGCGGCGCACGATCACGAACGCGGCACCCGGCACGCCGTGCAGGCACTTGTTCGCGGTCGCGGCGACCGCGTCGATCACGCCGCCGGCGAAGTCGATCGCTTCGGCGCCGAAGCTGCTGACGCCGTCGACGAGCATCTTCACGCCGCGCGCGCGGCACACGTCGGCGATCGCGCCGAGGTCGTTCAGCCGGCCGGTCGTCGTTTCGTGATGAATCACCGCGACGTGCGAATAACCGCCTGCGTCGAGACGCGCGGCGATCTGCGCGAGATCGGGCGCCTGCATCCATTCGTGCTTCAGCACCTCGTGTGCGATCCCGTACTGCGTCGCGATCTGCGTGATGCGCTCGCCGTACACGCCGTTCTCGATCACGAGCAGCTTGCCGTCCTGCGGCACGAGCGCCGCGATCATGCTTTCGACGGCGGCGGTGCCCGAGCCCGTCATCAGCACGGCGGCCCATTCGGCCGGATCGAGCGCGTATGCGGCGACGAGGCGCGCACGCGCTTCATCCTGCAGATCGAAGAATTCGCTTTCGCGATGGCACAGGTCGGGTTGCAGCAGGCTGCGGCGCACGCGTTCGGTCAGCGTTACCGGGCCGGGGTTCAGCAGCAGCATCAGTGAGCTCCTTCGGCATGGGCATCAGCCTGTGCGGCGCCGATATGCCGCATCAGGCGGGTCTTGACCTCGACCGGCGTGACGGTCGGGCGGGGCAGGCCGTCGGGCACGCCCGTGCGGATCGCCACGCGCACGAACTGTGCACCGGATGGCCGGACCCCATCGGCCCGCGCGCCGAGTGCCGCATCGAGCACGTCGAGCGTGTCGCCTTCGACGGCCGACGCATAGCCGCATGCGGCCGCGACACCCGCGAACGACACATGCTGCGACACGGTCGCCTGGCCGCCCGTCGATTCGTGCGCGCCGTTGTCGAGCAGCACGTGCGTGAGGTTGGCCGGGCCGTAGGTGCCAAGCGTCGCGAACACGCCCATGCGCATCAGCGCGGCGCCGTCGCCGTCGACGGCCACCACGCGCAGGTCGGGGCGCGCGAGCGCGAGACCCAGCGCGAGCGGCGTCACGCAGCCCATCGAGCCGACCATGTACAGCTGGTTCGGGCGGTCGTCGATCGCATAGAGCTCGCGGCCGCAGAAGCCGGTCGACGCGAGCACGACGGTCGAATCGACCGGCGTGTGCGCGATCACGCGCTGCAGCGCGTCGTGGCGGGTCGGCCACGCGGCGGGCGCTTCCGCGCGCGCTGCCGACCGTGCGGCGACATGCGCACGCGGCGCTGCCGCCGGGTTCGCCTTCAGCTCATACGGCGCGACGCTGCCTTTCTGCATCACGAGCGCGTACGGGCGGCCCGTCGCGTCCATGTGCGCGATCGCGCGGTCGAGCGCCGGGCCGACCTGTTCGGGGTCGGTCGGGAACGTCTCCCACGGGATCTCCATCGTGTCGAGCATCGCGGGCGTGATCGGCCCCATCAGCGCGTGCTGCGGCTCGTCGGCGACGCCCGGCTGGCCGCGCCACGTGACGATCAGCAGCTGCGGCAGCCGGAACGTCCAGGTCAGCGATGTGAGCGGGCTCACCGCGTTGCCGAGCCCCGAGTTCTGCATCATCGCGATCCCGCGCTTGCCGCCGAGCGTGGCGCCCGCGATCAGCGCGACCGCGTCGCCTTCGTTCGCGGCCGACACGTAGTTCAGCGTCGGGTCCTGCAGCACGTAGTTGATGAACGGCGTCAGGTACGAGCAAGGCACGCCCGCGTACCAGTCGAAGCCGCGTTCGCGCGCGGCCTCGACGAACTGGGCCGCTTCGATCATTGCGCGCTCCCGTTGCCGGTGCCCGGCTCGGACAGCGGCGTCTGGCCGTGCGCGAAGTCGCCCGCGCGGCGGAAGTCTTCGAGATCGTTGACGCCACGCCAGTGGCCGTGCACGTACTGCACCTCGATCTTCTCGCCGGCGGCGATCAGCTCGTTGAGCAGCGACGGGATGTCGAGCGTGTCGAAATCGGGGCGTGCCTGCAGCGTCGCGAGCATCGCCTTCAGGCGCTCGACGCCCGCGCCGCGCACGTTCAGGAGACCGATCCAGCGGCCGTGCGGCGTGCCTGCGGCGACGTCGCTCGATACGCGTTGCAGATACGTCTTCTGGCCGAACAGGCCGCGATCGTCCGCCGCCGAGCACAGCGCGAAATCGCGCACGCTCTGGTTGGTTTCCGTCAGCGACGAATCGACCACCACGCTGAACTCGGCCTCGCTTTCCGCGAGGTCGCGCACGATGTAGCTGCGGAACAGCAGGTCGCCGTACGAGATCACGGTGTCGCCGGTCAGGCGTTCGGCCGCACATGCGAGCGACGCGAGTTCGCCCGTCTGCGCATGGCGTTCGTTGACCACGAGCTTGATGCCCGACGTGTCGATCGCGTCGGCGCGATAGCCGCCAACCACGGTGATGTCGTTCACGCCGTGCGTCTTGAAGCCGTCGACGAGCCAGCGCAGCAGCGGCTTGCCGGCGACCGGCAGCATGACCTTCGGCTTGTCTTCGGTGACGGCTTCGAGGCCCTTGCCGCGGCTCGCGGCGAGCACGATCGCGGCGTTCGACGCGCGTGACGACGACGACAGGTAGATACGCTCGGCGGCCGAGTACTCGTCGGCGTCCTGCAGGCGGAAGATCTCGTTGACCGATGCAACGCGGTCCTCGACGTTGATCAGCGTTTCGCTCTCGTGGATCTCGCGCGCGGTCGCCTGCATCGCGGATGCCGACGCGCGGATCAGGTGGTTCGCCCAGATCACGGTGCTGATGCCGGCCTGGCGGAACACGTCGGTCGGCGTGCTGTAGTACTTGGTCGGCACGATCACGAGCGGCGCCTTGCCGCTCCATTCGCGCGCGAACTGCAGGATCTCGTCCGGGCGCGACAGCTTGCTGTGGATCAGGATTGCGTCGGCGCCGGCTTCCGCGTACGCGTTCGCGCGACGCAGCGCCTCGTCCATCCCCCAGCCTGCGATCAGCGCTTCGACACGCGCGACGATCGAGAAGTCGGGATCGGTCTGCGAATCCTTGCCGGCCTTGATCTTGCCGCAGAACTCGTCGATTTCCGCGAGCGGCTGGCGCTCGCCGCCGATGAAGCTGTTCGTCTTCGGGAACTGCTTGTCCTCGATGCACACGCCGGCGATGCCGCGCTGCTCGAGCTTCTTCACGAGGCGGCGCACGTTGTTGAAGTTGCCGTAGCCGGTGTCGCCGTCGAGCAGGATCGGCAGGTCGCTCGCGTCGGCCATGAACTCGAGCACGTCGACGACCTGTGTCCAGCTCGCTTCGTTGTTGTCACGCACGCCGAACTGCGCGGAGATCGCGAGGCCCGACGCCCAGATCCCCTTGAAGCCCGCTTCGCGGACGATGCGCGCGGACAGGCCGTTGTGCGCTTCCATCAGGAATTCGAGTTCGCTGCTGACGAGCATGCGGCGCAGGCGTGCGCTGCGCGATTCGGAGAAGTTGGGTTCGCGTGCGTTCATCGTGCGGCTCCTGCGGTCGTGCGTTGAATCAGGGGGAGAATCTCTTGCGTCGCGCGTGCGACGTCGTTCGGGAAGTCGATTTCGATCCACGGCGAACCCGTGACGTCGGCGACGTCGAACGCGTGGCCGCCTTCGAGCAGCAGGTCGCGCACGGCTTCCTCGTGCGGCATGTTCGCGCGGCCGCTGTCGACGTAGCCCGCGACGATTTTCGCGAGGCGGCGCGCGGTGCCTTCGGTGAAGCGGAAGAAGCCGACCGACTCGCCGATCGTGTCGTAGTCGAGGTCGACCGCGAGCTGCTTGCGCAGCTCGACCGGCACGCCGTTCTTCAGGCACAGCTTGACGGGTTCGTCGCCGGCCTCGAAGTCGCGATCGATCAGCAGGCGGTCGACCGACTTGTCGGCATCGGCGACCAGCGCGTGCAGGATGTTCTCGTCGTACAGCACGTCGGCGTCCATCAGCAGCACGTCGCCGCCGCGCGTCATCGCCTCGGCGACGGTATGCACGGTCAGCACGCTGCCGAGGTCGTAGCGCTCGTTGATCACGATCTCGGCGGTGCGGCCGAGGCGCTTCAGTTCCTGCTCGACCTTCTCGTGCTGAAAGCCGAGCCCGAGCACGATTTCATCGACGCCCGCGGCGTCGAGCACACGCAGATGGCGCTCGAGCAGCGACACGTCGTCGAAGCGCAGCAGGCACTTCGGGAATTGCGCCTCGGGCGGTTGTTGCAGGCGCAAGCCGAGGCCTGCCGCAAGAATGATGGCTCGCATGGGTTCTCCAACCAAAAAGCCGGCGGATCTGAACGATCAGTCGGCGATGGGCTGCGGCGCACGGCGCCGCTGCCAGTTTCTTTCACTGAAATGCAGATAGAGCAGGCCGGGCAGGCCGAGCGCGAGTTCGCGCGCGCGCTTCGCGAGCGACAGCGCGAGCGCCGCGTCGGGCGGCAGGCCGACCAGCGGGGCGAGCAGCAGGTAACCGCCTTCCTGTGCACCGAGCGAGCCGGGGATCGCGAATGCCGCGCCGCGAATCGCCTGGCCGACGCTCTCGAGCAGCAGCGCGTCGAGCCAGCTGACCGGGTGCCCGAGGAAGTGCAGCGCGAGCCACACTTCGGCGGTGCCGACGATCCAGCCGACGAGGCTCAATCCGAAGGTCTTCGCGACCTTCGCGCGATCGCGGTACAGCGCGCCGACCGCGTCGTCGATCGCGTCCGCGCGGGTCGCGAGCGACGACCAGTCGCGCGGGCCGAGCAGCTTCGACGCGAGACGCAGCCCGCGGCCGAACAGCCCGCGCCGCTGCGCCGCGTAGAACGCGACGGCCAGCGCGCCGAGCACGCCGGTGGCGATCAGCGCCGGGGTGCGCAGGTGAGCGACCGACTCGTGCGTCGCATACACGCTGAACGTGGCGATGCCGATCAGCGCGAACGCCATCTGCGCGAGCGCCTGCATCGTCGTGCTGACGGTGACCGCGGCGGCCGCGTCGGCCATCCGCGTGCCGCGCTGCGCGAGGTGGCGCACCATCAGCACCGGGCCGCCGATCTGCCCGGCGGGCAGCAGGCTGTTCACCGATTCGCCGACCCAGCGCGCGCGCAGCGCGTTGCCGAGCTCGGCGCCCGGCTGGCCGCGACGGAACATCACGGAGATCGCGAACGCGTCGATCACGAGCGGCACGACGTGGAACGCCGCGACGAGCGCGAGGCCCCAGCCGGCCGCGAGGAACGTCGAGGCGACCGCGCCGACGCCCTGCCACGCGAGCAGGGCGACGAACAGTGCCGTTCCGAGGGACAGCAGGAGCAGGCCGGCGCGTGTCATGACCCGCTCGACCGTCGCGTGGCCAGCTGCTTGAACACCTGGCGGAAACCGAAATACGCGATCGCGTCCTTCATGTTCGAGATGAAGCGCTTCCACGGCCGCATGCCGGGGTTGGTCACGTATTCGAAAGTGAGCGACACGCGCGTCTCGTTCTGGCCGAGCGGCGTGATGCGATGGCGCAGCTTGTCGCCGTCGAACAGCACGATGCCGCCGTCGGCGATCTGCACGGAACCCGGCTCGTCGGGCACGTCAGGATTGCGCGTATGCAGTTCGTAGTCGAGCCGGCACGACGACTCGTCGATCACGCCGATCAGCAGCGTGTAGCGGCGGCCGTCGTAGTACGACGTGTCGTAGTGCCAGCCGATGTGGTCGCCCGGCTTCGTGTAGTAGTACAGCGCGTACGCATGCGGATCGTCGTCCGGCGACAGCATCAGCTTGTCGCCGGTGACCTTCTCGAGGAAGGCGATCAGCGCCTTCGAGCGGTACAGCTCCGCGATGTACGGCGCCTGCTCGTCGATCGTGTGCCGGCTCACGCTGCCGCCCTGCTTGTGGCCGGGCAGGTAATTGCGGTTCAGGCCGGCCTGCATCGCGCGGGCGGCGGCCGCGAGCTTCGCGTGCGCGTCGGCCGGCAGGAATGCGTCGAGGTACAGGAACGACCCCTGGCGCGTGTAGTCGCCGCGCAGGCGGTCGAGGTCGAGACGGCCGACGCAGTCGGCCACGGTGCGATCGGGATCGGCCGCTGCCGCGCGCGCAGGCGCGGGGCGTGCCGGGCTCAGCACGGAGTCGTCGCGCGTGCTAGGAGTCATTTGGAAACCTGGATTTCGGTAGGGTTCTGCGGGAGATTGCCGCGGCGGACGATGCGCCACCAGTCGATCACGACCCACGCGGCGAACAGCGGGGCGCCGATCGATGCCGCGAGCAGGAACGGCTGGACGCCGTCGACGAGCGTCACGATCGGCAGCAGGTAGAGCACGTCTTCCGTCTCGAAGCCGCCGGCGAACGCCTGCTTGGTGCCGGCCTTGCCGGCGATCGATTCGATCCGCATGCGCAGGAAGAAGATCAGCGCGACGGCCGCGCCGGCCACCGCGCCGAGCAGCACCGGCGACGCGGCCATCTGGCCGCCCTGGGCGACGATGCCGAGGCCCATGCTGACGAACAGCGCGACCGTCACGAGCGCGTCGGCCGCGAGGTCGTAAAAGTGACCGATCTTGCTGGACTTGCCGCTGATGCGCGCGAGTTCGCCGTCGGTGTGGTCGACGAAGTTCGACAGCACGATCAGGAATGCCCCCGCGTTGCTCCAGCCGAAGCCGCCTTGCGCGAGGCACCAGGCACCGGCGAGGCCGATCAGCAGACGAAGGGTAGTGAGGTGATTCGGGGTGACAGGCGTGTCGATCAGCGGGCGTACGAGCGAGCGCGCGAGCCGCGCATCCCAGGTGCGTGGCAGGGGCGGTTCGGAACGTGTGGCGGTTTTTCTTTGGTCCATCGGCGAAATATATACGGAATTGTAATTTGTTGCTTTTTATTCGATCAATGTCCTGACATACGGGAGTGTTACCGCGTATTCCGGACATCGGCCGGTTGCAAACCGGATGCGCGAAACGGCGTTCGCACAGGCGGGCCTTACCTGCTCCAGTGTGGTTCGCATCGCGCGGCTGTCAAGGGCGGACGGGCCTTGCGCGCGGGCTCGGCGGCGATCCGCGCGCGTCGACGCGTTGATGTGCATCAGGCCCGCAAAAGCTGCGTCGGGCGACAATCGGCCGCGGCGATCGCCGATCGGCCGTTGCATGCGGATTCCCCGCGTATACGCTGTCAATCCGGAAAGATGTCGATCGATTGGCGTTAAGCAGTTTGTAATCCGTGCGCGGCAAATTGGCGGTTCGCTTTCGCGCACCTTTCGAGTGCATTCGACGCGCTTCCGGCTCCCTGTCACAGAACGGCCGTTCGATACCCGGCGCATTCGGCAAGTATCTTTTGCATTCAACGGACATTTCGCGGCGATGGCCTCTGCGATACTCCGACCGTGCCCGTGGTGCCGGGCCGCCCCTCGCGGCCCCAAGGGCTTCGCGTCGCCCAGGAGACACCCCCCGCGACGTCAACGACAGACCAAAAGCGTCAGATATACAGCCATGTCTTCTTCACGCATCCTCGCTCCCGCCCTGCGTTCGCTCGTCCGCACCGCCGACGAAGCCGCCGCGCTGATCCGTCCCGGCATGACCGTCGCCATGAGCGGCTTCACCGGTTCCGGCTATCCGAAAGCCGTGCCCGCCGCGCTCGCCGCCCACATCGACGCGGCCCACGCGCGCGGCGAGGACTTCCGGATCAACGTGCTGACCGGCGCATCGACCGCGCCGGAACTCGACGGCGCGCTCGCCCGCACCAACGGCATCTCGATGCGCCTGCCGTACCAGTCCGACCCGACGCTGCGCGACAAGATCAACAACGGCGAAGTCGACTACCAGGACGTCCACCTGAGCCACGTCGCGCAATACGCATGGTTCGGGCTGTACGGCGACCTCGACGTCGCGATCGTCGAAGTCGCGGGTATCCGCGAGGACGGGCTGCTGATTCCGTCCGCGTCGATCGGCAACAACAAGACGTGGCTCGAGCAGGCGAAGCACGTGATCCTCGAAGTGAATTCGCGCCAGCCGCTCGGCCTCGACGGGATGCACGACGTCTATTACGGCACCGCGCTGCCGCCGCACCGCAAGCCGATTCCGCTGACGAAAAGCGACGACCGGATCGGCGAGCCGTACCTGCGCTGCCCGGCCGAGAAGATCGTCGCGATCGTCGAGACCGATGCGCCGGACCGCAGCAACGCATTCTCCGCGCCGGACGCCACGTCGAAGCAGATCGCGCTGCAACTGATCGACTTCCTGCGCCACGAGGTGAAGCGCGGCCGCCTGCCGGAAAACCTGCTGCCGCTGCAGTCGGGCGTCGGCAACATCACGAACGCGGTGCTCGCGGAACTCAGCTCGGCCGGTTTCTCGAACCTGACCGCGTACACCGAAGTGATCCAGGACGGCATGCTCGACCTGCTCGACGACGGGACGTTGAGCTTCGCATCGGCCACGGCGCTGTCGCTGAGCCCGGCCGCGGTGCAGCGCTTCGCGGACGAGATCGCGACGTTCCGCGAAAAGATCCTGCTGCGCCCGCAGGAGATCAGCAACCATCCGGAACTCGTGCGCCGCCTCGGCTGCATCGCGATGAACGGGATGATCGAGGCCGACATCTACGGCAACGTGAACTCGACGCACGTGATGGGCACGAAGATCCAGAACGGCATCGGCGGCTCGGGCGACTTCGCGCGCAACGGCTACCTGTCGTGCTTCATGTCGGCGAGTACCGCGAAGGGTGGTGCGATCTCGCGGATCGTGCCGATGGCGAGCCACGTCGACCATACCGAGCACGACGTCGCGGTGGTCGTCACCGAGCAGGGGCTCGCCGACCTGCGCGGCCTGTCGCCGAAGCAGCGCGCGCGCAAGATCATCGCGACCTGCGCGCATCCCGACTACCGGCCGATGCTCGAGGACTACTTCGAGCGCGCGTCGCGCGAGAGCTTCGGCAAGCACACGCCGCACCTGCTCGCCGAGGCGCTGTCGTGGCACGAGCGCTACGTGCGCACCGGGACGATGAAGGTCTGACGTGTCGGCCTGCGACGGGCGAGCGCCCGTCGCATCGTCAATCCATCGCCGCATGCGCGACGTCGACACTCGCCGTTTTCTGCGGCGGGCGGATCAGCAGCAACAGCGGGATCATCAGCAGCGTCGCGACGAACATCAGCTTGAAGTCGTTCAGGTACGCGATCATCGCGGCCTGCTGGTTGATCGTGCGGTCGAGCAGTGCGATGTCGACGTGGCTGCCGGCCATCGCCTGCACGGCCGGGTCGAACGGCGTGATGTGGGTCGCGAGGTCGGCATGCGCGACCTGCGTGTTGCGCGTCATCAGCGTCTGGACGATCGAGATGCCGATACTGCTGCCGATGTTGCGCATCAGGCTGTAGGTGGCCGTGCCGTCCGCGCGCAGCTCGGGCTGCAGCGTCGAGAACGACAGCGCGCTCAGCGGCACGAACACGAGCCCCAGGCCGAAGCCCTGGACCACGCCGGGCCACACGATGTCCGCCTCGGACAGCACGATCGTGTACTGCATCATCTGCCACAGCGCGAGCGCGGAAATCGCCAGCCCGGCGAGCAGCAGCGCCCGCGCGTCCACGTATTTCAGCAATCGTCCGACGAACAGCATCGCGATCATCGTGCCCGCGCCGCTCGGCGCGGTGACGAGTCCCGTCGTCGCGACGGGATAGCCCATCAGGTTCTGCAGCATCGGCGGCAGCAGCGCGCGCGTCGCGTACAGCACCGCGCCGACGACGAAGATGAACAGCGTGCCGGTCGCGAAGTTCGGGTCGCGCAGCAGCTCGGACTTGAAGAACGACGCGCGGCCGGCGGTCGCGGTATGCACGAGGAAGAACGCGAAGCTCAACGCCGCGACGAGCGCCTCGATGCGGATTTCGTACGAACCGAACCAGTCGAGCTGTTCGCCGCGGTCGAGCATCGCCTGGAGCGCGCCGATCGCGAGCGCGAGCGTCGCGAAGCCGAACGCGTCGAATTTCACGTGCGCGCGCGGCGCACGCGCGGGCAGGAAAGTCAGCACGCCCGCCAGTGCGAATGCGCCGATCGGCACGTTGATGAAGAACACCCAGCGCCAGTTGTAGCTGTCGGTGAGCCAGCCGCCGAGCGTCGGGCCGAGGATCGGGCCGACCATCACGCCCATCCCCCAGATCGCCATCGCCTGGCCCTGTTTCTCGCGCGGGTTGATGTCGAGCAGGATCGACTGCGACAGCGGCACCAGCGCGGCGCCGAACACGCCCTGCAGCAGCCGCGCGCCGACGATCTGCACGAGCGACTCGGACAGCCCGCACAGCGCGGACGCGATCGTGAAGCCCGCGATCGAGATCGTCAGCAGCCGTTTCATGCTGAGCCGGTCGGACAGCCAGCCGGTCAGCGGCGTCGCGATCGCCGCGGCGACGATGTAGGAGGTCAGCACCCAGGTGATTTCGTCCTGCGACGCGGACAGCGTGCCCTGCATGTGCGGCAGCGCGACGTTCGCGATCGTGCTGTCGAGCGTCTGGATCAGCGTCGCGAGCATGATCGACAGGGTCAGCATCGGCCGATTGGGGGCGGGCGGCGAGGCGGGGGCGTCGGCGGCGGGATTCAAGCGGGTGTCTCCGTGGGGCGGTCGCTGTGGGCGGCGATCCGGTATCACTCGAATTATAAGCATGCTTATTATAGTTGTGCTCATCGCTTGGTCCGGGCCGCAGGTCATTCGCGGCGTGCCCCTATAATCGCCGCATGGACAAGAGTTACGAGAACCGGATCGGCTACCTGATCACCGACGTGGCCCGCCTGCAAGGACGCCTGTTCGACCGGCGCGCGAAGCGCATCGGGCTGACGCGCGCGCAAAGCCGCGTGCTTGCGTACCTGACGTGGAAGGGCGAGATGAATCAGGCGCGGCTCGCGGAATGGCTCGAGATCACGCCGATCTCGCTGACGCGGCTGCTCGACCGGATGGAAGGCTGCGGGTGGATCGAACGCATCGCGAACGACGACGATCGCCGCGCGTTCGTGATCCGGCTGACCGACAAGTCGCGCGAGATCTTTCCGCAGATGCTGGAAGTCGGCGACACCGTCACCGACGACGGGCTGCGCGGCTTCACGCGCGACGAGCGCGACACGCTCGTGCGCCTGCTCGGGCGCGTGCGCCACAACCTGATCGACAGCGGCGGCGAATGACGCGGGCGCGGGCTCGGCGCCGCTGAATCGGCCGGCAGCAGCGGGGCGGCTGCGGCAACGGCGGGGCGGTCCGGGCTTGTGTCGGAGGCGTCGGGCGGCTATCTTGCAACCTCAAGTTCACTTGAGATCAAGCATGAGCCGTCTGGACATCGCCGATGTCGCGCGCCGCTCGGGATTGCCCGCGTCGACGCTGCGCTACTACGAGGAAAAGGGATTGATCGTGCCGACCGGCCGTCACGGGCTGCGGCGCCAGTACGACGAATCGGTGCTCGAGCGCCTGGCGCTGATCGCGCTCGGCCGTGAGGCCGGCTTTTCGCTGGACGACATCGTCGCGATGTTCGGCGCGGACGGCCGGCTCGCGATCGACCGGGCGAAACTCGACGACAAGGCAGACGAGCTCGACCGTACGATCCGGCGTCTCGGCGCAGTGCGCGATGCATTGCGGCATGCGGCCGTGTGCCCGGCGCCGAGCCATCTCGAGTGTCCGTCGTTCCGCAAGCTGCTGCGCATCGCCGCGCATCGTCATCCGGTGCGCCGCACGAAGAACGACGGCGCGTAAGCGGTCAAGCGGTCCGGTTTGCCGGAACGGCGCGCGCGGGCCGGCGGCGGGGCGGCCGTACCGCGGCGGCCAGCGCCCCTGCGCGGATCATCCCGCGTAATACACACGACACTCCATCTCGCGTCCGCGCACGATGCGCTTGCCGACAAGCGAGCCGAGCGTTTCGGTGACGACCGTCCTCTGGTATTCGCATTGCAGCGCATCGTAGAAGTAGAGCGCGACCCAGTCGGCGGTGCGGGTGGACTCCTGCGGGCGAACCGGATACGGGCACAGCACGGTGAAATGCCAGCCGCCTTTCGTCATGTGCATCACGGGCGGCTGAACGCTCAGGTCCGCGTTCAGCCGACGCGACACGAGCGTGGGCAGGATGCCGGCAGCGGCCTTGTTGCGGTACAGGCGGTCGATATACAGCAGCAGCTCGACCGGCGGCTCGGTGCCGAGATCGGCGTTGCGCGTGTGGCCTTGCCAGCGCCGGCGCCGGGTCAGCACGTCGTCGAGCGCCGCGCGGATGCCGGCCGCGCGGCGCGGGCCGACGCCCGCGATCGCTTCGAGCTGGCCGCTGCGGGCCGCGCGTTCGAGATCCTCGAGCGTATCGATGTGCAATTGGTCGTGAATCCGCAGCGCGAGCGCGTGGCCGATGCCCGGCACGGCTTCGAATGCGGACGCGCGCTCCGCGTCGCCGCGCAGCCGGTCGAGCTGGCGCCAGCGTCCGGTCACCAGCAGTTCGGCGATCGCCTGGGCGACGCCCGTGCCGATCTCCGGCAGTGCACCGAGCGAATCGACGCCGCCCGCGTCGAACCGGGTGCGGATGCCGTCTTCGAGCGAGGCGATCGTGTCGGCCGACGCGCGGTAGGCGGCAACCCGATAAGGATTCGCCCCCTGGTCGGCAAGCAACTGCGCGGCTTCGCGCAGGCAGGCCGCGATTTGCCGGTTTTCCTCGTGTGTCTGGCCGATGGTCGTTTGCATGTGCGGAGCCCGGAGATGTGCAAACGGAATGGACACGGCGGGTAACGCGCCGGTCCACCTTTTATTTCAACATATTGTCAGCGCGGCCGACGAACAAAACTTGATGTGCGTCAATGGCAAACGTTGCACAGGCGGAAGCGGGCCGCGCGCGCTCGTGCCGGGCCGCGGCACGAACGCGCGATGCGTCACGCGTCGAGGAACGTCTGCGCGCCTTCCGCTTCCGCGGCCGTGCGCAGCGCGGCGAGCGCGCGCTTCTCGATCTGCCGCACGCGTTCGCGCGACATGCCCGCGTCCTGCGCGATCGCGTCATAGGTGTCGGGCTCGGCGCCGCCGAGGCCGAACCGGCGGCGCAGCACGTCGGCCTCGGCCGGCGTGACCGAGCGCAGCAGCGATGTCACGCATTCGCGCATCCGCGTGTCGGCCAACTGCTCGAACGGGCTCGCCGACGCCTGGTCCTCGATCAGGTCGACGAGGCCGGCGTCCGCGTCGGGCAGCGGCGTGTCGAGCGACACCGGCTCGGCAGGGAGCGCGAGCACCGCGCGCAGCTTGTCCTCGGCGAGCCCGGTTTCGGCCGCGAGTTCGGCCGGCGTCGCGCGCCGGCCGGTGCGCTGGCGGAAGCGCAGCGCGTGCCGATGCACGCGCTGGTACTGGTCGCCGACGTGCACCGGTACGCGGATCGTGCGCGCGCGATCGGCCACCGCGCGCGCGACCGCCTGCCGGATCCACCAGGTCGCGTAGGTCGAGAACTTGAAGCCCCGCCGGTATTCGAACTTCTCGATCGCGCGCATCAGGCCGAGGCAGCCGTCCTGCACGAGGTCAGGCAGGTCGACGCCGCGGTTCATGTACTTGCGCGCGATCGACAGCACGAGCCGCAGGTTCGCCTCGAGCATCGCGCGCGTACCGTCGCGCACCTTCTGCTGGCCGTCGCTCAGCGCGGCGCCGAGCGCACGCCGCGCGACCGTGTCGAAGCACGCGGCGTCGGTGCCCGCGGCGTCGGTGCCCGCGGTGGCGGCCGTCGCGGCGTCGACCGGCGCGGCGGCCAGTGCGCGCACGACGCGGCTTGCGTTGTCGACGGCCGGTGCAACCCACGCGAGCGAACCGAGCAGGGCGGCCAGGCGGTTGCGTGCGTCGCGGTATTCGGCCGAGCGGCAGCCTTGTGCGTGCAATGCGCCGCGCACGGCCGTCACCGCGTCCTGCAGCGTGTCGTAGCGCGCGGGAGCCGGCGCGTTGCCTTCGCCGTCGCCGACGTCGTCGCCTTCGTTGGCGGCCGCGCCGGTTGCGTTCGTCGCGCCATGGCGCGCGAGCAGCGCCTCGACGGCCGCCGGACAGCCGGCGAGCGCGTGCAGGATCTGATGGCGGCCCGTTTCGATCTCGCGGGCCAGCACGATTTCGTCCTCGCGCTTGAGCAGGGGCACCGCATGGATGCGCCGCATGTAGAGCGCGAGCGGATCGGTCGATGCGCTCGTGCCGCGGGCCAGATCGCCGAGCAGCGCGCGGCCCTCGTCAAGCGCGTCGCGATCGACGTCGCCCGGCGCCGCGCCCGCGAACGGCACCGGCGCGGCCGGCTCGTCGAGCACGGCGATGCCGATGTCCGCGAGCGCGGCGCGCACGACGTCCAGCGCGTCGGGGCTGTCGCTTTCCGGCGGCAGCGCGTCGACGAGGTCGGCGTGCGTCAGATAACCCTGTTCGCCGGCAAGCGCCAGCAGCTGGATGATCGGATCGAGGGGCGTGTCCGCCCGAAGCGTGGGGCGTGGCGTAGTCATGTCGATGGCGGCGTGAGCCGCGTTCCTGTCTGGGCGGGCCGAAGTCCGCGGGTTTCAGGCTCCCGGGGGCCGCGAACGCCCGTCCGCGCCGGCCAGCCTGACTCGATATTCAAGTTGAGGGCATTTGCGTCAACTTCAACGTCGGCTCGGCAGACGCGCGAGCATGCGGCATGCCCGTCCAGTCCCGACCCCGCATTCGATCCAGGGAAACAAAAAGTAACGGATCAAACCCGCAGAAATATGCAGGGGACGTAAGCTAGAGTCAGGCGCGCGCCACGCGGCGACGCGCGGATTCCTGCGGAGCTTGAAATGAACCCGATTCCCGCCGCGAGGCCTGCCGTCATGGCGCTGGCCATGCTCGCGCTGAGCGGTTGTTATTACACGGGCCCGTACGGCTATGCGCCGTATTACGCACCCGTGCCTGCCACGGTGTCGCAGCGCGAGCTCCCGGTAGCGCCGGCAAATGCCGGGCCGGTCGTCCCGTCGACACCCGCGGTGCCGGCCGTGCCGCCGGCGGCGGACGATTACGTCGACGCGCCGGCTCCGGTATATGCCGCGCCGGCCTATGTGCCTTACCCGGCCTACTATCCCGCGTATTACCCGGGCTGGTACGGGCCGCCCGTCACGATCGGCCTCGGCTTCTGGGGGCATTGGGGCGGCGGCTACCGCGGCGGGTACTGGCGCCGTCCCTGGGGCGGCGGCCACTGGGGAGGCGGGCATTGGGGCGGGGGCCATCGACATTGACCGACGCGCGGCGGCACCGCGCGGGAGAGCAACATGAGCAACACGATCATCCGAAGTCTGTGCGTCGTCCTGTTCGGTGTCGCCGCGATACCGGGCTTCGCCGACGCGCAAAGCAGCGCCTACACGAACTCCGGGGCCGAAATCTATGCGGGGCCGGCACCCGATTATCCGGTCGTCGCAGAGGTCCCGCCCGGCACCGCGCTGGACGTGTTCGGCTGCCTCAGCGACTACGCGTGGTGCGACGTCGCGCTGCCGGGCGTGCGCGGCTGGATCGACGCGGAGCAGCTCGACTATCCGTACGAGGGCAATTACGTGCCGTTGCTCGAATACGGCGCGATCATCGGCGTGCCGGTGACCGGGTTCGCGATCGGCGCGTACTGGGACCGCTATTACCGCCACCGGCCGTGGTTTCACGATCGCGACCGCTGGGAGCATCGTGAGCATCGTGCCGAGCCGCGCGTCGGCCCCGGCGGGATGCCGCCGGCCTACGGGCGCCCGCAGCCGGGCGGACCGGTTCAGCGCGGGCCGGGCGGCGCGCCGCCCGAGCGGCATGATGCACGGCCGTCGGCCACGCGCGGCGGCTGGAACGGCCCGAACCGCGCGCCGGCGCCGCAGGCCGCGCCTGCGCCCGCGCCGATGCCTGGCGCGGCTGCCCGTCAGCCGGCGCCACCGCCGCCACCGCCCGCACCGAGCGGTGGCGCGGCCCGGATGATGGTGCCGCCGACGCATCAGGGTGGTGGAGGTTACGGCGGCGCACGGCCGCAGGGCGGCGGAAACGGTGGCGGTAACCACGGCGGTGGCGGCGGTGGGGGCAGCAGCGACGAGTTTCGTCGTTGACCGGCCGACGGCACCGGTGCCGCGGCCGTCGGCCGGCGCCGGACGAAAAACAAATCGGTCTGCTCGCTCACCGCGCCCCTGCAAGCCTGTTCCTGGAAAAACGAAACCCCACGCTCCGAAAAACGTGGGGTTCGTCAGCAGTCCGATGCCGCTCCGGAGAGCGGCTCCCGATCAAGGCGGGCGGGCCCGTCGTACGGCCCGCCGCCGGGCGTCAGTCGTCGAGCAGCGACAGGTCGCGCACGGCGCCCTTGTCGGCCGACATCACCAGCTTCGCATAGGCCTTCAGCGCCGCGGACACCTTGCGCGGGCGCGCTTGCGCCGGTTTCCAGCCCTTCGCGTTCTGCTCCTCGCGGCGCCGTGCGAGTTCCTCGTCCGAAACGAGCACGTCGATCGTGCGGTTCGGGATGTCGATGCGGATCTTGTCGCCGTCGCGCACGAGGCCGATCGCGCCGCCCGCTGCCGCTTCCGGCGAGCAGTGACCGATCGACAGGCCCGACGTGCCGCCCGAGAAGCGGCCGTCGGTCAGCAGCGCGCATGCCTTGCCGAGGCCCTTCGACTTGATGTAGCTCGTCGGGTACAGCATTTCCTGCATGCCGGGGCCGCCCTTCGGGCCTTCGTAGCGCACGATCACGACGTCGCCGGCCTTGACCTTGTCGTTCAGGATGTTCTCGACCGCTTCGTCCTGCGATTCGGTCACGTGGGCCGAGCCTTCGAACACGAGGATGCTTTCGTCGACGCCGGCTGTCTTCACCACGCAGCCGTCGAGCGCGATGTTGCCGGTCAGCACGGCCAGGCCGCCTTCCTTCGAGAACGCATGCTCGTACGAGCGGATGCAGCCTTCGGCACGGTCGAGGTCGAGGCTCGGCCAGCGTGTGTCCTGGCTGAACGCGACCTGCGTCGGGATCCCGGCCGGGCCGGCCAGGTAGAACGTGCGGACCGCTTCGTCTTCGGTGCGGACGATGTCCCACTGGTCGAGCGCGTCCTTCAGCGTCGGCGCGTGCACGGTCGGCACGTCGGTGTGCAGCTTGCCGGCGCGGTCGAGCTCGCCGAGGATCGCCATGATGCCGCCGGCGCGGTGCACGTCCTCGATGTGGTACTTGTTCGTGTTCGGCGCGACCTTGCACAGCTGCGGCACGCTGCGCGACAGGCGATCGATGTCCTTCATCGTGAAGTCGATGCCGGCTTCCTGCGCGATCGCCAGCAGGTGCAGGATCGTGTTGGTCGAACCGCCCATCGCGATGTCGAGCGTCATCGCGTTCTCGAACGCCTTGAAGCCGACCGAGCGCGGCAGCGCGCTCAGGTCGTCCTGCTCGTAGTGCTGGCGCGTGAGTTCGACGATGCGGCGGCCGGCGCGCTTGAACAGCCGCTCGCGATCGGCGTGCGTCGCGACCACCGTGCCGTTGCCGGGCAGCGACAGGCCGAGCGCTTCGGTCAGGCAGTTCATCGAGTTCGCGGTGAACATGCCCGAGCACGAACCGCAGGTCGGGCAGGCCGAGCGTTCGACTTCGGCGACTTCGGCGTCCGAATACGACGGGTCGACCGCGATCACCATCGCGTCGACGAGGTCGAGCTTCTTCAGTTCGACGGTCTTGGTGACCGGGTTCGCGAGACGCGTCTTGCCGGCTTCCATCGGGCCGCCCGACACGAAGATCACCGGGATGTTGAGGCGCATCGCGGCCATCAGCATCCCCGGCGTGATCTTGTCGCAGTTCGAGATGCAGACCATCGCGTCCGCGCAGTGCGCGTTCACCATGTATTCGACCGAGTCGGCGATGATGTCGCGGCTCGGCAGCGAGTAGAGCATGCCGTCATGGCCCATCGCGATGCCGTCGTCGACCGCGATCGTGTTGAATTCCTTCGCGACGCCGCCGGCGGCCTCGATCTCGCGCGCGACGAGCTGGCCGAGATCCTTCAGGTGCACGTGCCCGGGCACGAACTGCGTGAACGAGTTGACGACCGCGATGATCGGCTTCGAGAAATCGTCGTCTTTCATGCCGGTGGCGCGCCACAGCGAGCGCGCACCTGCCATGTTGCGGCCGGCGGTGGAAGTTTTGGAACGGTATGTGGGCATGGTATGGCTGAAGAAATATCGCGGAAAAGGGTGGAGGCACGGGAATAAAGGCCTCTCGCGCGCCCGTGCGAACAACCTCTTGAGCTGCGCCCTGGGCAAACTCGACGATTATCCCACAGCCGCCGGGCGTGCGGCGCCCGCGGGCGAGGGCGCGGGTGGAGTGGTGCGCCGGACAGCGCCTCGGTGTGCCGAGCGTGAAGGCGAACCGGGCGCACCAGGCACGAAGGCGGACGCCGGCCATCGCAGGCGGAGCGGGCAGCGGCTTCATCGCCCGTTCTGCCGACGATGAAGCCGTGCGCCGTACCCGCCGATCGCGCGTCAGTCGAGCAGCGTCAGGATTTCGTCGTACAGCGCCTTCGGAATCCGCACGCCGTGCGCGATGCTGCGCGCGCGGGCATCGAAGCGCCGTTGCGACGGCAGCCGCGCGCCTTGCCCGGTGATCGACGCGAACATCCGCTCGCCGCGCGCGAGACCCGCGTCGAGTTCGTCGCCGAGGAACACCTTCGGGTCGAACGCGATCACGAGTTCGCCGTGGCACGGCGTCGCGCCGACGCCTTCGTCGAAATCCATCGACTCCTGGCTCGTCAGGTCGCCGATCAGCGCGCCGCCGAGCAGTTCGACCATCGCCGCGAGCGCCGAGCCCTTGTGCCCGCCGAACGTGCGCATCGCACCCTGCAGCGCGGCCTTCGGATCGGTGGTCGGCTGGCCGTCCGCATCGATCGCCCAGTGCGGCGGGATCGCCTTGCCCTGTTTCGCATGCAGCTCGATGTCGCCGCGCGCGATCGCGCTGGTCGCGAAGTCGAACACGAACGGCACGCCGTCCGGGCGCGGCCACGCGAATGCGATCGGGTTGGTGCCGAACACCGGTTCGCGGCCGCCTTCCGGTGCGACCCAGCTGTGGCTCGGGTTCATCGCGATGCCGGCCAGCCCCTCGGCGGCGATCGCCTCGACCTCGGGCCACAGCGCCGAGAAGTGGTAGCAGCGGTTGATCGTCATCGCGGCGATTCCGTGCTGCTTCGCCATCTCGACGAGCACCGGCAGGCCGGTCTCGAAGCTCAGCAGCGAGAAGCCGCGATGCGCGTCGACCGCGACGATCGACGACGACAGCCGGCGCAGCGTCGGCACGGCCTGCGGATCGACCTTGCCCTTCTTCAGCGAGCGCACGCACACGAGCAGCCGGTACACGCCGTGCGAGTGGCATTCGTCGCGCTGGCCCTGCGTGATCACGTTGGCGATCGCCTGCGCGTGCGCATCGGACATCCCATGATGCGTCAGCACCCGCAGCGCGAGTGCGTGCACCTCATCGAGCGACAGGACGACGTCGGCGAGCGGCTCAGACATCGCGCGCTTCCCGCGGCGCGGGCACGCCGTCGATGCGTTGCGGCACGTTCAGCGGGTTGCCGTTGCGGATGGCGTCGGGCAGCAGCGCGTCCGGCACGTCCTGGTACGACACGGGGCGCAGGAAACGCTCGATCGCGCGTGCGCCGACCGACGTCGTGCGCGTGTCGGACGTGGCCGGGAACGGGCCGCCGTGCACCATCGCATGACCGACCTCGACGCCCGTGCCGAAACCGTTGACGAGAATGCGGCCGGCCTTGCGCTCGAGCGTCGGGCGCAGCGCGGCGAACAGCGCGGCGTCGCCGTCGGCGAGATGCGCGGCGATCGTCAGCTGGCCTTCGAGCGACTTCAGCACGCGGTGCAGGGTGTCGGCATCCGGGCAGCGCACGATCAGCGACGCGGGGCCGAACACTTCGTCGCGCAGTTCGGGGTGGGCGATGAACGCGTCCGCCGATGTCGCGAACAGCGCCGCGCGCGCCTGATAGCGGCCGCCTTCCGCGCCTTCCGCGAGCAGCTCGACCGCGTCGTGCGCGCGCAGGGTGGCCACGCCTTGTGCGTAGCTCGCGTGGATGTGCGGCGTCAGCATCGTCTGCGCGGCGGTCGCCTGTACGGCGGTGGCTGCCGCGGCTTCGAACGCGCGCAGCGCGGGGCCGTCGACCGCGAGCACGAGGCCCGGGTTCGTGCAGAACTGGCCGGCGCCGAGGGCGAGCGACGCGACGAACTGCGGCGCGATCGTGTCGCGGCGCGCGTCGAGCGCGGCCGGGAACAGCAGCACCGGGTTGATCGAGCTCATTTCCGCATAGACCGGAATCGGCTCGTGGCGCGCGGCCGCGATGTTCATCAGCGCGACGCCGCCGCGGCGCGAGCCGGTGAAACCGACGGCCTTGATGCGCGGATCGGCGACGAGCGCCTGGCCGATTTCACGCGACGCATCGAACAGCAGCGAGAACACGCCGGCCGGCAGCCCGCATTCGCGCACGGCCTGCTGGATCGCACGGCCGACGAGCTCGGACGTGCCCGGGTGCGCGGAGTGCGCCTTGACGATCACCGGGCAGCCGGCCGCGAGTGCCGACGCGGTATCGCCGCCCGCGACCGAGAATGCGAGCGGGAAGTTCGACGCGCCGAACACGGCGACCGGCCCGATCGCGACGTTGCGCAGGCGCAGGTCGACGCGCGGCAGCGGCTTGCGGTCCGGGCGGGCCGGGTCGATGCGCGCATCGACGTAAGCGCCGTCGCGCACGAGCGACGCGAACAGCGCGAGCTGGCCGACCGTGCGGCCGCGTTCGCCTTCGATGCGTGCGCGCGGCAGGCCCGTTTCGGTGACGCAGCGTTCGATCAGGTCGTCGCCGAGCGCCATGATGTTGCGGCCGATCGCATCGAGAAACGCGGCGCGTTGCTCGGGGCTCGTCTCGCGATACGTGTCGAAGGCTTCGTCGGCGAGCGCGCAGGCCGTCTCCAGGTCGTGCAGGCTCGCGCCGCCGAACGCGGGTTCGAGCGGTTCGCCGGTCGCGGCGGCGATCGCGTGAAGGGTGCCGTTCTGTCCGGCGACGGCCGACTGGCCGATCAGGAGCTGACCTGTGAGTTGCATGGTTCTTCCTCGGAAAATGCGGGGCCGGACGTGATGCGCCCGGCCGGAGTGGAAAGGGGAAAGCGGGTGCGTCAGTCTTCGTCGTCTTCGAGCTGCAGCTTGTCGGAACGGATGCCGGTGTTGGCGCCCCAGTAGAAGATCACGAGCGCGACGGCCGCCACGACGACCGTGTCGTACGGATGCGCGAGCTGACCCGTGCCGCCGAAGCCCCCGAAGTACGACAGCACGATCATGGCTGCGTAGAACGCGATCAGCCACGCGGACGAGCGCACCTGTTCGGCGAGGCTCAGGTGCGCGGTCGGCACCCAGCGGCGGCACGCGAGATAGATCACGAACATCACGATCTGCAGGCCGAGCAGCCAGGACACCGTGCTCCAGCCCGACCAGTAGACGATCAGCGCGGCGATCACGAACGACGCGGGGCCGGTGATGCCGAACGCCACCGCGCGGAACGGCCGCGGCAGGCCGGGCGCGGTGCGGCGCAGCGCGGCGACCGACACGGGCGCGACCGCGTAGCTCAGCACGAGCGCGGCCGACACGATGTTGATCAGCGCTTCCCACGACGGGAACGGCATGGTCCAGAAGATCGCGAGGCCGAACGTGAGCCACAGGCCCGCGCGCGGGATGCCCGATGCCTCGTCGACACGCGTGAACACCTTGAAGAACGTGCCCGTCTTCGCCCAGCCGTAGACGACGCGCGGCGTCGCGTTCATGTAGATGTTGCCGCAGCCGCTCGGCGAGATCATCGCGTCGGCGACGACCATCACCGCGAGCCAGCCCACGCCGAGTGCGAGCGCGATGTCGCGGTACGGCAGCGAGAACGCCTTGCTCACGTCGTGCCAGCCGGCGGCCAGCATGTCGGTCGGGATGCTGCCGATGAACGCGAGCTGCAGCAGCACGTAGATCAGCGTGGACAGCAGGATCGACAGGATCAGCGCGATCGGGATCGTGCGCTGCGGATTGCGCACTTCGCTCGCAACCGACACGATCGGCGTGAGGCCGAGGTACGCGAAGATGATGCCGCCGGCCGACACGGCCATCTCGATGCCCGGCATGCCGAACGGCGCGAAGCCGTGCATGGTCAGGTTGGCGGGCTTGAAGAACGTGAACAGCACCGCGATCACCGACAGCGGCACGATGAACTTGAAGATGCTGATGATGTTGTTCGCCTTCGCGAACGTCTTCACGCTCGAATAGTTCAGGTAAAAGAACAAGCACAGCAGCGCGGCCTGCACGAGCCAGCCGAGCGTGGTCGGGTCGCTCGAGCCGGCCTTGGTCAGGCCGGGAAACCACGCGGCCGCGTACTGGCGCGCGGCGACCACTTCGATCGCGATCAGGCTCGAGAACGCGATCAGCGTGATGAAGCCCATCAGGTAGCCGAGCAGCGGGCCGTGCGAGAACACCGGATAGCGGACCACGCCGCCCGCGCGCGGCAGCGCGGCGCCGAGCTCGCAGTAGACGATGCCGAGCAGCAGTACCGCGAAGCCGCCGAGCAGCCACGAGAAGATGCCGGCCGGGCCGGCGATCGTCGACACGTGACTCGCGGCGAACAGCCACCCCGAACCGAAGATCGCGCCGAGGCCGATGAACGTCAGGTCGGTCAGCGACAGCTGCTTCTTGAATTTGCCGTGACCGCCGTCGGCGGGCACGGAACGGGAAAGCGGGACGGACGGGTGTGTGTTGCCTTGGCCTGGCATGGGTTTGTCTCCTGGGAAATATCGGTGCAGGTGTGGCTTGCGCCGCGCTCCGACGGAGCAGCGGCGCAACACCTGCCGGCCGGCGTGCGACCGGTTCGAGCGACCGGCGCGGGCCGGGGACCGTTCATGCGCGGCGCGGGTTGGCGCCGCAGCGAACGGCCCGCGCGAGCCATGCCGGACCGGAAGCGGCGATGCGACGGGGGATGCCGTTGCACCGCCGGGGGGAAATCGGTCAGCGGTTCGCCCGGTTCCGATCGGCGCGGTGCGCGGCGTCGAAAGCGATGGAAGCGCCCGGTGCGAACCGGTTGCTGAGGGCGGGGAAAACTCCGGTCCGCTGGATGGCGTTTCGGCTCACTGCAATCTCCTGCTTCGTATCGGTCGACGACAGGCGTGTCGACGTGCAACCAGTATCGCCGTGCAAACACCCATCACGCTTGAGCCGGATCGCGGAGCAAAATGACGAAATCGGCACAGTGGCCGGAAGGGCCGCGAAGGGCGCTTCGCACTATGCCGATTTCGTCGCCGTCCTTATCGAAAAGCCACAAGCGGACGGACGCGCGACGGAGGAAGCTATGCTCTTTTCCCCACATCGGACGGCTCATGATGAAGCGCATCCAGATCATCGATTCGCACACGGGCGGCGAACCTACGCGGCTCGTCGTGTCCGGTTTCCCCTCGCTCGGCAACGGCACGATGGCCGAGCGCCGCGACGTGCTCGCGCGCGAGCATGATCGCTATCGCACCGCGTGCATTCTCGAGCCGCGCGGCAGCGACGTGCTGGTCGGCGCGCTGCTGTGCGAGCCGGTGTCGCCGGAGGCGGCGGCCGGCGTGATCTTCTTCAACAACAGCGGCTATCTCGGGATGTGCGGGCACGGTACGATCGGCGTCGTGCGCACGCTGCATCACATGGGCCGCATCGAGCCGGGCGTGCACCGGATCGAAACGCCGGTCGGCACCGTCGAGGCGACGCTGCACGACGACCTGTCGGTCAGCGTGCGCAACGTGCTCGCGTATCGCCATGCGAAGGCCGTCGATGTCGACGTGCCGGGCTACGGCCCCGTGAAGGGCGACATCGCGTGGGGCGGCAACTGGTTCTTCCTGATCAGCGATCACGGCCAGCGCGTGACCGGCGACAACGTCGCCGCGCTGACCGCCTATTCGTCCGCAGTGCGCGCAGGGCTCGAACGCGCGGGCATCACCGGCGCGAACGGCGGCGAGATCGACCATATCGAACTGTTCGCGGACGACGCCGAGCACGACAGCCGCAGCTTCGTGCTGTGCCCGGGCCACGCGTACGACCGTTCGCCGTGCGGCACCGGCACGAGCGCGAAGCTCGCGTGCCTTGCGGCCGACGGCAAGCTCGAGCCGGGCGTCGTATGGCATCAGGCGAGCGTGATCGGCAGCGTGTTCCAGGCGAGCTATGCGCAGGCCGACGGCGGCATCGTGCCGACGATCCGCGGCAGCGCGCACCTGAGCGCAGAAGCGACGCTCCTGATCGAGGAAGACGATCCGTTCGGCTGGGGCATCGTGTCGTGAGCGAGACCCGGACCGACGTCGTCGTGATCGGCGCCGGCATCGTCGGCGCGGCGTGTGCGCACGAACTCGCGCAGCGCGGGCTGCGCGTGCTCGTCGTCGACGACGCGAGCGGCGGCGCAACCGGCGCCGGCATGGGGCACCTCGTCGCGATGGACGACAACGCGGCCGAGCTCGCGCTGAGTCATTACTCGATCGAGCTGTGGCGCGCGCTCGCCGGCGAGATGCCGGAAGGCTGCGCGTACCGCAACTGCGGCACGCTGTGGCTCGCGGCGGATGCCAACGAGATGGACCTCGCGCGCACCAAGCAGGCGACGCTCGCCGCGCATGGCGTCGCGGGCGAACTGATCGACGCGGCAGCGCTCGCGCAACTCGAGCCGATGCTGCGCGCGGGCCTCGGCGGCGCGCTGAAGATTCCCGGCGACGCGATTCTCTATGCGCCCGTCGCCGCGAGCTGGCTGCTGCAGCGCGCGCCGGGCATCACGTTGCGGCGCGAGCGCGCGGTGGCGGTCGACGGTCCGAGCGTGACGCTCGCGAGCGGCGACACGCTGCGCGCGGAACGCGTGGTCGTAGCGAACGGCGTCGCCGCGCGCACGCTGTTGCCCGAGTTGCCGCTGCGCCCGAAGAAGGGCCATCTGCTGATCACCGATCGTTACCCGGGCCAGGTGTCGCACCAGCTCGTCGAACTCGGCTATGCGGCGAGCGCGCATGCGAGCGACGGCACGTCGGTCGCGTTCAACGTGCAGCCGCGGCCGACCGGCCAGCTGCTGATCGGCTCGTCGCGCCAGTTCGATACCGAGGACGCGCGCATCGAGCCGCCGGTCCTCGCGCGCATGCTGCGCCGCGCGGCCGGCTATCTGCCGGACCTGGCCGACCTGAACGGGATTCGCGCATGGACGGGTTTCCGTTCCGCGAGCCCCGACGGCCTGCCGCTGCTCGGCGAACATCCGGCGCGGCCGGGCGTATGGCTCGCGGTCGGGCACGAAGGGCTCGGCGTGACGACCGCGCCGGGCAGTGCGCGGCTCGTCGCCGCATTGATGACCGGCGAGCGGCCGCCCATCGACATTGAACCGTATTTGCCGGGACGTTTCCTGACGACGTCCCCCGTAGCCGGAGCGCTGACATGAAACACCCCCCACGCTCACTTCGTTCGCTGTCGACCGGAGTTGGCGCTTCAGCGCTTACTCCGGTCCCATGCAAGGCGCCCCCCGCGGGGGCGGTCGGCCCCCTTGGGGCGGCCCGGCGGAGGCTGACATGATCATTCATCTGGACGGCCGCGCGCTGACGGTGGCCGACGGCGCGACCGTCGCGGCCGCCGTCGCGGCGAGCGGCGACGACACGACGCGCGTGTCGTGCACGGGTGCGGCGCGCGCGCCGTTTTGCGGTATGGGCATCTGCCAGGAGTGCAGGATGACGATCGACGGCCGCCGCCGTCTGGCTTGCCAGACGCTGTGCCGCGACGGGATGCGGGTGGAGCGGACGCGATGAGTATGGCGAAACAGGAACGACTGAGCGTCGACGTCGCGATCGTCGGTGCGGGCCCGGCCGGACTGTCGGCGGCGCGGGCCGTTGCACGAAGCGGTGCGACGGTCGCGATCGTCGACGACAATCCGCGCGCGGGCGGGCAGATCTGGCGCCAGGCGGCGGCCGCGACGCCGGTGCCGGCCGCGGCGGAACGCCTGGCCGTGCTGCGTCAGCCGAACGTCACGCATCTCGCGGCCACGCGCATCGTGGCCGAAACGCAGCCGGGCACGCTGCTGCTCGAGGACGACGAGCGCGGCTTCCTGCTCGAATTCCACACGCTGATCGTGTGTTGCGGTGCGCGCGAGCTGCTGCTGCCGTTCCCGGGCTGGACGCTGCCGGGCGTGACCGGCGCGGGCGGCCTGCAGGCCCTGATCAAGTACGGCCTCGACGTGCGCGGGCAGCGCACGGTGATCGCCGGCAGCGGCCCGCTGCTGCTCGCGAGCGCGGCGACGGCCCGTCAGGCCGGCGCGCAGGTGTCGCACGTGCTCGAACAGGCGGGGTGGAGCGACGTGGCCGGTTTCGGCGCGGGGCTGTGGCGCTGGCCGTCGAAGCTCGCGCAGGCCGCGAAGCTCGTCACGGCCGCCTACCGGCCCAATGCCTACGTCGTCGAGGCGTTCGGCGACAAGCGGCTCGAACGCGTGCGGATCCGGCAGGGCGAGCGCGAGTTCGAGGTCGACTGCGACCGGCTCGCGTGCGGCTTCGGCCTCGTGCCGAACACCGTGCTGCCGAGCCATCTCGGCTGCCGGATAGAAAACGGCGCGGTCGTGGTCGACGCGCATCAGCGCACGAGCCGCGACGGCTGTTTCGCGGCGGGCGAGTGCACAGGTGTCGGCGGCAGCGAACTGGCGATGGTCGAAGGCGAAATCGCCGGCTACGCGGCCACCGGGCAGACGGCGCCGCTGGCCGAGCGGATTGCGCAGCGCGCGCACTGGCAGGCGTTCGCGGATGCGGTGCGCGAGCGCTTCGCGATTCGCGAGCCGATCCGCAAGCTCGCGCGGCCCGATACGCTGCTGTGCCGTTGCGAGGACGTGCGCTTCGACGCGGTCGCAGACGCGGTCGCGCCTGCGCCGGGCTGGACGGCCGCGAAGCTGCAGACGCGCTGCGGGATGGGCGCATGCCAGGGCCGCGTGTGCGGCGCGGCCGCGCAGGCGCTGTTCGGCTGGACGCCGCCGGTGCCGCGCACGCCGCTCGTGCCCGCGCGGGTCGGCACGCTGATGCTGGACGACATCGCGTCCTGCGACGGCGCCTGATGCGCCACGGCGCAGCGCCCGGTTCGCGCCGGGTCGCTGCGTCGCTCACTCCGCCTTCACTTTCTCCCATCCGCCCACCTGCGGCGCCGCACAGGCACGCAGGCACTCGATCGCGGCGGCCACGGCCGCGCGCTTCGCGCTGTCCGGATGCCAGTAGATCGACACCGCGCCCTGGCCCTCGAGCCGCATCGGCAGGATGCGGATCGCGTTCAATTGCTCGAAGCGCCGCGCGGCACGATGCGATGCGACGCCGAGCAGGTCGGTGTTGTTCAGCAGCGTGAGGTTCAGGATCGACGAATTCGATTCGACGCAATGCGGCGGCTGCACGCGCCCGGCGGCCGTCAGCGCGACCTGCAGCGCGTTGTGCACGGGTGTGCCGGACGGCCAGACGATCCACGAGCAGGCCAGCACCTCGTCCCAGCCGACGGATGCCGCGCCGACGAGCGGATGATCGGGCCGCGCGACGAACACCACCGGATCGACATACAGCGCTTCGGCGTGCAGATGCGGATCGACGGACGCGGACCCGGAACGGCCGACGACGATGTCCAGCTCGCCGCGCGCGAGCTGCGGCATCAGCTGGTTCATCGTGCTCTCCGCGAGCCGCACCTGCGCGCGCGGCATCCGCTTCAGCAACTGCGATACCGCGAGCGGCACCGTATCGGCGGCTGCGACGCCCGACGTGCCGATCGTGACCAGGCCGCTGCCGCCTTCGCGCAGCGCGGCCATGTCGTCGCGCGCGACGTCGAGCTGCGCCTCCACGCGGCGCGCATGCTCGATCAGCGCGTCGCCGTAGGCCGTCGGCCGCAAGCCGCGCGCATGCCGCTCGAACAGCGGCAGGCCGACATCCTCCTCGAGTTCCTTCAGCCATTTCGACAGCGCCGGCTGGGTGGTCGCGAGCGCAGCCGCCGACTGGCTCAGGTTGCCCGTGCTGGCCAGGCTCAGCAGGACCTGCAGGTGCCGCAAGCGCAGCCGGTGGGTCCAGTCCATCGCACGCTCCGTATCGGTAGGTATATCCGAATCAATATGGATTAGATGATTTCACCATTTTACCGGGTATGTCTGCGTCGAATATAAATGCGCTAACGGACTGCGGCACGCGGTCCCCGACCCGACACAGCGCCGACCGCGATCGGCCGCCCCAAGGAGACATCAATGACCAGCCGACACCCGGATACGTCGCGCGCCGATTACTACGCACGGATCGCCGAGCAGCGCCTCGCGCCGTTGTGGGAATCGCTGCACAACCTCGTGCCGAAGACGCCGCAGCCGGCCGCGCAGGCCGCGATCTGGAAGTACGCGCGGGTGCGCGACCTGGTGATGCAGGCCGGCAGCGTGATCAGCGCGGAAGAAGCCGTGCGCCGCGTGCTGGTGCTGGAGAACCCGGGTCTGCCCGGCAAGTCGAGCATGACGCCGACCCTGTACGCAGGCCTGCAGCTGATCCTGCCCGGCGAGATCGCGCCGAGTCACCGGCATACGCAGTCGGCGCTGCGCTTCATCGTCGAAGGCAAGGGCGCATGGACCGCGGTGAACGGCGAGCGCACGACGATGCATCCGGGCGACTTCATCATCACGCCGTCGTGGGCGTGGCACGACCACGGCAACCCGTCGGTGGAAGACGGCGGCGAGCCGGTCGTGTGGCTCGACGGGCTCGACATTCCGCTCGTCGCGAACCTCGACGCGGGTTTCGCCGAAAACTATCCGAAGGCCGAGCAGCCGGTGAGCCGCGCGGAAGGCGACAGCTTCGCGCGCTTCGGCCACAACATGGTGCCGGTGCGGCATCGCGCGAGCGATCCGACATCGCCGGTGTTCAGCTATCCGTATGCGCGCACCCGCGACGCGCTCGACGCGCTGTACCGCAACGGCGAACTCGACGCGTGGGACGGCGTGAAGCTGCGCTACGTGAACCCCGCGACGGGCGGCTGGCCGATGCCGACGATCGCGACCTTCATGCAGTTCCTGCCCGCCGGTTTCGACGGCCGCACGTATCGCAGCACCGACGCGACGATCTACTGCGTCGTCGAAGGCAGCGGCACCGCGCACATCGGCGGCGACGCGTTCGCGTTCGAGCCGCACGACATCTTCGTCGCGCCGTCGTGGGCGCCGGTGCGGCTGTCGGCGTCGTCCGACAGCGTGCTGTTCAGCTATTCCGACCGGCCGGTGCTGTCCGCGCTGAACCTGCTGCGCGAAGCGCGCGACTGACGCCGTTTTTTCCCCGCATCGTTGCGTGCGCTGCCGATGCGGCGCGCGTTCCTTCCTTCATGCTCAAGCTGGAGCCGTTCATGACTTACGTTTTCCCGCCCGAAGCGCCGGTGGCGCTTCCCGTCGCCGGCAGCGACGCCCGCTTCGCGGTGCGCCGCGTGTACTGCGTCGGCCGCAACTACGCGGCCCATGCGCGCGAAATGGGCTTCGATCCCGATCGCGAACCGCCGTTCTTCTTCTGCAAGCCGGCCGATTCGATCGTGCCGGTCGCCTACGGCGAAACGCTCGATCTCGCGTATCCGTCGCAGACGCAGAACTATCACTACGAAGCCGAGCTCGTCGCGGTGATCGGCAAGGGCGGCGCCGACATTCCGCTCGAGCGTGCGCTCGAGCACGTGTGGGGTTATGCGGTCGGCCTCGACATGACGCGCCGCGACCTGCAGATGAAGATGCGCGAGATGGGCCGGCCGTGGGAAATCGGCAAGGCGTTCGACCGTTCCGCGCCGATCGGCCCCGTGCATCCGGCGAGCGAAGTCGGTCATGTCGAGCAGGCCGGCCTGTGGCTGACCGTCAACGGCGCGACGAAGCAGAAGAGCGACGTGTCGCACCTGATCTGGTCGGTCGCGGAAACGGTCGCCGACCTGTCGAAATTCTTCCGCCTCGAACCGGGCGACGTGATCTTCACCGGCACGCCGGAAGGCGTCGGCGCGGTGGTCAAGGGCGACGTGATGCAGGTCGGCGTCGAGCGGCTCGGCGAACTGGCCGTGCGCGTGGTCTGACGCGCGCGCCTCGCTTTCCTCGAAAGGTCACATCGTGCAACTGCATAGCTTTTTCAACAGTTCGACATCCTATCGGGTGCGCATCGCGCTCTCGCTGAAGGGACTGCCGTACGACACGCTGCCCGTGAACATCCGCACGGGCGCGCACCGCGAGGCCGGCTACGTCGCGCAGGTGAATCCGTCGGCGTCCGTGCCGGCGCTCGTCGACGGCGATTTCCGTCTCGGCCAGTCGCTCGCGATCATCGACTACCTCGACCGGATTCATCCGGCGCCGCGGCTGATTCCGCTCGAACCGCGGCAGCGCGCACGCGTGCTGGAACTCTCGACGCTGATCGCATGCGACATCCACCCGGTCAACAACCTGCGGGTGCTGCGCTACCTCGACAGCGAACTGCAGGTCACGCCGCAGCAGAAGAGCGCGTGGTACCGGCACTGGGTCGCGGAAGGGATGGCCGGCGTCGAGCGTTTGCTCGCGCGCGCGGACACGGGCCCGTGGTGTTTCGGCGAGGCGCCGACGCTCGCCGACGTATGCCTCGTGCCGCAGGTCGCGAACGCGCTGCGGATGGATTGCGACCTGAGCGCGTATCCGCGCAGCCTGGCGATTCACGAACACGCGCGGCGCGAGCCGGCATTCGACGCAGCGCAGCCGCAGCGGCAACCGGACTACATCGCGTAACACGAAGCAGGAGACAGACATGGGCGAGACACACAACACAGGCCGACGCGTACTCGTGATCGGCGGCGGCATCGGCGGGCTCGCGACGGCGCTGGCGCTCGCGCGCCAGGGCATTCGCGTGAAGCTGCTCGAGCAGGCCGCGCAAATCGGCGAGATCGGCGCAGGGATCCAGCTCGCCGCGAACGCGTTCAACGCGCTCGACGCGCTGGGCGTCGGCGAGGCCGCGCGCGGCCGGGCGGTGTTCACCGACCGGCTGCAACTGATGGATGCGGTCGATGCGCGGGAAGTCGCGTGCATCGATACGGGCGCCGCGTATCGCGAACGCTTCGGCAACCCGTATGCGGTGATTCATCGCGCGGACATTCACCTGTCGATCTACGAGGCGGTCAAGGATCATCCGCTGATCGAATTCCGCACCAGCACGCAGGTGTGCGGGTTCGAGCAGGACGGCCACGGCGTGACCGTGACCGATCAGCACGGCGAGCATTATCGCGCCGATGCGGTGATCGGTTGCGACGGCGTGAAATCCGCGATCCGTCACGCGCTGATCGGCGACGCGCATCGCGTGACGGGGCACGTCGTGTATCGCGCGGTCGTCGACGTCGACAACATGCCGAAGGATCTGCAGATCAATGCGCCGGTCGTCTGGGCCGGCCCGCATTGCCATCTCGTCCACTATCCGCTGCGCGGCGGCCGGCAGTACAACCTGGTCGTCACGTTCCACAGCCGCGAGCAGGAAACCTGGGGCGTGCGCGACGGCAGCAAGGAGGAAGTGCTGTCGTACTTCGACGGCATCCATCCGCTGCCGAAGCAGATGCTCGACCGGCCGACGTCGTGGAAGCGCTGGGCGACCGCCGATCGCGACCCGGTCGAGCGCTGGAGCGCGGGCCGCGCGACGGTGCTCGGCGACGCTGCCCATCCGATGACGCAGTACATCGCGCAGGGCGCGTGCCAGGCGCTCGAGGATGCGGTGACGCTCGGCGCGGCCGTCGCGCAGACCGATGGCGACTTCGAGGCCGCGTTCGCGCTGTACGAGCGCGTGCGGATTCCGCGCACCGCGCGTGTGTTGTATTCGGCGCGCGAAATGGGGCGGATCTATCACGCGAAGGGCGTCGAGCGGCAGGTGCGCAACGCGCTGTGGGTCGGACGCACGCAGGCGCAGTTCTACGACGCGCTCGACTGGCTGCACGGCTGGCGCGCGGAGGATTGCCTGAAGTCCGTTGCCTGACGCATTTCAGTTTGCATCCGGCGGCGCGCATTTCAACGACATCGCGCGCGACCGCCTTCATGGAGGAGACATCATCATGGCCGATACGCTGTCCATCGACGTCAGCGAATGGATCGACCGGCATCGCGTTGCGCCGTTTCAGGCCGCGATCGTCGTGCTGTGCTTCCTGATCGTCGCGATCGACGGTTTCGACACGGCATCGATCGGGTTCATCGCCCCCGTCATTCGCGCGGAATGGGGCCTGTCGCCCGCGCAGCTCGCGCCGGTGTTCGGCGCGGGGCTCGCCGGGCTGATGGCCGGCGCGCTCGTGTTCGGGCCGTTCGGCGACCGGTTCGGCCGCAAGCGCCTGCTGCTCGCCTGTGTCGCGTGTTTCGGCATCGCGAGTGCGGCGTCGGCGAGCGCGGACGGTCTGACCGAACTGATCGCGTGGCGCTTCGTGACGGGCCTCGGGCTCGGCGGCGCGATGCCGAACGCGATCACGCTGACGTCCGAATATTGCCCCGCGCGGCGGCGCTCGCTGCTCGTGACGACGATGTTCTGCGGCTTCACGATCGGCTCCGCGCTCGGCGGACTTGCGGCCGCGTCGCTGATCGAGCGCGACGGCTGGCGCGCGGTGCTCGTCGTCGGCGGTGCCGCGCCGCTGCTGCTTCTGCCGGTGCTCGCGTGGCGCTTGCCCGAATCGGTGCGCTACCTCGTCAACACCGGCGCGGCGCGCGAACGGATCGCGGCGATGCTCGCACGCATCGCACCGGACCCGCATCTCGCGCATGCGTCGTTCATCGCACCGCGCGGCAAGCCGGCCGGTTCGCCGCTCGGCCGCCTGTTCGGCGCCGATCTGCTGCGCGGCACGCTGCTGCTGTGGCTCACGTTCTTCATGAGCCTGCTCGTCATCTACCTGTTGTCGAGCTGGCTGCCGACGCTGTTGCGCACGACCGGCGCGACGTTGCAGACGGCCGCGCGCGTGACCGCGATGTTCCAGGTCGGCGGCACGCTCGGCGCGATCGTGCTCGGCGGGCTGATGGACCGCTTCGATCCGCATCGCGTGCTCGCATGCAGCTATGCGGCGGCCGGCGTGTTCGTCGCGGCGATCGGCGTGCTGGCCGCGTCGCCGGCGGGCGCCGCGCTGGTCGTGTTCGCGGCGGGCTTCTGCGTGTCGGGCTCGCAGGTCGGCGCGAACGCGCTGTCGGCCGCGTTCTACCCGACCGAGTGCCGGACCACGGGCGTGAGCTGGGCGAACGGGATCGGCCGCGGCGGGTCGGTCGTCGGTTCGATGGCGGGCGGGGCGATGCTCGCGATGGGGCTGCCGTTGCCGATCGCCTTCGCATTCGTCGCGGTGCCGTGCGTGATCGCCGGGATCGCGGTGCTGGTGCTGGGCGCGGTACGGGCCGGCGAGAAGCGCGCGGCGGCAGCCGATGCGATGGCCGGCGAGCAGGCGTAGCGGAGGCAGGGGCTGGCGTCGCAGACGGCGCCGTCCTTTTTTCTTCTGATGGCGCCGACCGAAAGTACGAATCAACGATATATAAATAGATATAATATCGATTCGTTAATCGAATGCGATCGCCCTCATGAACGCCGACCCTTCCACCGGGCTGCCCGAGCCCGATCAGATGCGCGCCGCCGCCGAATCGGCGTGCGCGCTGCTCAAGGTGCTGTCCAATCCCGACCGGTTGCTGCTGCTGTGCGAACTGTCGCAGGGCGAACGCTGCGTGAGCGATCTCGAGGCGCGGCTGGATATTCGCCAGCCGACCCTGTCGCAGCAGCTCGGTGTGTTGCGGGACAATGCGCTCGTCCGCACGCGCCGCGAAGGCAAGAACATCCACTACTCGCTCGACAGCCCGGCTGCGATCGCGGTGATGGGCGTGCTGTACGAACAGTTCTGCGGCCCGGCCGCGAAGGGGACCCGCGATGCAGCTTGATGCGCTTCATTTCACGCCGTGGCTGTCGCTTGCCGGCGGCGTGCTGATCGGGCTTGCGGCCGCGTGGCTCATGGCGTTCAACGGGCGGATCGCCGGAATCAGCGGCATCGTCGGCAGCCTGTTCACGGCCGGTGCGGCGGAGCGTGACTGGCGCGCCGCATTCGTCGCCGGGCTGATCGCCGCGCCGCTGATGATGCGTGTCGCCGGTGCCGCCGTGACGCCGCAGGTCGATGCAGGCTGGGGCGAGTTGCTGGCGGCCGGCCTGCTGGTCGGGATCGGCACGCGCTATGCGGGCGGATGCACGAGCGGTCACGGTGTCTGCGGGTTGTCGCGCGGCGCGACGCGCTCGATCGTCGCGACGGCGGTGTTCATGGTCGCGGGCTTCGCGACCGTCTTCGTGCAACGGCACGTGCTCGGGGGCTGACATGCAGGCAGGATTCGCGTTTCTCGCGGGGCTGGTGTTCGGCGTCGGCCTCATCGTGTCGGGGATGGCCAACCCGCAGAAGGTGCTCGGTTTTCTCGACCTGGCTGGCCGCTGGGATCCGTCGCTCGCATTCGTGATGGCCGGCGCGATCAGCGTCGCCGTGTTCGCGTTCGCATGGGCGAAGCATCGGACGCGGTCGTTGCTCGGCCTGCCGATCCAGTGGCCGGCCGTGCGGACGATTACGGTGCGCCTCGTCGCCGGCAGCGCCGTGTTCGGCATCGGCTGGGGGCTTGCCGGGTTCTGCCCGGGGCCGGCGATCGTGTCGGTCGGGCTCGGGTCGGTGAAGGGCATCGCGTTCGTCGGCGCGATGCTGGCCGGGATGGCGTTGTTCGAATGGATCGAGCGCGCGCGGAAGGTGCGGTAGCAAGGCGCGGCTGCTGCAGCCGACGTTGTCGGCGTGGCCGAATCGGCCCGGCGCAGCGAGGGCGCCGGCCGGGTTCGAATTCGTCGCCGGGGGAGCGACACGGTGATCGTGCGGCGACAACGGCGACGGTCTGTAGCCGTCGCGCGGCCGGGCACGAATTCGTCGCCGGGTGGAGCGACACGGTGATCGCGTGGCGACACCGGCGACGGCGTGCAGCCGCCGCGTCAGGACTGCTCGCGCACATGCCGCTCGCCGAGCAGCCGCGCGGACGCCCGATGCAGCCATGTGCGCCACACCGCGAACACGCCGGGTCTGGCCGCGGGCTCCGCGACGGTCGCGGCAACCGGCCCGGCACCGCCGGCGGACAATGCCACGTGACCGGCCGTCTCGATCGTCAGGCATTCGCCTTCGTCGAGCACGCGGCGAACGTATTGCGGCGCATCGGGCAGCCAGTCGAGCCCGCCGTGACGTAACGTGACCGCGAGCGCGCCGTCGAGCACGATGACGCGGCTGCCCTTGTCGAACCACGCAAAGTGGCTTTGCCCGGCGTCGAGCCGGATGTCGTGCGTCCGCATGGCGTGTCCTTTTCCCGGTTGCGCGGCCCGGCGATGGCAGGGCGACAGCGTGCAATCAGGTTAAGGAAACGCGTGCGGGCAGGACAGATTCAGGGGACGGGTATCTGTTACGGTGCAGGCGGCGATTTCATGCTGCTGTATCGGCGGGTTTCTCCCGAATCTGTATCTGGCGTGTGCCCGAGCGCGCGGGCAGGATGACCCGCATGACGTCCATCACCGATCCATCCCGCATGACTTTGCCGATGGCCGGCGAGCCGCTTTACGAACGGCTCGCCGAGCATTACCGCCGCATCATCGCGGCCGGCACGCTGTCGCCCGGCGACCGGATGCCGTCCGTGCGTGCGTTCATGGCGCAGCACGGCGTGAGCCTGTCGACCGCGACCCAGGCCTTCCGGCGGCTCGAGGATACGGGCTGGTGCGAAGCCAGGCCGCGCTCGGGCTACTTCGTGCGCCGGCGCGCGGCGGCCGCGCTCGACACGCTGCCGGAAAGCGACGGGCAGCCGCTGAGCGTCGAGCCGCCGTTCGCGGGGCTGCACGAACGCGTGTCGCGCGTGATCGACCGCGCGAACGCGATGCCCGACGCGCTGAATCTCGGTGGCGCATCCGCGCTGGCGACGCTGTACCCGGCCGAGCGCCTGCAGGCGCTGGCGATCCGGCTGCTACGGCGAAAGCCGACGCTGCTGACCGACGCGGGGCCGGTTGGCGGCTCGGCCGAATTCCGGCAGACGATGGCCAAACGCGCGCTGTCGTACGGCGTGACCGTGTCGCCGGACGACGTGATATCGACGAGCGGCGGCGTCGATGCCGTGAATCTCGCGTTGCGCGCGGTGGCGCGCCCCGGCGACACGATCGCGATCGAATCGCCGGCCTTTTTCGGCTTGATCCAGTTGCTCGAAAGCCTCGGCCTGCGCGCACTCGAGATTCCGGCCAGCCCGACGACCGGGTTGTCGATCGAAGCGCTCGACGTAGCGCTGTCCGCGTACCCGGATATTCGGGCCGTGGTCGTCGTGCCGAATCTGCAGAACCCGCTCGGCAGCGTGATGCCCGACGAACGCAAGGCCGCGCTGGTCGCGCTGTGCTCGCGTCACGGCGTGGCCGTGATCGAGGACGAGCCGTATCGCGAACTCGTGGAAGCGCCGCACGCGGTGAAACCCGTGAAGGCATGGGACCGCGACGGCACGGTGATCTATTGCCCGTCGCTCAACAAGGTGCTGGCGCCCGGAATGCGGCTCGGCTGGATGAGCGCGGGCCGCTGGCACGCGCGCGTGAAGATGCTCAAGTTCGCGCATAGCCGGCACAACGCCGCGTTGCTGCAGGCCGTCGCGGCCGAATTCGTCGGCTCGGGTGCGTTCGACCGCCACCTGCACCGGTTTCGCGAACAGCTTCGCGTGCAGCGCGATGTGACGATCGATGCGATCGCGCGCCATTTTCCCGCCGGCACGCGGATGAACCGGCCGCCCGGCGGCATGCTGCTGTGGATCGCGCTGCCGGACGGCGTGCGTTCCGAAGCCTTGTTCGATGCTGCGCTGGCACGCGGGGTAAGGATCGCGCCAGGCGCGATCTTCTCGAATTCCGACCGCTTTGACGCGTATATCCGGCTTGCCTGCACGCGGGTGTTCGACACGGCACATGAAGCGGCAATCGAAACGCTCGGCCAGTTGATACGCGACGCGGCGGCCGCTGCGTGAGCGGGGCGGGTGTCGACCGGGCCGGCGCGTTGGCTACCGGGCGCGGCAGTCGTGAAGAGGGCACGGGCCGGCCGATCCGGCTCGCCGCGTTCTCCCCGGCCGGCCGCCGCGCGGCGACGCGCCGACGATACGATTTCGGCGATTTCATCGGCTGACCGTATGCGCGGCGAGGTGCTGACGGATCAGCGACAGATAGCGATCTCCGACCGAGAAGTCGCGTGCGGCACGCGGCCGCTCCGCCTGGCGCAGCGTCGCCGGCGCGCTCATGCCCAGGTACCGGCATACCGCCGACGGAAAGGGCTTTCGCGAATGCCCGAGCTGGCGCGCCGCACGCTCGACGCGGGCGTCGCCGACCTGCGTACGCAGCCATGCCAGCACTTGGCGATCGGTGTCGTTGACGATACGGACCAGATGTTCCATCGCGCACCTCACTGTTCATAAATACAGTACTGTAAATATAAACAGTATTTGTGGCGATCGCAAGCGGATGCGCACGCGCCTGGCCGTTCGGCCAGGGTCAACGCGCCGGCGCGGCAGTGCGGGCGATCCGCGCGGCGGGTGGGACGGGATTCGCGTAGCGTGCGTCGGTCAGCGTGCCGAGGAACGCGACGATGTCGTCGATTTCCGCATCGGTCAGCGCGGGCGGCGTGCCGGGCCGACGGTTCATCGGCGTCGAATTGACGTTGATGTTGCCGCGATAGGCGGCCGGCACGTCGTCGAACGTCCGGGCGCCGTGATACCAGCGGCCCGGGTCGGTCGAGCGCGTGTTGTAGAACGCGACCGCGTCGCGCAGCGTCGTGAACACGCCGTTGTGCATGAACGTCTGCTTGACCGCGACGTTGCGCAGTCCCGGCGTGCGCAGGTAGCCGCACCATTGCGTCGGCTCGGGCCAGCGCAGCCGCGCAGCCGTATCGCACAGACCATTGTCGAAATGGCGTGGATCACGGTTCGCGGGCAGCGCGTGGTTGCGCGGCACCGCGATCGCGTCGTAGCCGAAATCGGTGAAGAGCGAGCGCTCCGGCCGGCTCGACGTTTCCGACAGCGTATGGCAGCTCATGCAATTGCCCTTGTCGGGATTGCGGAACAGCGCCAGGCCGCGCATCTCGGCCGGCGCGAGCGGCTTGCGCGTGTGCAGGAATGCGTCGAAGCGCGACGTGAACGGCGCCATCTCGTCGCTCTGCAGATAGGCTTCGACGGCCGAGCCGAGCGCACGCACCAGTTGCTCGGGATCGCGCCGCACCGACGTGCCGAAGCGCGCGGCGAGATCGCCTGCCAGTTCGGTGCCGTCGACCTTGCGCAGCAGCGCGGCCGGCGACCGGTTGTTCATCTCGTTCGGGTCGAACAACGGCCCGCGGATCTGTTCGGCGAGCGTGTCCGCGCGGCCGTCGCTGAACAGGCCGCCGAACGGCGACGGCGCGGGCGCGTCGTCGTCCTGGTAGAAGTGGCGGCGCGGCACGTAGCGCACGTAGAGCAGCGATGGCGCGTTGCGCTGGCTGAAGCGCCCGTGGCGGCTGCCTTCCGGCACGCCCGGCCCCGCGAGCGAAGCGGCCGACAAGGTCGGCGCGAACGCGCGCCCCGGATCGTGGCAGCCCGCGCACGACATGCCGCGCGGCTCGGACAGCCGCGTATCGAAGAAGATCCGGCGGCCCAGCGCAACGAGCGTCGGGTCGGGCGCGAAACGGGCGGTGGCCGCGTCGACCTTGTCGGTCACCTGCGGCGTGCCGTTGCCGATCGTGCCGACGACGCGCGCCGGCGGCGCGCCGGGGAGCAGGGTCGTTTCGGCAGGTGCGCCGTGGACCGCGAGCGCCGCTCCGGCGAGCACGGCGGCGGCAAGGGCGCGTGCCGCCCGTTCACCGGCGGCGGCCGAAACCGCGGCGGACGCCGAACGCCCGGCAAGGGCGACCGAAGGAATCCGCTGCCTTTGCGATCCAGCCATTCGTCCCCGGCGGCCGGCCGAATCCGTTGCATCCGCCGCATCCGCCGCATCCGCCGCATCCGCCGAACACGCCGAACACGCCGAACACGCCGAACACGCCGAACACGCCGAACACGCCGAATACGCCGAATCCATCAAGCCGCCGTGCAATCGAACTTCATCACTCACGGCGCGATGAACCCCGTCTTGTCGCATGCGAGCGTGTTGCCCGCCTGGTCGCACGACGCGAGCAGCTTGCCCGCCGCCGAATACGCATGGAACACCCAGCCCGTCGCCGGCGCCGCGCGTCGCTCCATGATCAGGAAACCGAAGCTGTTGTTGTGCGACAGCCGTTCGATCACGGCGCCCGGCGCCGGCGTCAGGCCGGCGGGGAACGGGTCGGGCAGCGCGACGTCGAGGTTGTCGCCGCCGTTGCCGGACACGATCGTCGCCGGATGCCCGGACGAGAAGTTGATCGCCTGGAAGTCGTGCACGTGCCCGTGCAGCGCGACGTGGATGCCGGGCGGGTAGTACGCCTGCGCGTTCAGGCTCGCCATCACCGACTGCAGCGCGAGGTTGCCCGGCGCGGGTGTGCTGCCGGCGATCGGCGCGAACGCAAGGATCGGATGGTGGTTCGTGAAGATCGTCGTCGACATGCCGGCCTTCGACGCGAGCGACGCGACCGTCTGGAACTGCTTCTGGTAGATGCGGAATTGCGCGTCGGTCGTCTTCAGCGGATTGCGGCCGACCTTCGCGGTGTCGAACACGATCACCTGCGTGCCGCCGCCGAGCGACACCGCATAGGGATCCGAGTAGTTCGCGTCGTCGTCGTTGGCCGGATCGTCGCACGAACGGGCCGCCGAATACGGGCGCGGATCGAGGAAGCGGTACCAGCCCTGGCCGGCCCGTGCACATTCCTCGTGGTTGCCGCGCACGACGACCCACGGCGCCTTCGCGAACAGCGGCGCAGCCGGGCGGAACAGGTCGGCCTGCCACGCATCCCAGCCATAGCCCCACGGGCTGTCCTTGCAGCCGGCGATGTCGGGCGGGCACGCGTTTTCGCGGTAGTGATAGTCGCCGACGTGCAGCACGAGGTCCGGCGACAGCTTCGCGACGCTCGCCGCGATCGTGTCGAACGGCCAGACCGTCGCGTCGTTGCACGCCTGCCATGCGTTGTCGGCCTTCTTCATCCGGCAGCCGGTGTCGGCGATGATCGCGATGCGCTGCGGCTGCGCTTTCGGCAGCGGCAGTGCGCGGCCCGCGAGGCTCGCCGTTTGCGCATCGGCCGGCAGCGCCGCTTCGCAGACCGACACCGGGAAGCTCGACGGTTTCGAGTCGGCCGGGGCGCTCGCCGTCGGGCGCTGCGCGACGGTCGCGGCGCCGGCGCGCAGCGTCATGCGCGACAGCTTGCCGTCGACGGACAGTTGCGGGCACAGCGGATCGCTCGCGGATGCGGGGCTGTAGCTCGTGATCACGCGTGCGATTGCCTGGTTCGCGTCGCCGATCTCGACCCACGCGGCCTGAACGTTGATCGCGGCACTGGCCGGGTCGGCGGGCGTATCGATGTGATTCGAACACGCGGACAGCGCCGCGAGGGCAACAAGCGGAGCGCAGCGCACGAGCAGTGCGCGCGGGAGGAGTCGTCGCATGAGAGGCACCGTAGGAAAGTCGTCAACGATACGCAGCGCGAGTGTAAGAAATGTGAAGGACGGAGTACGGCGGCCGGCCGGCGCGCGAGTCGTGCCGCGGTTGCGGCCTTGACCTCAAGCCGGCTTGAAGCAGCATAGTCCGGATCACGGTCAACGATACGGACGAAAAAGGAGAATCGACGATGAAAGACAGCCGGGCAAACGAAGCGCAGTCTGCGCTGTGGAATGGCCCGTCGGGGCTGGCATGGGTCGACGCGCAGCGCTCGCTCGACCGGATGTTCGAGCCGTTCGAGACGCTGCTCGCGGACGCGGCGGCCGCGGCATCCGCCAGCAGCGTGCTCGACGTCGGCTGCGGCACCGGCGCGGTGACGCTCGAGATCGCACGGCGGCTTGGTGCGCACGCGCACTGTACCGGCGTCGATATTTCGGCGCGGATGATTGCCGCCGCACGGGCGCGTGCCGAACGCGCCGGCCTTGGCGCCGGCTTCGTGCAAGCCGACGCGCAGACGCATGCATTCGCGCCGGGTCGGTTCGACCTGATCGTGTCGCGCTTCGGCGTGATGTTCTTCGACGATCCGGTGCGCGCCTTCGCGAACCTGCGGCACGCGGCGCGCGCGAACGCGCAACTGCGATTCGTTGCATGGCGCGGCGCAGCCGACAATCCGTTCATGACGACGGCCGAGCGTGTCGCTGCAACGTTGCTGCCGGACCTGCCGGCGCGGCAGCCGGGGGCGCCGGGGCAATTCGCGTTCGGCGACCGGCAGCGGATCGCATCGGTGCTGTCGGACAGTGGCTGGGCCAACGTCGCGATCGAGCCGATCGACCAGGCGTGCGCGTTGCCCGAGGCGGCATTGAACGACTACATCGCGCGGCTGGGCCCGGTCGGGCTCGCGCTTCAGGACGCGGACGACGCGACGCGGCGGCGCGTGGTCGAAACGGTGCGCGCTGCGTTCGAGCCTTACGTGCAGGGCGCTGACGTGCGGTTCGAGGCGGCGTGCTGGCTCGTCACGGCGCGGGCGCCGTCTGCATGACGCGTCAGGCTACGAGGACGACCGATGTTCGGCATGCACGCTGCCGTTCGCGCATGACAAGGCAAGGCCGCGTCGCCGCGCAAACGACAGATATCAGCCGCGCCTCGCACGCAACATCAGCCACGCGCAGCCCGCCGCGACGAGCGCGAGCCCGAGCAGCACCGCCTCGACGCCGAGTGCGAAACCGGGCGGCATCTCGCCGCTGTTCGGCACGGGCGACAGGTTGGCGGTGATCGCGATCGCACCGCCGGCCAGCAACGCGATGCAGACGATCCAGTAGACCTTGCCGCGCGGCGCGGCGGTGCGGATCCGCCACAGCGCGAGGCCGACGCCGCCGAGGTAAAGCACCGCGAGCGTCGCGAGCGCGATGAAGTCGCCGGTGCGATCGTGCAGCAGGCCGCTCATCGTGCGCCTCCGTCCGAGGCCGCGCGTCCGTACGATGCGATGAACGCGACGGTACCGTTCATTCTGCCTCCGTTGCGTGCCCCGGCGCGCGGCTCAGCAGATGCGCGCGGATATCGGCCGCGAGCGATACGTAGCATTCGTACTGGCGCAGCACGTCGGCGATCATCTCGTTGCCGCGCAGGTATTCGACGTCGGGGCCGAGCCGGATGTTGCCGAAGTCGCTCGCCGCGATCAGCACGAGAAACACGAGGAACGTGGTGACGGCGAGCACGTAGAACCAGTCGAAGCGCGCGACGACCCATTGCTGGCCGGAGGAGAACAGCGCGCATACGACGAGCAGTGCGCCGATGACTGCGAGCGCGGGCAGCACGACCTGCGGCTTGAGCGTCGTGCGGGTCGAGGGACGGGAACCTGGCATGGCTGGCATCCAGTTGTGGGCGCAACGAGGCGCGACGCCGCCCGGCGCGCGCGTCGCACGTCGGACCCTGATACGGCGTGCGTCGAGTGTACCGCGGTGTCAGGACTGCAAGAAGGGGCAAGCAGCAGGGATGAACCTGACGAATTGTAAGGTATCGGGCCGATCGCGAAAACCCTCGCACTGCGCGGCGCGTGCGAAAGAGCGCAGACGGGGGCGCGGAATCCGGCGCCCCGGACGATGCGGACCGTCCGGGGTGGCGGCGGGCGATGCGCTGCCGCGGGTTCAGAACGTTACGGCGATCCCGGCCATGCCGACGAACTGGCCGTGCGTCGTCGACGGCGTGAGCTGCTGCGAGTCGCCGACGATCGGCGCCGCGTCGACGATATGGCCGGCACCTTGCGCGCCGAGCGTCCGCCCGCTCGAATGCGTGTACGCCTGCAGCGCATAGAGCGTCGTGCGCTTCGACAGGCTGTACGACTCCTTCAGCGAATACTGCTGGTAGCGGGCCGCGTTCGACACGCCGTTCGCCTTCGACGCGAGCGTGTACGCGAACGCGCCGGCCACCGAGAAGGTCGGCGTGAAGCGGTACGCGGCGAGCGCGCCGTAGGTGTTGAACACGGCCGTGTTCGCGAACGCGGAGCCGTTGCCGGGCAGGTACTTCACGTTCGAGTAGTTGAGGCCCATCGTCAGGTTGCCGAGCGTGTAGTTGCCGGCCGTTGCGATCTGCTCGACGGCCTTCGCGGTCAGGTAGCCCTGGTTCAGCACGGACACGGCGAAGCTGCCCGACGCCGCGGTCGCCGGATTCAGGAACCCCGCCGACGAACCCGAGCTGTTGATGCGCAGGTAGCCGGCCGCGATCCCGACCGGCCCGTTCGCATAGCGCAGCGCGGTGCTGAACGTATTGCCCTTGCCGGTCGCGCCGGCGATGCCGCCGAACGCGTACATCGCGCTCGCGGTCAGCCCGGACAAGGTCGGCGACGTATAGGTGACCGAGTTGTTCACGCGGATGGTCGTGTCGAGGCCGTCGATGTCGCCCGGATGCGCGCCGGTCGCACCGGTCAGCCAGCTGCTCGACGCGTAGGGGCCGACCAGCAGGAAGTACGGCGTGTACTGGCGGCCGGCCGTCACCGTGCCGTAATGGTCGTTGCGCAGCCCGACGAAGGCCTGGCGGTTGAAGATCGTGCCGGCGGCGGCCTGCGCACCGGTGTTCAGGTTGAAGCCGGATTGCAGGTCGAAGATCGCGTGTGTGCCGCCGCCGAGATCCTCGTCGCCGCGCAGCCCGAACTTCGATGCATACAGGTTGCCGTCGCGCATGTACACGTTCGAGTGGCCTTGCTGGTTGTTCACGTACGCGAGCGAATCGTCGACCACGCCGTACAGCGTCACGCTGCTCTGCGCATGGGCGGCGGAAGCGCCGAGCGACGCGGCCGAGAAAATCAGGATTGCATAACGATTATGCGGTGCTTTCATTGTCGATCTCCGAGTCTCTTCAGGGGGCGGGAGGCTGGACGGCCTCCTCTTGGGTGGAGGGGCGGGCCGCGTGCGCGGTCCGCCCGAACATGGCTCGGCGCTTGCCCGAGCGTGCGCGGTCAGTCGTCGAGCGCCACGACGAGGCGACGCCACGCGCCGTCCCGCGCATCGTGCTCGACGCGCGCGCCGCGCACCGCAAGCGCGCCTTGCAGCGACGCCGGCAGCAGGATCTCGAGGCGCTCGGCGGGGCGATGCATGCGGCCGTCCCAGCGGACCGACACGCCGAGTTCGCCCGACGCCTGGCGGCCGGTCTCGATGCGCCAAAGCCCGTATTCGCCGTCGCGCCACGCTTCCGTTTCGCCGTCGTCCTCGACGCATTCGCCGTATGCGACACCGTCCTCGATGCGCGGCGCGACGAGGAAGCCGCGCGTGTCCGCGCGTGCGCCGAACCGTTGCTCGGCGACGTTCAGCGGCAGCACGCGACCTTCGCGCAACAGCATCACCGGCGTGTCGAGCGGCGCGGGCAGCGTCACGCTCGCGCCACCGTCGAACGACCGCGCGCTCGCGCAGCACAGCCAGCGCGCGCCCGACGGCAGGTAGACCGTGCGCTCGGTGCGGCCCGGGTCGACCACCGGCGCGACGAGCAGCGCGTCGCCGAGCATCATGTCGTCGCATTCGTCGTAGCAGCGCGGGTCGCGGGGGAAGTCGCCGAAGGTCGGCCGCAGCACGGGCTCGTAGCGCGTGGTCGACAGCCACAGCAGGTGATAGAGATAAGGCAGCAGCCGGTAGCGCTGCTTGATCAGAGACGCGATCCGCGCGGTGATCTCCGGATACATCCACGGTTCGTTGACGGTGCCGTCGTCATTCCACGAATGGATGCTGAAGCGCGGCATGAAGATGCCGAACTGGACCCAGCGCAGCAGCAGCTCGGGCGACGGTGCGGGACCGGAGAAGCCGCCGATGTCGTGGCCGATGTTCGACACGCCCGACAGCGCGAGCCCGAGGCCCATCTTCAGGTTGTAGCGCAGCGTTTCCCATGACGTGTAGTTGTCGCCGGACCAGGTCTGCACATAACGCTGCATGCCGGCGCCGCCGGAGCGTGACACGAGGAACGGCCGCTGCGCCGGCGCATGCGCGCGCTGCGCGTCGCGCGACGCACGCATCATCAGCATCGTCTGCAGCACTTTCGCCTCGCGCGCGGGGAACGGCTGGCCGAAGCCGTGCGCGATCGCGTCGGGCGACCAGATCTCGTATTCGTTGTTGTCGTTCCAGGTCGACTCGATCCCGTAGTCGAGCAGCGCCGACGTGACCTGCTCGCGCCACCAGCGACAGGCGTCCGGTTGCGTGAAGTCGATATATGCGCCGACCTCGTCCCAGAACTGCACCCACGCCGGCTCGCCGGACGCCGAGCGGATCAGCAGCCCGCGCCGTGCAGCGTCGTCGAACGCGGGATGGTCGCGCAGCAGGCACGGCTTGATGTTCGCGCACAGGCGGATGCCGTGGTCGCGGTAGTGCTTCACGAAACCCTTCGCGTCGGGAAACTTCTCGCGGTTCCAGTTGAACACGTAGCGCTTCGCGCCGATCGACGTATAGCCCGACGACAGGTGGAACGAATCGCACAGGATGTCGTGCGATTCACACTGCTCGACGAACTGGTTCATCTGGCGCTGCGCGTCCGGCGCGTCGGTGTAGCTCATCGTCGAGCCCGAATAGCCGAGCCCCCATTTCGGCGTGCGCGCCGGGCGCCCGGTGAGCCACGTGAAGCGTCGTGCGGCCGTGAGCGGCGTGTCGGGCGATGCGATGAAGTAATAGTCGAGATCGCCGTGCTCGGTGACGAAGTAGCGGTACAGCCCGTGGTAGTTGTCGAGCTCGCGGCCCATGTCGAACGCGCAATCCGACAGCGTGTCGTAGAACAGCCCGAAGCCCTGGCACGCGTCGGGCGACCAGGTGACGTAGAACGGGATGTGCTTGTAGAGCGGGTCCGTGTGCTTCGCGCTGTAGCCCATCGCGTCGATGTTGCGCATCTCGAAGCGCGCGCCGGTACGGTCGAGGTCGCCCGCGCGCTCGCCGAGGCCGAACACCTTGTCGCCGCGCTCGCGGGCGACGTAGTGATAGGCGCGGTGGTCCCACCAGCCGAAGTTGTACGCCTGCGTCGCGCGGTCGGCGAGCACGACGCGCCACGCGCCGTCGGCACCACGCATCGACCACGTGCAATGGCCGCCTTGCCGGCTTACCGTGAGACGGATCTGCGCGGTTTCGATGCGCACGCCGCCGTCGTCTTCGACGAAGTCGTAGACGGGCAGCGCGAACCCGCTGAGGTCGAGACGGTCGCGGCCCTCGAGCGGCACGTCGTCGAGGCCCGGTGCGATCGTCCAGGTGCGCGGGTCGCGCGCCGTCGCGTCGGGCAGCACGCGCACGCGCACGATGTCGTCCTCGAGCACGAAGATCTCGAGGGTCGCGCCCGCGTCGGACGCGAGCAGCACACGGTTCGCCTGCCGGGCGGCGACGCGGAACACGGGCGGATGAAGAAGCGAAGTCATGAAGGCGATTCCTGGTGAAAACGGAGGTCAGGCGTGTTGCGCGAGCAGGCGTTCCTGCTTCGACTGCCCGCGAATCAGCACCGCGAGCAGCGTGACGCCGATGAGGTCGAACAGGCCGAGGCACGCGAACAGCGGGGCGTAGCCGATCTTGTCGGCGAGCGCGCCGACCAGCAGCGAGAAGCCGAGCCCGCCGATCCACGCGGCCATGCCCGCGAAGCCGCTGGCGGTGCCGACTTCCTCGGGATCGAACACGTCGGCCGACAGCGTGTTGACGAGTGCGGAGATCATCTGGTGAGCGAAGCCGCCGACGCAGAACAGGGCAATGGCCGTGTACGGCGACGACACGAGCCCGATCATCGCCGGCCCGAGCATCAGCACTGAACCGAGCGCGACGCCGGCGACGCGGGACCACACGAGCGGCAGTTTGAACCGGTTCGCGAGGTAGGGCGACAGGTAGCCGCCCGCGATGCCGCCGAGGTCGGCCGCGAGAAACGGCATCCACGCGAACACGGCGATCTGCGTGAGCGCCATGTGGCGCTCGGTGGCGAGGTACAGCGGAATCCAGAAGCTGAAGGTCTGCCATGCGGGTTCCGCGAAGAAGCGCGGCAGCGCGATGGCCCAGAAGCGGCGCGCGGTGACGACGTCGCGAATCCGGCGCTTCGACACGGCCGGCATCGTGGCCTGGCCGTCGCGGATCAGCGTGCGCTCCTGCGACGTGAGGCGCGGATGAGCGGCCGGCGAGCGGTACTGCGTGTACCAGAGCGCGGCCCACAGGAAGCCGAGGGCGCCGGTGACCATGAACGCGGATTGCCAGCCGAACCGCAGCGACAGGAACACGACGAGCGGCGGTGCGATCGCGGCGCCGAGCGACGTGCCGGCATTGAAGTAGCCGACCGCGACGGATTTCTCGCGATCGGGAAACCATTCGGCGACGGCCTTCATCCCCGACGGAATCGCGGCAGCCTCGAACAGCCCGAGCAAGCCGCGCAGGATGCCGAGCGACAGCCAGCCCGACGCGAAGCCGTGCGCGACGCCGACCACCGACCACAGCATCGCGAACAGCGCGAACCCGAGCCGCAGCCCGATCAGGTCGACGATGAACCCGCACACCGGCTGCATGATCGTGTAGCCGATCTGGAACGCGCCGACGATATACGAGTACTGCTGCGTCGAGATCGCGAACACCTGCTTCAGTTCCGGTGCGAGCACCGCGAGGGAGTTTCGAGCGAGGTAGTTGAGGATCGTGCCGAGGCATACCAGCACGATGATCCACCAGCGCAACGCCTTGACTGTTTTCACTGCTGTCTCCTGATCCATGCAAGTCGCCCGGCTAGGGCGTCTCGTCCTGTCTTATTTGTACGATGTCCGATCTTGGTAGGCGCAAATTCGCCCGGTTTTTCTCGAAATGACCATATTCGATCGAACATTTCGATGCTATCGAAAGCCGATGTTATCAGACGACTGATCATTTTCGAGCATCCTATGTTCGAATTCGAATCAGGTCAACGTGAATCTGCATTCGAACGAACATGCCTGGGGTATTCCCGATAGGTCTGCAGATCGGGTGTCCGGCGCGTTGCATGGCGACCGAGCGCCGAACGCCCGCTTGCCGGGGCCGAGCGGCCGTCGCAGGGCCGACCGCATCAGCCGGGCCCGGCAAGGGGCGTGACAACCCTGATGAAAATTTATTTTTTTCCTGTCGGCGAATTGTGTAAATTGATTTTCATCCACCTTGCAAAACCATTCGCATGACGCCGCTCGTTCCACACGATGTCAGTCACGAGGAATCCGCGATCGCGGAGCGCATCGCCTCGGCCATGCCGCGGATGACGCCGATCCACCGCCGGATGGGCGAGTTCGTGCTCGCGAATCCGTTCCGCGCGGCGACGATGCGGATCGACGAGCTGGCGCAGGCGGTGAGTGCGTCGATCGCGACCGCGAACCGCTTCGCGAAGGCGCTCGGCTTCGACGGCTATCCGGCGATGCGCGCGGCGCTCGTGCGCGGCTTCGAGGCGACGCTCGGCCCGGTCGAACGGCTGCGTTCCGCGCAGGAGCAAGAGCAGGAGCAGGGCGTGCGCGGCGCCGCGTGGATCGACGCGGTGTTCGACCAGGCCGTCACGAACATCGAGAACACGCGCGCGCAGCTGGATGCGGCCGACGTCGAAGCGGCCGTCGAGGCGATCGTCGGCGCGCGGCGCGTGCTGATCCTCGGCGCCGGTTCGAGCGCGTTTCTGACCGGGCTGATGGAACATGGCTTGTCGGTGTGTCACGACAACGTGCAGTCGCTCGCGCTGCTCGGCGGCCCGTCGCATGCGGCGCGGCGCCTGTACACGGCCGACTCGCGCGATCTCGTGATCGCGCTCGCGTTTCCGCGCTACGTGAAGGACACGATCGAGCTGGCCCGCCGCGCGGCGGCGCGCGGCGCGCGCGTGCTCGGCATTTCCGACGGGCCCGGTTCGCCGCTGGCACCGATCGCGTCGCTGAACCTGTACGTGAAGGCCGAGCGGCGTTTCGCGGCCACGTCGGAAGCGGCCGTGCTGACGATGATCGAGGCGCTGATCGACGCGGTCGCGCTGCGCACGCACCGCTCCGCGAAGTCCGCCGCCGAAATGACCGAATTCCTGTTGCCGTGGCTGGTCCGGCCGCAAGCGGCGCTGCCGGCCGCCAACCCTTCTTCTTCCGGTCCGAAAAAATCATGACTTCACCCGCGATCGTCGCGATTCATGGCGGTGCAGGCACGATCCTGCGCGAGGCGATGGACACCGACACCGAACGCCGCTACCGCATCGAGCTCACCGCGATCCTGCAGGCCGCGCAGAAGGTGCTCGCCGACGGCGGCAGCGCGCTCGACGCCGTCACCGTCGCGGTGCGGATGCTCGAGGACTGTCCGTTGTTCAACGCCGGGCGCGGCGCCGTCTATACGGCCGAAGGCAAGCACGAGCTCGACGCGGCGGTGATGGACGGCACGACGCTCGCGGCCGGCGCGATCTGCTGCGCGACCCGCGTGCGCAATCCGGTCCTCGCCGCGCGGCGCGTGATGGAGGCGAGCGAGCACGTGCTGTTCGCGGGCGCGGGCGCCGATGCATTCGCGGCCGCACAGGGCCTCGAACTCGCCGAGCCCGGCTATTTCGACACCGAAGCGCGTCGTGCGCAGTGGGTCAAGGCGCGCGGGGCGGCCGGCACGATGCTCGACCACGACGCGGCGACCTTCGCGTTCGGCGCCGGGCAGCCGGCCGAGCCGCTCGATCCCGACCGCAAGCACGGCACGGTCGGCGCGGTCGCGTGCGACCTGCGCGGCCATATCGCGGCGGCGACGTCGACCGGCGGCATCACCAACAAGCAGCCCGGACGCGTCGGCGATTCGCCGATCATCGGTGCCGGCTGCTACGCGGACGACGCGACCTGCGCGGTCTCCGCGACGGGCACCGGCGAGATGTTCATCCGGCTCGCGACCGCGCATGACGTGGCCGCGCAGATGGCCTATCGCGGCGCGTCGCTTGCCGACGCCGCGCACGACGCCGTGATGAACAAGCTGCCGCGCCTGGCCGGGCGCGGCGGGATCGTCGCGGTCGACGCGCACGGCAACGTCGCGATGCCGTTCAACACGGAAGGGATGTATCGCGGCTACGCGCGCGTCGGCGAGACGCCCGTGGTCGGCATCTATCGCGACGATGCGGCCTGATTCCGGATCGTACGAGGAGACCTTCGCATGACTTCGAGCCGAACCCCGTCCGCGCTGGTGCTGCCGGAACAGCGCGTGGTCGCCGTCGACGACCTGTCGGTGATGTTCCGACGAGAGAACGCGACGTTCGACGCGGTGCGCAACGTGTCGTTTCACGTCGATCGCGGCGAGACGCTCGCGATCGTCGGCGAATCGGGCTCCGGCAAGTCGGTCACGTCGCTCGCGCTGATGCGGCTCGTCGAGCACGGCGGCGGCGAGATCACGAGCGGCCGGATCGCGTTGCGGCGGCGTGGCGGCGCGCTCGTCGACCTCGCGCAGGCGAGTGCGGCGACGATGCGCGGGATCCGCGGCGCGGACATCGCGATGATCTTCCAGGAGCCGATGACGTCGCTGAACCCGGTGTTTACGGTCGGCGACCAGATCAGCGAGGCGATCGCGCTGCACCAGTCGAAGAGCGCGACCGAAGCGCGCGCGGAAGCGTTGCGGCTGCTCGATCTCGTGCGCATTCCGGAGGCGCGCCGCGTGTTCGCGCGCTATCCGCACCAGTTGTCCGGCGGGATGCGGCAGCGTGTGATGATCGCGATGGCGCTGTCGTGCCGGCCCGCGCTCCTGATCGCCGACGAGCCGACCACCGCGCTCGACGTGACGATCCAGGCGCAGATCCTGCAGCTGATCCGCGGCCTGCAGGACGAAATGAACATGGGCGTGATCTTCATCACGCACGACATGGGCGTGGTGGCCGAAGTGGCCGATCGCGTGCTCGTGATGTATCGCGGCGAGAAGGTCGAGGAGGGCGAGTCCGAGCGCATTTTCGCGGCGCCCGCGCATCGCTACACGCGTGCGCTGCTCGCGGCCGTGCCGCGGCTCGGCTCGATGCACGGCACGGATATCCCCGAGAAATTTCCGCTGATGAAGGTGGACGGCGCGAGCGCGGCCGCGCCGGCGCCTGCCGCGAACGACGCGAACGACGCGAACGACGTGCGTGATGCGAACGATGCGGCCGCGGTCCCCGCCGCCGGGCAGCCGCACGTCGATCCGGCCGCGCCGCCGATCCTGCGCGTGCGCGATCTCGTCACGCGGTTTCCGGTGAAGAGCGGCGTGTTCGGCCGTGTGTCGCAGTACGTGCATGCGGTCGAGCGCGTGAGCTTCGAGCTGCGCGCGGGCGAGACGCTGGCGCTCGTCGGCGAATCGGGCTGCGGCAAGTCGACCACCGGCCGCTCGCTGCTGCGCCTCGTCGAATCGCAGAGCGGCTCGATCGAATTCGACGGCCGCGACATCAGCGCGCTGAAGGGCCAGGACCTGCAGGCGCTGCGCCGGAACATCCAGTTCATCTTCCAGGATCCGTTCGCGTCGCTGAACCCGCGCCTGACGGTCGGTTTCTCGATCATGGAGCCGCTGCTCGTGCACGGTGTCGCGAGCGGCCGCGAAGCGCAGGCGCGCGTCGACTGGCTGCTCGACAAGGTCGGCCTGCCGCCGGAGGCCGCGCGCCGCTATCCGCACGAATTCTCGGGCGGCCAGCGCCAGCGGATCGCCATCGCGCGCGCGCTCGCGCTGAATCCGAAGGTCGTGATCGCCGACGAATCGGTGTCCGCGCTCGACGTGTCGGTGCAGGCGCAGATCGTGAACCTGATGCTCGACCTGCAGCGCGAGCTCGGCGTCGCGTATCTGTTCATCTCGCACGACATGGCCGTCGTCGAGCGCGTCAGCCATCGGGTCGCGGTGATGTATCTTGGCCAGATCGTCGAGATCGGCCCGCGCCGTGCGGTGTTCGAGGCGCCGCAGCATCCGTATACGAGGAAGCTGATGAGCGCGGTGCCGGTGGCCGACCCGGCACGCCGGCATGCGCCGCGCCAGCTCGCGGCGGACGAGATTCCGAGCCCGATCCGCGCGGTCGGCGACGAGCCGATCGTCGCACCGCTCGTCGCGGTCGGCCCCGATCACTACGTCGCGACGCATCGCGTCGGCGGCGCGTATTGATTGCGCGGCGAGGCGCATATGGACCGCAGCTGCGCACGCGCCAGGCAACGGCGTCACTACCCGGAGCGGATGCAGTCACGCCGCGATTTCCACCACGCGTTACCGAATCATCCACAGGAGCCAGACAAAATGAACAAGCCGCACTCGTTCCCGATGTTCCGCCCGCGCGCGCTGTTCGCCGCGGGGGCAGGCGCGCTCGCGCTGTCGGTCGCCGCGCCCGCGTTCGCGCAGCAGAACGTCGTGGTCGCCGTGTACTCGACGTTCACGACGATGGACCCGTACGACGCGAACGACACGGTGTCGCAGGCCGTCGTCAAGTCGTTCTACGAAGGGCTGTTCGGCTTCGACAAGGACATGAAGCTCGTGAACGTGCTCGCGACGAGCTACCAGGCGTCGCCCGATGCGAAGGTCTACACGGTCAAGCTGCGCCCGGGCGTGAAGTTCCACGACGGCACCGACTTCAACGCCGACGCGGTGAAGGCGAACTTCGACCGCGTGACCGATCCGGCGAACAAGCTGAAGCGCTACGGACTGTTCCGCGTGATCGAGAAGACTGAGGTGGTCGATCCAATGACGGTGCGCTTCACGTTGCGCGAGCCGTTCTCCGCGTTCATCAACACGCTCGCGCACCCGTCGGCGGTGATGATTTCGCCGGCCGCGCTGAAGAAGTGGGGGCGCGACGTGTCGCTGCATCCGGTCGGCACGGGCCCGTTCGAGTTCGTCGAATGGAAGCAGACCGACGACATGAAGGTGAAGAAGTTTGCCGGCTACTGGAAGAAGGGCTATCCGAAGGTCGATTCGATCGACTGGAAGCCGGTGGTCGACAACAACACGCGCGCCGCGCTGCTCAAGACCGGCGAGGCGGATTTCGCGTTCACGATTCCGTTCGAGCAGGCGGCCGACCTGAAGAGCAATCCGAAGGTCGAGCTGATCGAGCGGCCGTCGATCATCCAGCGCTACATTTCGCTGAACACGCAGAAGAAGCCGTTCGACAATCCGAAGGTGCGTGAAGCGCTGAACTACGCGGTCAACAAGGAGGCGCTCGCGAAGGTCGTGTTCGCCGGCTATGCGACCCCGCAGACGGGCGTCGCCCCGGTCGGCGTCGAATACGCGACCAAGCTCGGGCCCTGGCCGTACGATCCGGCGAAGGCGCGCGCGCTGCTGAAGGAGGCCGGTTATCCGAACGGCTTCGAGTCGACGCTCTGGTCCGCGTACAACCATTCGACGGCGCAGAAGCTGATCCAGTTCGTCCAGCAGCAGCTTGCGCAGGTCGGCGTGAAGGTGCAGGTGCAGGCACTCGAGGCCGGCGAGCGGGTCGCGAAGGTCGAGAGCGCGCAGGATCCGGCGGCGGCGCCGGTGCGGATGTACTACAGCGGCTGGTCGGCCTCGACGGGCGAGGCGAACTGGGCGCTGTCGCCGCTGCTCGCGTCCACGTCGGCACCGCCGAAGCTCTACAACACCGCGTACTACAAGAACGGTGCCGTCGACGACGATCTCGCGAAGGCGCTCGAGACGACCGACAACGCGAAGAAGGCCGCGCTGTACGCCGACGCGCAGAAGCTGGTGTGGGCCGACGCGCCGTGGATCTTCCTGGTGCAGGAGAAGATCGTCTACGCGCGCAGCAAGCGCCTGCACGGCATGTACGTGATGCCGGACGGTTCGTTCAACTTCGACGAAATCTCGGTGAAATGACGGCAGCTCGTCCGCTGTCCGGCGCCGGCGGCGCAAGCTGCCGGCGCGCTGATTCGATCGGTGCCCCATGCTGAATTTTCTCGTCAAACGCCTGTTCGGCCTGCTGCCCACGCTCGCGATCGTCGCGGTGCTGGTATTCCTGTTCGTGCACCTGCTGCCGGGCGACCCGGCGCGGCTCGCGGCCGGCCCCGAAGCCGACGACGCGACGGTCGCGCTCGTGCGCGCCGATCTCGGGCTCGACCGGCCGCTGCCCGCGCAGTTCTCGCACTTCTTCGTGAAGATCGCGCACGGCGATTTCGGCACGTCGACGCGCAGCAAGCGGCCGGTGTCGACCGAGATCGGCGAGCGCTTCATGCCGACGCTGCTGCTCACGCTCGTCAGCATGGTCTGGGCGACGGCGTTCGGGATGGCGATCGGGATCGCGTCGGCGGTATGGCGCAACCGCTGGCCCGACCGCCTCGGGATGACGATCGCGGTGTCGGGCATCTCGTTTCCGGCGTTCGCGCTCGGCATGCTGCTGATGGAGATCTTCTCGGTGAAGCTCGGCTGGCTGCCGGTCGTGCCGGACGGCACGTGGAAGAGCTACGTGCTGCCGTCGCTGACGCTCGGCGCCGCGGTCGCGGCCGTGATGGCGCGCTTCACGCGCGCGTCGTTCGTCGAGGTGCTCAACGAGGACTACGTGCGCACCGCGCGCGCGAAGGGCGTGCACGAGCCGCTGGTGGTGCTCAAGCACTGCCTGCGCAACGCGATGATCCCGGTCGTCACGATGATGGGGCTGCAGTTCGGCTTCCTGCTCGGCGGCTCGATCGTCGTCGAGGCCGTGTTCAACTGGCCGGGGCTCGGGCGCCTGCTGGTCGACGCGGTCACGATGCGCGACTACCCGGTGATCCAGGCGATCGTGCTGCTGTTCTCGCTCGAATTCATCCTGATCAACCTGACCGTCGACGTGCTGTACGCGGTCATCAACCCGACCATCCGGTTCAAGTGAGCGTGAGGCCAGCATGAACGCGACTGTCCAGCCCGCGGCGCCGGCCGCATCGAACACGATCCGCACGCCGTGGCGTGAATTCTGGCGCAAGTTCCGCAAGCAGACCGTCGCGCTGGTCGCCGGCGGCTTCGTGCTCGCGCTCGTCGTGCTGGCCTTCGTCGGCCCGCACATCGTGCCGTTCGATCCGGAAAACTATTTCGACTACGACGCGCTGAATGCGGGGCCGTCGGCCGTGCACTGGTTCGGCGTCGACTCGCTCGGCCGCGACATCTTCAGCCGGATCGTCACCGGCACGCGCATCTCGCTCGCGGCCGGCTTCTTCTCGGTCGCGCTCGGCGCGCTCATCGGCACGTTCTTCGGGCTGCTCGCCGGCTACTACGAAGGCTGGTGGGACCGCATCACGATGCGCGTGGCCGACGTGCTGTTCGCGTTCCCGGGGATCCTGCTCGCGATCGGCGTGGTCGCGATCCTCGGCAACGGGATGGTCAACGTGATCTGCGCGGTCGCGATCTTCAGCATTCCGGCGTTCGCGCGGCTCGTGCGCGGCAATACGCTGATGCTCAAGCACATGACCTACGTGGAAGCCGCGCGCAGCATCGGCGCGTCCGACTGGACGATCATCATGCGGCACATCCTGCCGGGCACCGTGTCGTCGGTCGTCGTCTACTTCACGATGCGGATCGGCACGTCGATCATCACGGCCGCGAGCCTGTCGTTCCTCGGGCTCGGCGCGCAGCCGCCGACGCCGGAGTGGGGCGCGATGCTCAACGAGGCGCGCGCGGACATGGTGACCGCGCCGCACGTCGCGATCTTCCCGAGCCTCGCGATCTTCCTGACCGTGCTCGCGTTCAACCTGCTCGGCGACGGGCTGCGCGACGCGCTCGACCCGAAGCTGGAGCGGCGCTGATGCGAGCCGTACCGATGTGGGCCGCGACGCTGCCGGCCGGGCCGCGCGGCACGATCGCCGACGTGCCGGGCGTGACGGTCGGCCATGCGACGCTCGATGCGGGCGACGTGCAGACGGGCGTCACCGTCGTGAAGCCGCATCCGGGCGACCCGTACCGCAGCAAGGTGCCGGCCGGCGCGGCCGTGATCAACGGCTTCGGCAAGAGCGTCGGGCTCGTGCAGGTCGACGAACTGGGCACGCTCGATACTCCGATCGCGCTGACCAACACGTTCGGCGTCGGCGCGGTCGCGCAGGCGCAGATCCGCGCGGCAATCGAGAAGAATCCGCAAATCGGCCGCGACTGGCCGACCGTCAACCCGCTCGTGTTCGAGTGCAACGACGGCTATCTGAACGACATCCAGGCGTTCGCGGTGACGGCCGCGCATTACGACGACGCGTGCCGCACGGCGGCGCGCGACTTTGCACGTGGCGCGGCAGGCGCCGGGCGCGGGATGTCGTGTTTCGACCTGAAGGGCGGGATCGGCTCCGCGTCGCGCGTGGCCATTGCGGCCGGCAGGCCGTATACGGTCGGCGCGCTGGTGCTCGCGAATTTCGGCCGGCTGCCGATGCTGACGCTCGGCGGCGTGCCGGTCGGACGGATCGTCGCGCAGCGGCGTGCCGCCGCGGACGCTCAGCCGACGCACGCGGCGCCGCCGGAGCAAGGCTCTATCATCCTGGTGCTCGCGACCGATGCGCCGCTCGACGCGCGGCAACTGTCGCGGCTCGCGCGCCGCGCGGGCGCGGGGCTCGCCCGCACCGGCTCGGTCTACGGGCATGGCAGCGGCGACATCGCGCTCGCCTTTTCGACCGCGTACACGATCGCGCACGATGCGTCGACCGTCGCGCTGCCTGCCCTCGTGGCCGATGCGGCGCTCGATCCGCTGTTCATGGCCGCGGCCGAAAGCGTCGAGCACGCGATCGCCGACGCGCTGCTGCAGGCCGTGACCGTGACCGGCCGAGACGGCCACGTACGGCAATCGCTGCGCGACGCGGTGCCCGATCTCGAGCGGTTATTCAACGCAGGCAACGAAGGACGTCCGAGCCATTCATGAAGATTCTGATCTCGACCGACATCGAAGGTGTCGCCGGCGTGTTCGCCATCGAGCAGACGCGTGCCGGCAATCCGGAATACGAACGCGCGCGCCGCTGGATGACCGCCGAGGCGAACGCGGCGATCGAAGGCGCGTTCGCCGGCGGCGCGCAGGCCGTCTGGGTCAACGATTCGCACGGCGGCTTTCGCAACCTGCTGCCCGACGGGCTCGATGCGCGCGCGCGTGTCGTGCTCGGCAAGCCGCGCACGCTGGGGATGATGGCGGGCCTCGAGCAGCAGCCCGACCTCGTGTTCATGATCGGCTTTCATGCGAAATCGCAGACGCGCGGCGTGCTTGCGCACACCATCAACAGCTTCGCGTTCACGCAGGTGTGGCTGAACGGCGTCGAACTCGGCGAAGCCGGGCTGTACGGCGCGCTGGCGCGCGAATACGGCGCGCACGTCGCGCTGGCGTCGGGCGACGACGTGTTCGCCGAGGAAACCCGGCCGCTGTTTCCCGACGCGCGTTTCGAGACGGTCAAGACGGCCGGCGGTGCATCGAGCGGCGACACGCTCACGCCAGCCGCGTCCTGCGCGCGCATCGCGACCGCCGCACGCGAAACGGTCGCGCATGCGCTGTCGTCCGGCTGGCGCGCGACCGCGCACCGGCCCGCGCCGGCCGCTTGCACGCTGCGCGTGCAGACGGCCGCGCTCGCCGATCTGTTCTGCGTTCTGCCGTCGCTCGAGCGGGTCGATGCGGTGACGCTGCGCTTCGACGGGCCGTCGGTCGAGCACGTGGTGCGCACGCTGAACAGCCTGTCGGCCATGTCGTTCATGCTGCGGTGATGCGTGCCGACCGGAGGCCGCCGATGCGCGGCGCGTCACGCACCGGGCGCGAGGTCTGCCACCGTGTCGAGCAGGAACGCTTCCATCGCGGCGACCAGCGCGAGCGGGGTTTCGTTCATCGGGTAATGACCGGCATTGCGCAGCACGTCGACGGTCGCGCGCGGATAGCGCCGCAGATAGGTGCGCGCCATCAGCGCCGCGTCGAACGCCGGGTCGTGCTCGCCGATCAGCACCTTCACCGGATGGCGGCCCGCGATCTCGTCGCTGAAATCCGTGTCGGCCCACGCGCGGAAGTACGCGCCGAACGCGTGCGGCGACGAACAGGATGCCGAATACGCGGCTTTCCACTCGACCCAGGCGGCGGGCAACCGGCCGCCGGTGCTGCGATCGATGATGGTGCGGCGATCGGCGAGGTGGTCGGCGGCGCGTTCGAATAGCGCGCGTCGCGCGGCGTCGAACGGCAGGCCGCCGCACGGCACCGGCGCGATCGGCACCAGCGCGCGCACCCGGTCGGGCGCCATGGCGGCGACCTTCTCGATCGCCATGCCGCCCATCGAGTGGCCGACGAGGCTGAACGTGCGCCAGCCGAGCGCGTCGGCGAGGGCGAGCGCGTCGGCGGCGATTTCGGCGATCGAGTACGCGCCCTGCGCGCCGCGCATGCCGCCGTAGCCGCGGTAGTCCATGAACACATAGGTGAAGCGTTCGTGCGACAGCCACGTCTCGACGGGCTCGAACGCACGCGCGTCGCCGAACCAGCCGTGCAGCACGAGAACAGGGTGGGGGCCGTCCCCCACGCGATGAAACGTATTGGGCATTTCCGCTCCGATGAAGTCGCTATCCGGCCGATTCGGCCGTCGGGTCTTGCGGCCATCCGGTCGCGCAAGCGTGGAGCGGATCGTAGACCGATCGAAGGTGACCCGCCTTCGATATCGGGTCATTCATGATGGAATTCGGGCCTTGAGAAATACGCTGCTGGATCCCTACGAAGACATTCCCCGTAGCGTCGTGGTGACCGCCAACGACTACGCGGCGGGCACGACGTTTCCGGAGCACGCACACCGGCGCGGGCAGTTCGCGTTCGCGTCGCGCGGCACGATCAGCGTGTCGACGCCGCACGGCCGCTGGCTGGTGCCGCCGCAGCGCGCGTGCTGGGTGCCGGCCGGCGTGCGGCACGAAATGACGATGACCGGGCCGGTCACGATGCTCAACACGTTCGTGTCGGACGACACGGCCGAGGCCGCGGGGCTGCCGGACCAGTGCGGCGTGTACGGCGTGTCGCCGCTCCTGCGGCAACTGATCGACGATGCGATCGACCTGCCGGCGATGTACGACGTCGACGGCCGGGCGGGCAAGCTGATGGCGCTGCTGGTCGCGGAAATCGCGACGATGCCGCGGCTGTCGCTGCACGCGCCGCTGCCGGCCGACGCGCGCCTCGCGAAGATCTGCCGGCATCTGTTCGCGTCGCCGTCGATCGCGGCCGATCTCGACCAGGTGGCGACCGACGCGGGCGTGAGCCGGCGCACGTTTACGCGGCTGTTCCGCGCGCAGACCGGCGTGAGTTTCGCCGCCTGGCGCCAGCAGGTCTGCATGCTCGCGGCGATTACCCGCCTGAGCGACGGGCAGCCGGTGACGCGGGTCGCGTTCGATCTGGGCTATGCGAGCGCGAGCGCCTTTACGTCGGCGTTTCGCCGCATCCTCGGCGAAACGCCGAGCCGGTATCTGGAGGTTCGCCGCTAGCCGGAACGGCTGCGGCGGCGAGTGCGGCGGCGTGCTCCGGTCGCGGACGAAAAAAACGCGTCTGCCAGGTTTCGGTCAGACGCGCTTGAAGGCACTCGGTCAGAAAAATGCGCGATCAGGCAGCGGGGCAGTGTTCGCGCATTGCGCGTGAAATTGTTGCCTGTTTCGATTCAATCCAATCGGTGTCGGGCGGATAGCAAAGCATACGCCGTGTAACGCGCAAACGACATCGTGCGGGCCCGACGATTCATGTGCTGTCGCAGCATGTGTTTCAATCGCGCGTTTGATGCCGGGGGCGGGAGCAGTCAACCAAGGGCGTCGGCAGTCCCGATCGGGCGTGCTGCGGCACGGCATCGAATGTGGGGGCCCGAAAGCGAAAACCGCCGCGCGACGCGATGCCTGTTGGTATCGCGCCACACGGCGGTTCGGTGCGGGTAGCCGGCCTGCGCCGGCTCGCACGTCACACGTCGAAGAACACGGTCTCGTCCGGCCCCTGCATGCGGATGTCGAAGCGGTACACGACGGGCCGGCCCGGTTGCGCGTCGCGCTTCGCGACGAGCGTCGCGCGGCGTTCGGCCGGCACCAGGTTCAGCACCGGATCGGCCGCGTTCGCCGCGGCTTCGTCGTCGAAATACACGCGGGTGAACGCGTGGGTCAGGATCCCGCGCATCATCACGGTCACGTTGATGTGCGGTGCTTCGTCGGCGGCGGCGCGGCCCGGCTTGACCGTCTGGACAACGAAGCGGTGCTGCGCATCGGTGCCGGTGCCGACGCGTGCGAAGCCCGTGAAGCCGGACTTCGCGATGTCGTCGCGCGACGCGGGATAGCGGCCCGCGCCGTCCACCTGCGTGAATTCGAGCACCGCGTCGCTGACGACGTTGCCGTCGCCGTCGAACACCTGTCCGACCAGCAGCACGTGCTCGCCTTCGGCGTCCGGCGTGGCGATCGCCGGCGTGAACAGGCTCTTCAGGTCGTAGTCGTATTGCTGCGGGCACAGGCCGTACGCGAAGTACGGGCCGACCGTCTGCGAAGGGGTTTGCTTCAGCGTCGTCATGGTTCAGCGCTCCATCGGGGTGGCGTCGCGGCCGCGCAGCACGATGTCGAATTCGTAGCCGAGCGCATAGCCTTCTTCGGTGATGTCCATCGAGAAGCGCGAGATCAGGCGGTCACGCGCCGCTTCCGGCGTGCCCTGGAAGATCGGGTCGTACGCGAGCAGCGGATCGCCGGGGAAGTACATCTGCGTGACGAGGCGCGAGCCGAAGTAGTCGCCGAACAGCGAGAAGTGGATGTGATTCGGGCGCCATGCGTTCGGATGGTTGCCCCACGGATACGCGCCGGGCTTGATCGTCAGGAAGCGGTAGCGGCCTTCGGCGTCGGTCATGCAGCGGCCTGCGCCGAGGAAGTTCGGGTCGAGCGGCGCGTCGTGCTGGTCGACCTTGTGCACGTAGCGGCCGGCCGCGTTCGCCTGCCATACCTCGACGAGCGTGTTGCGCACGGGCTTGCCGCCTTCGTCGAGCACGCGGCCGGTGACGACGATGCGCTCGCCGAGCGGTTCGCCGTTCTTCACGGCGTTCTTCGTCAGGTCGTGGTCGAGCGCGCCGAGATCGTCGGTGCCGTAGACGGGCACGTACTGGTCGCGCAGCTTTTCCTTCAGCGGGATCAGCGGGCGGGTCGGGCCGCGCTTTACCGACGAACGGTACTCGGGGTGGATATACGCGGGATGCGACGGCCAGTCGCGCGGCGTGAGAATCGTGGGGGAATCCATCGGGCGTCTCCTGTTAGGTATTTCGCGAAGTGGATGGCAAGACTTTAGCCAATCCGGAAAGTTATGCAAAATGACCTTTTTTCGCGAATCGCATAACCGTTCGTTATGTTCGGCGACGCCCATGAAAATCCGCCGGACAGGCGGCCTGTCCGGCGGAAAAAGCGATTCGGGCTTCGCGTCGTCGGTGACGACTCCGTGCACGGCCCTCCAGCCAGCCCGTCGCTGCTTTTTTATGTGTCGTTGTTGTTATCCGGTCTCCCCGAGCGTGCCCGTCCTTCGTCCTTCGTCCTTCGTCGTTATGGCCGGGCGGGATCGAATACGATCCCGTCGAATTCGAGCGACAGCGTGCCGCTGCGCAGCAGCGCAGCCGGTGTCGCGGCGCGCTCGGCGCCGAGCACGTCGCTCACATAGTTCGCGCAGAATGTGCGATCCGTGTCGCGGGCATCGCGCGGCGCCGGGTGATGCGGGTCGAAGGCGGGGGTGTCGGTTCGGGTGCTCATAGCGGCTCCGTCGGTGAGTGACAGGACGGAGCGGATTATGCAGACAAGTATCCAAAAGTGCTTGTATGGATGCTTGAGTAGCCTAATATCCGACCGTGAGCATCATTTTTCGATACCAACATGACCGAGACCGCCCAACTCATCGAAACGCTGAAGCGCCAGCTGAAGGCGCAGGGAATGACCTACCGCGACGTCGCGCGTGCGCTCTCGGTGTCCGAGACGAGCGTGAAGCGGCTGTTCGCGAGCGGCCGCTTCACGCTGGAGCGTGTCGCGGAGATCGCGCAGCTGCTCGGCTACACGCTCGCGGAGCTCGTGCAGGAGGCGTCGGCGTCCGCGCCGCGCTTGCGCGTGCTGACCGAGCAGCAGGAGGGGCTGCTCGTGTCGGACGAGAAGCTGCTGCTCGTCGCCGTCTGTGCGATCAACTACTGGACCGTGCAGGACATCGTGGCGGCCTATCGCGTGACGCAGGCCGAGTGCGTGAAATACCTGCTGATGCTCGACCGGATGAACGTGATCGCGCTGCTGCCCGGCGACCGGATTCGCGTGCGCGTCGCGCGCGATTTCGACTGGCTGCCGGGCGGGCCGATCCGCCGGTATTTCCATGCGCACGTGCTCGACGATTTTCTCGGCAGCCGCTTCGACGGCCCGGGCGAGACGATGACGTTCCTGCAAGGGATGCTGACGGACGCGGCCGCGGCGGAGCTCGAACAGGAGCTGCGGCGGCTCAGCAGCAAGGCGGCGGCGCTGCATGCCGAGTCGTCGTCCGCGCCGCTCGGGCAGAAGCACGGCACGGCCCTGCTGATCGCGAAACGGATCTGGGAGCCGACCGGATTCCATGCGCTGCGGCGTCATGCGTGACGCCGCGCCGAATGCTTGGGCCTTTCCGGAAAGTTATGCAAAATGGCGTGATATCACCATTCACATAACCGCCCGTTATGAATAACCGTATCGCCGACGGCCGCGTCAAATTCCGGCACCTGCAGTGTTTTCTCGCGGTCGCGCAGTTGGGCGGCGTGCAGAAGGCGGCCGAAAGCCTGTCGATCACGCAGCCGGCCGTGTCGAAGACGATCGCCGAACTGGAGTCGATCCTCGGCGTGAAGTTGTTCGAACGCGGGCGGCACGGGGCGCAGCCGACCCGCGAAGCGCAGCTGTTCATCCCGCACGCGAACGCGTGCGTGCTGGCGCTGCGGCAGGGTGTCGGGCTGCTTGCGCGCGAAGGCGGCGCGGCCGCGGCGACGCTCGAAATCGGCATGCTGCCGACGGTTGCGGCATCGCTCGCGCCCGCGCTGATGAAGGCGCTGACCGCACGCTGGCCGCGCATCGTGGTGCGGATCGCGACGGCTGCGAATACCGAACTGCTGGAGCGCCTGAAGGCGGGGGCGATCGAATGCGCGATCGGGCGCCTGTCGGAGCCGGAACGGATGATCGGGCTCGCGTTCGAGCAGCTGTACAACGAACCGCTCGTCGCGGTCGTGCGCGCCGGCCATCCATTGCTGGCAAGTGCCGCGCCGGCCGCCGAGCTCGCGCGCTATCCGGTCGTGCTGCCGCCGTTCGGCACGCTGATCCGCCAGTCGGCCGAGCAACTGCTCGGCGCGTGCGGCGCGCCGCCGCTGGATTCGTTCATCGAGGTGCTGTCGGTGTCGGTCGCGCGTGCGCTCACGCTCGAGAACGACGCGGTCTGGTTCGTGCCGCTCTATGCGGCCGAATACGACTTGTCGGCCGGCGCGCTCGCGCGGCTGCCGCTGCCGTCCGCGGGCACCGACGAGCCGGTCGGGCTCGTGCTGCGCACCGATGCGCAACCGTCTCCCGTCGCCCGGACGCTGATCGACGCCGTGCGCGACATCGCGCAGGCGCGGTTCGGCGATGCGCACGCCCATCGCGCGCCCCGGGGCGCGCGCAAGCCGGCTCGCCGCCAGCGTTGAGACGCCGGGCAGGGCGTGGGCGAATGACGTCCGGCTGCCGCTCCTTCACCGTCATTCGTTAGCCTTTCGGTCAGTAGCGGGTGTCGTCGTGCTTGGCGTATCGTACCGTTTTTGATACACTCGATGACACGACGATGGCGAGACAGCAGATTCAGGCCACGCTCGACGTGCGGTTCTTCCGCACCGCGCGTGGCACGAGCCGGTGCGCGAATGGCTCAAGGCGCTCGGGCAGGTCGAGCGCAGGGTGATCGGCGAAGAGATCAAGACCGTTCAGCTCGGCTGGCCGCTCGGCATGCCGCTGGTCCGGAAGATGTCGCAGGATCTGTGGGAAATCCGCGTGATGTTGCCGCAGCGAAGCGCGCGCGTGCTGTTCACGGTCGTCGGCGACACGATGGTGCTGCTGCACGCGTTCTTCAAGCAGTCGCAGGCCACGCCGTCCGACGATCTCGACGTGACCGTCGCGCGGCTGAAAGCGCTGACGCGCGCCATCTGAATTCCCCCGGCTGCGCGGGCACATGCGATCGGCGATGTGCCGGCCGGCCACGCCATGCACTGGAGTACCCATGACGACCACGAACAACCCGCATATCGGCAGCGACTTCGACACCTTCCTCGGGGAGGAAGGCCATCTCGAAGCGGCCACCGCCACCGCGATCAAGCGCGTGATCGCGTGGCAGATCGGCCAGGAAATGAAGGCGCAGCACATCACGAAGACCGCGATGGCCGCGCGGATGAAGACCAGCCGCGCCGCGCTCAACCGGCTGCTCGACGAAACCGACACGAGCCTCACGCTCGCGACGCTCGCGAGCGCGGCCACCGCACTCGGCAAGCGGCTCAGCTTCGAGCTGGTGCCGGCCTGACGCCCGCGGCGAAGCGGTGCGCGGCCGGTTCGCGGTGGGCCGGCGCATCGCGGCGAGCGGACGCATGCTCGTCCGCACACGGGCGCCGGCACGCGATCACGTGCGTTGCCCGGCCATCCGCAGATAAAGCAGCGCACCGCCCGCAAGCAGCAGCGGGCACAAGATGAACCACCCCGTCGTCAGGAACAGCCCGGCGACGGCGACCAGCGAAATCCACGCGCAGCGATATGCGATGCTGCCGCGCGGCAGCAGTTTCAGCGCAGCCGCCGCGCCGAGTCCGTATACCATCACGAAGCATCCGGACGTGACGAGCACGAGCGGCTTCGGCCCGACGTCCGAGAGCGTCGTCGCGGCCAGCGCGACGACGGCCAGCACCGCGATCACGCCAAGACTTCGGCGCGGCACGCCGCCGACCTGGCTGCCTTGTGCGAGCCACACAGGCAGTGCGCCGTCGCGCCCGAGCGCTGCGCCAAGCTTCGCCGCGCCCGCGAAATATGCATTCATCGTGCCGAGCGTGAGCAGCAGCGCGGCCGCGGCCGCCAGCACCTGCGCGTGACCGCCGATGCCGCCCGCGATCAGTTCAGCAAGCGGCGCACCCGACGCGCCGGCCGACGGCCCGAGCACCGTTACGCTCGCGGCCGCGACCGACAGATACAGAAAGCCGACGACCACGACCGCGATACCGGCCGAGCGCGGCATGTCGTGCGCGGGCCGGCGGAACTCTGCCGCGAGGTGCGTGATTGCTTCCCAGCCCGCGAAGCTCCACACGAGCAGTGCGGCAGCCTGGCCGACCGCGAGCCAGCCATGCGGCGCGAACGGATGCAGGTTCACCGTGCTCGCATGCGGCGCGGACGCGAGCACGGCGGCCAGCAGCAGCGTGACGAGCAGTGCCGACAGTACGAGCTGCATGCGGCCCGACACCGTGACGCCGAACGCATTCGCGGCCGACACCGTGGCGATCAGCGCGGCAGCCGTGACGATCACCGTGACGTGTCCGCCGCCCGTGACGGCGGCGACGTACGCGCCGCCGAACATCGCGGCGGCCGGCGCACCGGCCGGCACCGCGAAATAGAAACACCAGCCGACGATTGCCGCGGCCTTCGGCCCGAATGCGCGTCGCGCGTAGGTCGATACGCCGCCCGCGTCCGGATAGCGCGCGCCGAGTGCGGCGAAGGTGGCGGCAAGCGGCCCCGACAGCACGACGAGCGCGGCCCACGCCAGCAGCGACGCAGGGCCTGCAACCTCGGCCGCGAGCGCAGGCAGCGCAATGACGCCGGTGCCGAGCACCGCGCCGATATACAGCGCGGCGCCCTGGAAAATCGTCAGCGAGCCCGCGTGATGAACGGCGGGCGAATCGGCATGCGAGGACATGAAAGGCAGTCTCCTGAAGGCTTGTTCTGGGCGCGCTCGCGCGCGCAATGAATCGTTCGATGCTACCCGAACGTGCGCGGCGCTGCCGCGCGGCGTTCAGTAGTCCGCGATGTGCCGTGTGTCAGCCGATGTCAGGAGTCAGTGGCGCCGTGCGAGCCGCAGGCGCGCATCCTCGCGCGCGGCGGGCGGCAGCTCGGGCGCGTAATGGAACGTGCCCGCCACGAGCGACGCGACCGGCACGCCGTCGCGGAACAGCACGCGATTGCCGGCCAGCGCGGGCACCTTGTCGCCAGGCAACAGCGTGCCGGCAAGGTTCAGCGGATCGGCGCCCGTCACGCACACGTACTGGCCATCGCCCGGTTGGCGACGCAGCTCGCGCAGCACCGGGATCGCTTCCGGCAGCGCGAACTGTTCGCCCGCGAGCCCCGCGACGAAGCGTCCGCCGCGAATCTCGCCGCGCGCTTCGAGACGTTGCAGCACGCGCACGAGTTCGCGCCAGCTCGGCAGCCAGTCGGCTTCGCGTTCGAGCAGCCGCCAGAACACCACGCCATAGCGGCGCAGCAGCGTCCAGGCGATGTGTTCGAGCGCATCGGGATCGGTCGCGGGCGCACCGCGCTTCGGTGCCGGGGTTGGCGCATCGTCCGGCGCCGACATGCGCTGCACGAGCGCCCAGCGGCCGGCGTCGTCCATCCCGCCGATCAGTGCGCCACCGCGCCGCGTGCGCGGCGCATAGGTCGCGCTGCGCTTGACCGCGGGCTTCAACAGCGCGCGCAACCCGGCGAAGCTGTCCGCATTCACGAGGCCGGCCGACACGAGTTCGCCGAGCGCCTGCTCGAGTTCGACCGGCAGCATGTGCAGTTCGTCGAGCAGCGCGTCGAAGAACATCGCGCCGTGTGCGGCAAGTGCATCGCGCACCTGCGTCGCACGCGCCGATAGCGCCGGCTGCGCGTCCGGATCGCGCAGCACCTGCCATGCGCCGAGGTGGCGGCGCGGCAGCAGCACGACCGGCGTCGTTTTCACGGGCGTGCCGGCCGCGCGCGCCGGCGCGCCGATGCGGGTCCACACGAGTTTGCCCGAGCGGCACAGCTCGTCGAGGCCGCCGGCCGTGTAGTCGGTCAGGCGCGCGGGTAGCAGCGCGTCTTCCCATGCGCTCGCCGCGGCTTCGTAGCCTTCGAGCTGCTCGACGACGGCCGCGAGCGCGTCGCGGCCCGTGCCGCGTGTGTCGGGCGTCAGGTGCTGCCAGTGGAACAGGAAGCGCATGAAATCGGCGCGCTCGACCGGTTCGATCTCGCGGCGCAGCCGCTTCACCGTGTAGCGATGAATGCGCGCGAGCAGGTGGCGTTCGCACCATTCGTCGGTCGTGGCGCCCGGCGTGAAGCGGCCATGCATCACGTAGCCTTCGCGCTCCAGTGCGGCGAGCGCGGTCGCGATCGCCGCGGACGGCAGGCCGAGCGGCTGCGCGATGGCGTCGAGCGTCGATGGCCCGAAGCCGGTGAGCCGCGCGCGGATCACGTCGACGAGCGCGGCATCGGCTTCCCATGGTTGCGCGCACGCGGCCGGCACCTTCAGCGCGGGCGCGACGCGTGCGTCGGGATGCAGCGCGCGCACGCAGACCAGCCGTTCGACCGGCACCCACAGCACGGCGCCGTCCGGCGTGACGAGTTGCGTCGCACGACGGCGCTCGGCCAGTTCCGCGAGCCGTTCGGGCCAGCCTTCGTGCGCGTGCGCTTCGCCGTCGGCGACGCACGCGAGCGTGAGCAGGGCGTCGTGCATTTCATCGGCATCGCGTACGAGCGGCCACGCTTCGTCGCGCACCGCATCGATTGCATCGGCGTCGAGCGCGCCGAGATCGTCGGCCGATTCGGGATCGCTCCAGCGGCGCGACTGCACGGCCTGCGTGCGGCGCTCCTCGAGCGGCGCGTCGTCGAGGAACGCATAGGGCTTCGCGTTCAGGATCTCGGCCGCGAGCGGCGACGGCGCGGGCAGGTCGCGCGCGATCAGTTCGATCGCGCCGCTTTCGATCCGGCGCAGCAGCGCGAGCCAGCCGTCGGTATCCATCGCGTCGTGCAGGCAATCGTCGAGCGTCTGGTCGACGAGCGGATGGTGCGGGATCTCGCGTTCGCCGACGATGTTCTCGACGCACGCGACCTGGTCGGGGAACACGGTCGCGAGCAGGTCGTCGCTCTTCATCCGCTGCAGTTGCGGCGCGGTGCCCCGGCCGCCGGTGAAGCGCGGCAGCGCGAGCGCGGTCGTCGCGTTCCAGCGCCAGCGCACGCCGAACATCGGCGCGTCGAGCAGCGCCTGGACCAGCACGTGCTCGGCGCTCGCCGAGCGCAGGTAGCGCCACACTTCGTCGAGCGCGAAGCTGTGCGCGAGCGACAGCGAAAGAATGATCGCGTCGTCGGTCGCGGCGGCCTGCAGCTCGAAATTGAAGCTGCGGCAGAAGCGCTTGCGCAGCGCGAGCCCCCACGCGCGGTTGATGCGGCTGCCGAACGGCGAATGGATCACCAGCTGCGTGCCGCCCGATTCGTCGAAGAAGCGCTCCATCACGAGCGTGTCCTGCGTCGGCAGGGCACCGAGCGCCGCGCGCGTGCGCGCGAGGTAGTCGGCGATCTGGCGGGCCGCATCGGGCGACAGGCGGAGATCGTCGACGAGCCAGCGCAGCGCCGGCGCGAGGCGGCTTGCGGGCGGGGCGATCGCGGTGCCGGCGGGATCGCTTCGCGAATCGGTCACGGTGTCGGCTTCGGCCGCCTTCCTGGTTTTGCCGCGCGTGCCCGTCTTGCTGGCCGTATCGCCGCCTGCGCGCTTCGGTTCGGCGCCCGCCGTGTGTCGATCGCCTTCGGCGAACAGCCCGTCGAGCCGCGCGCGCAGCCGGCCGACCGCCGCCGACAGCTCGTCGCTGCGCCCGAGCCCCTCGCCGAGCCAGAACGGAATGCTCGGCGACTGGCCTTGCGCGTCCTCGACGCGCACACGGCCGGTTTCCACGCGAATGATCCGGTACGACTGATTGCCGAGCTGGAACACGTCGCCCGCGAGGCTCTCGATCGCGAAATCCTCGTTGACGGTGCCGACCTGGATGCCCTGCGGTTCGAGCAGCACCGCGTAGTCGGCCATGTCGGGAATCGTGCCGCCCGACGTCGTCGCGGTCATCATCGCGTTGCGGCGCCCGCGCACCGTGCCGCCGACCACGTCGCGATGCAGGTACGCACCGCGCACGCCGCGGCGGCTCGTGAAGCCTTCGGCGAGCATCTTCATCACGTCGTCGAAGCGTTCGCGCGACAGGCGTGCGTACGGCGCCGCGCGCGTGAAGCTCGCGTACAGCGCGTCCTCCTGCCATTCCGCGCAGGCGACTTCGGCGACGATCTGCTGCGCGAGCACGTCGAGCGGTGCCTCGGGAATCCGCAACGCGTCGAGCTCGCCGCGTTGCACGCAATCGAGCAGCGCCGCGCATTCGACCAGCTCGTCGCGCGACAGCGGGAACAGGCGGCCCTTCGGCACGCCGCCGACATGGTGCCCCGAGCGGCCGACGCGCTGCAGGAACGGTGCGATCCCGCGCGGCGAACCGACCTGGCACACGAGATCGACGTCGCCGATGTCGATGCCGAGTTCGAGCGACGCGGTCGCGACGAGCAGCTTCAGCTCGCCGCGCTTGAGCCGCTGTTCGGCGTCGAACCGATGTTCCTTCGCGAGACTGCCGTGGTGGGCGGCGATCGCGTCCTTGCCGAGACGGTCGGCGAGATGGCGCGCCATGCGCTCCGCGGTGCGCCGCGTGTTCACGAACACGAGCGTCGTGCGATGCGCGGCCGCGAGCGCGGCGATCCGGTCGTACACCTGTTCCCACACGTCGGTCGCCATCACCGGCTCGAGCGGCACGTTCGGCAGTTCGAGCGCGAGGTCGCGTTCGCGCGTGTGACCGGTGTCGACGATCGTGCAGTCGCGCGGCGCATCGGCCGGGCCGCCGACCAGGAAGCGCGCGACCGCGTCGATCGGTTTCTGCGTGGCCGACAACCCGATGCGCGGCAACGCGCGGCCCGTCAACGCGTCGAGGCGTTCGAGCGACAACGCGAGGTGGCTGCCGCGCTTGGACGACGCGAGCGCGTGAATCTCGTCGACGATCACCGAACGCACGTTCGACAGCATTTGCCGGCCCGACGTGGACGACAGCAGCACGTACAGCGATTCGGGCGTCGTCACGAGGATGTGCGGCGCGCGCTTGCGCAGCGCCGCGCGTTCGGCCTGCGTGGTGTCGCCGGTGCGCACGGCGGTGCGGATCGCCGGCACTGGCAGGCCGAGCTGCGCGAGCGAGTCGGCGATGCCGGCGAGCGGCGCGTCGAGGTTCACGTGGATGTCGTTCGACAGCGCCTTCAGCGGCGACACATAGACGACGAGCGTCGCGTCGGGCAGCGCGCCGTCGTGCGCGAGCGCATCGCGCACGAGGTCGTCGAGCGCGCACAGGAACGCGGTGAGCGTCTTGCCGGAGCCGGTCGGTGCGGCGACGAGCGTCGACCGGCCGGCCTTGATGTGCGGCCATGCGAGCGCCTGCGCGCCGGTCGGCGCGGCAAACGTGCGGCGGAACCACGCGGCGACGGCCGGGTGGAACACGTCGAGCGCGTGGGCGGGGCGGGTGGCTGTGACGTCCATCGGAGCGTTGAAATGGGGTGCGAGCGCGCGGGCGGCCGCGCGCGAATCGTCAGTGTGCCAGACGTCGCGCGCGCGTGCCGGGCACCGCGCGCGGGGGGGACGCGCGCGCCGGTGATTCAGATGAGGCGCGGCGCCGGCGTTTCAACAGGCGTGCGGAACGATACCCGCCGTTCACGGGTGCCGGATCGGGGAGAGAAGGAAGTCGGGTTCGACGTGCGCCGGGCGGGTGCGGAGCACGAGCCGCGACGACATGCATCGACACGCGACTCCGCGCGACTATGCGCGACGACGTGCCACTACACGCGATGCAGCCAGCCGAGCCAGTGTTCGAGGAACGGCGCGTGCGTCCACAGCGATTGCGCGAGCCACAGCGTGCCGCCCCAGGCGGCGGCCACGACGATCAGGTCGCAATGTCCGCTGTTCCACAGGTTCAGCGAATGGCGCCGCCAGATCCACGGCACGCCGAGCGGATTCGGCCAGTCGGCGAGCAGGTGCATCACGCCGCCGCACGCGAAACCGAACAGCGGCGCGGCCCACAGCGGATGCGGATGATGCGTGAGCCCGTGCCAGCCCAGCGCAAGCAGCGCGATCCAGCCGATGCCCCAGTGCGTGATGGTGCGGTGCGTGATCCACAAGCGGCGCTTGCGGGTCCACCACGCGACTTCGAGCCAGTCGGGCGCGGTGCCGCCCACGACGCCGGCCGCGAACGCGGCGAGCAGGCCCGCATGCCAGGGGCCGGTCGCGCCGGTTTGCGCGACGAGGACGGCGGCGGCGACACCGGCCGCGAAGCCGGACGCGTGATGCGCATTGTGTGATGCCATAGGAAACGAGACGAAGAAGCGTGAAGCGGCAGCGGACGAGCGCGAACGATCGGGCTCGAAAGCGGGGCGCTATCTTCTCAGATCGGCCTGCTCAGCGGGCGGTTCGATCGCATTTTTTTACATGTGCCGGAGCCGCGCAAGCGGCGTGTGCCGTGAATCTCCGATTGCGCGGTGCGCTGCGAATCCGCCGCATGCCATTTCGACTGACCGCCGGCCCATTTTTTGCTCCGCCGTGTGACCGACCGCACACGATGCGTGGCAATTCGTAGTGTGTGGCGGATCTTCCGGCCGCATTCCCCGATTCGCTACGAAACCGGCATATGGCTGACCGTGCGTCAGCGGCTATAAGCGGATCAGGGGCTATTTCCAGCCCGCCGGAAACCTACATGGGGGACATGCAATGACTATGCTGAATCGCTTCAAATCATCCGCCGTCATGCTCGCGACGGTGGCCGGCATCGGCTTCCTGCCGAACGCGCCGGCCTATGCGAAAGGGCCGCAGCCGGCGGTCCTGACGAGCTCGGCGGTCGCGGTGGCCGACAAGTACAGCGCGGACGCCGCGGAGCGGATCTTCAAGGAAGGCGGCAACGCGATCGACGCGGCCGTCGCGATCGCGTTCACGCTCGCCGTCACGTACCCGGAAGCCGGCAACATCGGCGGCGGCGGCTTCATGACGATCTACAAGGACGGCAAGCCGTATTTCATCGACTATCGCGAGCGCGCGCCGCTCGCCGCGACGAAGGACATGTATCTCGACAAGGACGGCAACGTCGTCAAGGGCATGAGTCTGTACGGTCCGCGCGCGGCCGGCGTGCCGGGTACGGTCGCCGGCATGTGGGAAGCGCAGAAGCGTTTCGGCAAGCTGAAGTGGAAGCAGGTGCTCGCGCCGGCGATCCACTATGCGCGCGACGGCTTCGTCGTCGACGAGCAGCTGGCGCAGCGCGGCGTCGACGCGTCGAAGGAGTTCGGCGGCAAGACCAATTTCGACAAGTACTTCGCGTCGATGAAGGCCGGCACGAACTTCAAGCAGCCCGATCTCGCGGCGGTGCTCACGCGCATTGCGGATGGCGGAGCGGAAGGGTTCTACAAGGGCAAGACGGCCGAGCTGATCTCCGCGTCGATGAAGACGGGCGACGGCAACGGGCTGATTACCACCGAGGATCTCGCGCAATACCGCGCGGTGTGGCGCCAGCCGGTGCAGGCGAAGTGGAACGGCTACGACGTGATCACCGCGCCGCCGCCGAGCTCGGGCGGCATCGGCCTCGTGCAGCTGCTGAAGATGAAGGCGGACCTCAAGCAGGACTTCGAGGGCGTGAAGCTCAACTCGCCGCAATACATCCACCTCGTCGCCGAAATCGAGAAGCGCGTGTTTGCGGATCGCGCGCAATACCTCGGTGACCCCGACTTCTACAAGGTGCCGATCGCGCAGCTGACCGACGACGCGTACATCGCGAAGCGCGCGGCGGAGGTCAATCCGAAGGAACCGTCGGACACGAAGAGCGTGCAGCCGGGCCTCGGCACGTCGATGCCGGAGAAGGCGGAGACGACGCACTTCTCGGTCGTCGACAAGTGGGGCAACGCGGTGTCGAACACGTACACGATCAACGGCTATTTCGGTTCGGGGGTGATCGCCGACGGCACCGGGATCGTGCTGAACGACGAGATGGACGACTTCTCCGCGAAGCCGGGCGTCGCGAACATGTTCGGCGTGGTCGGCAGCGACGCGAACGCGATCGAGCCGAAGAAGCGTCCGCTGTCGTCGATGTCGCCGACGATCATGACGAAGGACGGCAAGGTGTCGCTCGTGATCGGCACGCCGGGCGGCTCGCGGATCTTCACGTCGATCTTCCAGGTGATCAACAACATCTACGACTTCAGGATGCCGTTGAAGGAGGCCGTCGGCGCGATGCGTTTCCACCATCAGCTGCTGCCGCCGAACACGATTTTCTGGGAGCCGTACCACCCGATCGAAGGCGAACTCGCGAAGCAGATCGAGGCACGCGGCTACACGCTGAAGGGGCAGGACTTCAGCGGCGACATCCAGGTGATCAAGATCGACGGCAGGACGCCGGAGGCGATGGCCGATCCGCGTGGGCGCGGGGTCACGCGGATTATTCGGTGATGTCGACTATCGGGTGAGTGACGCGTGCGCGTGCGCGAAAGCGGCGCGCATGCGGTTCCGCGGCTGGCATGCATTCCGGTCCCGGCCGGGCAGCCGCGTCGGAGGGCTCGGGCGTGCGGTGCAACGCGCTCAGCCGGTGGCGCGGATGAATCCGGCGATCCGGTCGGTCACCGCATCGGGCGCATCCTCGAAGCAATAGTGCCCGACGCCGGCTAGCCGCTCGACGGGCGCCGACGGAAACAGCGCAGCGAACAGCGGCAGGAAGTGTTCGGCGCCGAGGGTTCGGTCGGCGTCCCCCCAGATCGCGAGCGCGGGCTTGTCGCGTATCGCGCGTATCGCTGCCGCATCGGGCTCCTCGAATCGATGCGTGCCGTCGGCAAATCCGCGCGCCCATCCGATTGCGCCCAGACAATCGGCCGGACGCGCGAACGGTGCGCCGTACGCGGCAATCCATGTATCGGTGATGATCGCGTGATTCTCGAAGCCGTTCAGCTTCAGCGTGCTCAGGATATTGAGGCCGAGCTGGCCGAGCACAGTTTCGAGCGAGCCGTCCGTTGCCGCGCGCACGATCCACTGGAACCACGGCGCGTCGCGACCGTTCGCGGTCAGGCGCTCGACGAGGTCGGGCTGACCGAACGGCGTCGGCCCGTTCGCCGATACGATGCGCCGGATCCGGTCCGGGTGCCGCGCGGCGAGCCCCATGCCGACCGGGCCGCCGAAGTCGTGCATCACGAGCGTCACGCGCTCGAGGTCGAGCGCGAGAACGAAGCGCTCCAGGTTGTCGATATGGTCCTGCAACCCGTAGCTGCGATCCTGCGGCGTCGCGCTTTTGCCGAATCCCATGTGGTCGGGCACGACGGTGCGGTGTGTCGGGCTCAGTGCCGCGATCAGGTGGCGGAACAGGTAACCCCAGGTGGGTTCGCCATGCAGGCACAGAACGGTTTCGCCGTCGCGCGGGCCTTCATCCACGTAGTGCATCCGGAAACCGGGTGCATCGCTGAAGTGCGGGGCGAATGGAAAGGTGCCGTCGAACGTGGCATCGGACGAAATCATCGGGCGCTCCTTCATATGGTCGGGGATAGTGGTTTCATGTTGAAACCATTGTGGAGCGTAGGCCATGAGGTTTCAAGTTGCAACTGAATAGATGATCAGGACACGCTCGAACGCCTCGGCGACGGAATGACTTCGGGTAAGAGAAATCGGAGATTCGGCAATTTTTAGCATCGAAATGCGTGAGCCGACAAACCAATTCCGATGACGAGCCCGGTTTCGTTCGCGCTCCTCGAACAGTGGATGCATGGCGATTGATTTTCAGTATTGTTGGTTTTATATTGAAACCTTATTTGCCAATCGCACCCTCCGCGGTTCAACCTGCATCGATGACCAGACGAACCACCCACGAAGATTCCCCTTGCGGCGTTGCCCGCCCGCTGGATGCGATTGGCGACTGGTGGTCGCTGCTGATCGTCCGCGACGCATTCGACGGGCTGCGCCGTTTCGGCGAATTCCAGAAAAATCTCGGCCTGGCGAAGAACATCCTCGCCGCGCGTTTGCGCAACCTCGTCGCGCACGGAATCATGGACATGGTGCCGGCCGCAGACGGCGGCGCGCATCACGAATACGTACTGACCGAAAAGGGGCGAGGCCTGTTTCCGCTGCTCGTCGCGCTGCGGCAGTGGGGCGAGGATTTCTTCTTCGAACCGGACGAGGCGCACGTGCTTCTCGTCGACCGCAAGACCGGCTTGCCCGTCAGGAAACTGGAGCTTCGCTCGCAGGACGGCCGCGTGCTCGGGCCCGAGGACACGGTCGTGCTGCCGCCGCCCGGTTGACGCACCGCCAGCGGGCGGGCGTCACCGCTCCAGCGGCGCATGCGCGTGCCCGATCTGCTCGGGAGCGGTTCGATCGTGTTCATCAAGTACGACCTCGGCGAGCGCGCGGCCCGGATTCCGCTTCTGAGGGGCGGATCGACCCCTTTTTCATCAATTTGACGCGAGACGCTGGGATAATGGCGGCGTTTGGCTGCGTCAATTGAAGGAAGGAGGCCCCATGGGCGATAACGATACCCGCACCGAGACCGACGACTTCACCGATACGGCGTCGCTCGAATCGCGCCAGCGCCGTTTCGAGGAAGACCTCGTCGACGCGTACGACGAAGAACTCGAAATGGAGCTCGACGACCGCCGCTTCGACGACGGCGAGGATCTGCTGTTCTCGCCGGAGCGCCGCGAAGCGCGCAAGCAGTATTTCCGCGAACTGTTCCGGCTGCAGGGCGAGCTCGTGAAGCTGCAGGACTGGGTCGTGAACACGGGGCACCGGCTCGTCGTGATTTTCGAGGGGCGCGACGCGGCAGGCAAGGGCGGTGCGATCAAGCGCATCACGCAGCGCCTGAACCCGCGCGTGTGCCGCGTGGCGGCGCTGCCGGCACCGAACAATCGCGAACGCACGCAATGGTATTTCCAGCGCTATGTCGCGCATCTGCCGGCCGGCGGCGAGATCGTGCTGTTCGATCGCAGCTGGTACAACCGCGCAGGCGTCGAGCGCGTGATGAATTTCTGCACCGACGACGAATACGAGGAGTTTTTCCGCTCGGTGCCCGAGTTCGAGAAAATGCTCGTGCGCAGTGGGATCCAGATCGTCAAGTACTGGTTCTCGATCACCGACCACGAGCAGGAGCTGCGGTTCCAGAGCCGGATCGAGGATCCGCTGAAGCAGTGGAAGCTGAGCCCGATGGATCTCGAGAGCCGCCGCCGCTGGGAAGCGTATACGGCCGCGAAGGAAGAGATGATGCTGCGCACGCACATCCCCGAGGCGCCGTGGTGGGTCGTGCAGGCGGTCGACAAGAAGCGCGCGCGCCTGAACTGCATTCACCACCTGCTGACCCAGGTGCCGTATCACGAGGTGCCGCGGACGACGATCGATCTGCCGCAGCGCGAGCATCACGAGGACTACATTCGCCGTCCGACGCCGGACAGCATGATCGTCCCGGACGTTTATTGAGCGGTTCGGGTCGGCTGGATCGGCCACGGAGGCGCGCCGTGCAACGCGGCGCGCGTTACTCGCGGATCAGGAACGCGGCGCGGTCGCGCCCGGCGATCCAGGCGGGCGCACGACCGCGGCCGCTCCAGGTGGCGCCCGTCGCCGGATCGCGATATTTCGTGCCCATCGTGAACAGCTTTGCGCGATCGCTATAACCCTGCCCGAAGACTTCCCGCGCGGTCAGCGCATGGTTCGTCACGAGCTGGCGTACCTGCACCAGTGCCGCTTGGCGTTCGCGGCGGCGCGCCACCCGGATGCGTCGATCGAGTTCCGCGAGCTGGGCTTGCAGTTTTTGCAGTTGCATGCGTCCGATATCCCCGTAGCTGAATTCTGATTGTTGGCGATCGTCGGCGACGCGCGGTGTGCCGCGTGTGTGCACGCCCGGCCAGACGTTTGCAGGACGCGTCGCGAGGAACACGGGGGAGATTAAGTTTCGGCGCGCGGGTTTTCTATCGGACGCATCTGAATTTTCACGGGAATCTGTGTGAAACCCGTGGCGGCGAGGCCGGGCGGGTTGCCCGATCCTCACAGGCCGGGGAAGCCCGAGCGCCCCTGCGTCAGGTCGAACAGTTCGATCTTCGCCGCTGCCTCGGCCGTTTCCGGCAGCTTGATCACGAGCTTCACCGTCATCCCGTACGCACTGTCCACCAGCGCGTAACCCGCCTGCTCGATCCAGCGGCGCACCCGCGCTTCGTCCGGGTAGCCGATTTCGATCGCGATCCGCGTGTGGCGAATGCGTTCGACGCGCTCGGCGTCGAGCAGCGCCGACGCGATCGCATCCGTATAGGCGCGCACCAGGCCGCCCGCGCCGAGCTTCACGCCGCCGTAGTAGCGGACCACCGCACCGAGCACGCCGTCGAGATCGTGATGGCGCAGCACTTCGAGGATCGGCCGGCCGGCAGTGCCCGACGGTTCGCCGTCGTCGGACATGCCGGACTGGCCGCCGGCGAGCAGGGCCCAGCACACGTGGGTGGCCGCCGGGTGTTCGTCGCGCAGGCGCTGCAGCGCCTGCATCGCGGCATCGCGGTCCTCGACGGGGATCGCGAACGCGATGAAGCGGCTCTTGCGGATCTCGAGTTCCCGGGTATAGAGGGTGGCAAGCGAGTAAGTCATGTTCCGGGAAACGGTGAATGTATAAGAATCAAGGAGATAGGGGCTCCTGTGCGGCGCGCTTCCGATGGCAGCGATGCATGCCGCAGTCAGGCCCGGCAGGGCGCCTGAACGGGATGAGCAACGGGTCAAGACGGAATTTTACCGTGGCGCGCGTCGAGAGATTCGGCGCGGTTGCCGCGCCGGCCGCTCCGGAGCGTGAAAACGCGTGCGACGAACGCGACCGCCGGGTGACGATGGATCAACGGAGCGCTTCGCCCGGGTTCAAACATCGGACGTAAAGCGCGGTCGGGACTTTTCGGAGGACGAAAGCGGGAAGGAGTTCCGTGCCTGGCAAGTGGGGACCTGGCGTGCGCCGGTCGGCTCGACGTGAGCGCGAAGCATCGTGCGCGGCGGAGGGTGTCGCGATCGCCTGCGCAATCGATTCTCGTCGGCCACGGATCGCGGCTCGAATCGCGGCTCGAATCGCGGCTCGAATCGCGGCTCGAATCGCGGCGCATCTGCCGATGCACCGAACGAGTGTAGACGAACCGCGATGCGTTGCGTAGCCGGGAGATGCAGAACATTGTGTTCTCGCGGGCCGAACGTTGAAGCGTCATTCCATGCGCTAGACTCGTGCCGTCGATGCGTGCCGCCTGTCGCGCGATCGGGCATGACGGCGGCGTGCGTGTACGTACCCGCGTTGCGCGGGATGATTGGAAGGTCCGGTCGTTGTGATTCGGATTGCGAAGCAATGAAGAAGGCTGTTCATGTTCGGAAAGCGTTTCTATGTCCCGGCCCTGTTGATGGTTGCGCATGTGCCGATCGCATGCGCGCAGAGCAGCGTCACGTTGTTCGGCGCGCTCGACGTGGGACTGAGTTACGTCAGTAACGAAGGCGGCCACGGCAATGCGAAATTCGACGACGGGATTTTTACGCCGAGCCTGCTCGGCTTGCGCGGAAGCGAAGATGTCGGCGGCGGCTCAAAGGTCATTTTCCAGCTGGTCAGCCAGATTTCACCGGGTACCGGCGCGCTGATCGGCAATGGCCTGTTCGCGCGTACCGCTTACGTCGGTGTGCAGAACGACCGGCTGGGCACGCTGACGTTCGGCAACCAGTATGAATTCATGGCCGACACGCTGTTCTTCAGCGGCACCGACGCGGCGGCCGATGTCGCCGGACTGTACAACCTGCGCAACGGGCCCTTTCGCAAGCTCGCGCTGCCCGGCAACCCGACCGGCGCGTTCGACTGGGACCGGATGGCGGGCAGTCAGCGTGTGGCGAACGCCGTCAAGTTCGTGAGCCCGGTCATCCATGGGCTGAAGGCGGGCGCGCTTTATGCGTTCGGCGGCGTGCCGGGCTCGATCGGCGCGGGCAATACGGTGAGCGCCAGTCTCGACTACGAAGCCGGACCGTTCGGTGCCGCCGCCGCGTACACCAACGAGAAATATGGCGCACAGCCGGGCTCCGTCGCGACGAGTGTGCGTAATTGGGGCGCAGGGGCGCACTACCGGATCGGACGGGCAAACCTGAGCGCGTTGGTGACGACCGTTCATAACGCTGCGTCCGGTGGCTCGGTGTGGATGGCCGAGTCGGGCGGTACCTGGCAACTCTCCGGCCCGGTCAGGATCGGCGCGGATTACATGTACATGAAGGGCAACGCGGCGCTCGACAACGACCACGCGCACCAGGTCACGGCGACGGTGCAGTACACGCTGTCGAAGCGAACGATGGTGTACGCGACCGGTGTGTGGCAGCGGGCAAGCAGCGGTGCCCGGGCGCAAATCAACGGTGTGCTGGATCCGGATGGCGCGTCGTCCGGCGCGAACCAGGCCATTGCCCGCATCGGCCTTCATACGCTTTTCTAGCGGTGCGCACATCGCGCAGCCGGTATCGGCGGCGGTGCTCGTGCAGCGCGAACGCTGCAGGGCGCGGTACCGGTATCGGCAGGAACGGGCCGGATCGGCCAACCGGAGGCTTGCTGTCTGATGCAGATACTTCCTGACCTCGAGGCATGGGCGATTTTCGCGCACGTGCTCGAAACGGGCTCTTTCGTCAGGGCCGCGGAGGCGCTCGACCTCTCGCAGCCGACCGTGTCGAAAGCCATTTCCCGACTCGAGCGCCGGCTCGGCACGGCGCTCTTTTATCGAAACTCGCGTCAGGTTTCGCTGACGGCCGCCGGCGAAATCGCCAAATCGCGAGCGATTCGCATTCTCAGCGAAGCCGCGGCGGCGGAGACCGAGGCGTCGTCGCACGCGACGGAACTGCGCGGTCTGGTGCGCGTTGCCGTGCCGATGTCGTTCGCGAGCCGCCACGTCGCGCCGTTGATCCCCGCCTTTCTCGAACGCTATCCGCAGGTGGAGATCGACCTTTGCGTCACCGACCGCATCGTCGATGTGGTGGGCGGCGGGTTCGACGTGGCGGTGCTCATCGCGGAACTCGCCGATTCGTCGCTGCGGGCGCGCCGGCTCTGCGCGGTGAATCACCCGCTGGTGGCTTCGCCGGCCTATCTGAAACGATGGGGGCGACCGACGCATCCCCGCGATCTGGCCCGGCATGCGTGTCTCGTCTACACGGGGTTGGCGACGCCCGAGCTATGGCAATTCCGTCATGCATGCGGAGACGCATTCGCGGTCACGGTGCGCGGCATCATCCGCAGCAACAGCGCCGACGTGATCGTTCCCGCGCTGCTGGCTGGCCGGGGCGTCGCGTTGCAACCCGAGTTCGTCGTCGGGGACGCGTTGATGCGAGGCGAACTGGTGGACGTATTGCCCGAGTGGCGGATCGATCGGGTGGGCGTGAATCTCGTGACGCCGCCGAGCAGCTTGCGGCCGTTGCGCGTGACCGCGTTCCTGGACTATCTGGCGGAGCGCCTCGCTGCCGCGCCATGGGCGGTAGCCGGCGCGTGACGTTGCAAAAACGGATTCCATGGGTTGCCGGACACCCCGTCGCTCGCCGCTGAATCCGGGGCGACGACGCGGCGCGCGGCGAGATGTCCGGGCGACGCGTGGAGGCGCATGAAACGGTGGTCAGCGCGGGAAGCCGGCCCGACGCGATGCGCGAACATTGCGTTCCAAATCCGGCAACACCGGCGATCGGCGGCGACCGCGCGGCGCCGTTCAGGTCTTCGTCAATTCACGCGAATTGCGCACGTTGCGAAACACGAGTTGCGTCATGGGTTGCAGCGGCGCGAGCGCGGCCTCGCGTGCTTTCTCGATCAGGTCGTGATGAGGCGACTTGCCGCAGACAGGATCGGTGAGGCTTGCATCGCCCGTCATCAGATACGCCTGGCATCGGCACCCGCCGAAGTCCTTCTTCTTCTCGTCGCACGACTTGCAGGGTTCGGGCATCCAGTCGTCGCCGCGGAAGCGGTTGAAGCCGAACGATTCGTACCAGATGTGTCGCAGGTCGTGATCGCGCACGTTCGGAAAGGCGATCGGCAGTTGCCGCGCGCCGTGGCACGGCAGTGCGGTGCCGTCCGGCGTGACGATCAGGAAGAGGCTGCCCCAGCCGCTCATGCAGGGCTTCGGCCGCTCCTCGTAGTAGTCGGGCGTGACGAAGATCAGCCTGCATGGGTGGTTCGCAGCGGCGAGCCTCGCCCGATACGCGTTCGTGACGCGCTCCGCGCGCTCGAGCTGCGCGCGGGTGGGGAGCAGCGCCTGACGGTTCAGGTAGGCCCATCCGTAATACTGGCACGTCGCGAGCTCGACGTAGTCCGCGTCGAGCGCGATGCACAACTCGATGATCCGGTCGATGTCGTCGATGTTGTGCCGGTGCGTGACGAAGTTCAGCACCATCGGATAGCCGTGCGCCTTGACCGCGCGGGCCATCGCGAGCTTGTGGGCGAATGCCTTTTCCGATCCGGCCAGCATGTCGTTGACCGTCGCGTCGCTCGCCTGGAAGCTGATCTGGATGTGATCGAGGCCGGCGCGGCGAAACGCCTCGATCTTCTGCTCGGTCAGGCCGATACCCGACGTGATCAGGTTCGTGTAGTAACCGAGGCGGCGCGCCTCGCCGATCAGTGCGGCAAGATCCGGACGGACCAGCGGTTCGCCGCCCGAGAAGCCGATCTGCACGGCGCCCATCTCGCGCGCTTCGGCCATGACCCTGAACCACTGTTCCGTGTCGAGCTCCGCGCCCTGGCGCGAGAAATCGAGCGGATTCGAGCAGTATGGGCACTGCAGCGGGCACCGGTACGTCAGTTCGGCCAGCAGCCACAGCGGCAATCCGGTTGCCGGCCGCGCGGCGTCGGGCGTCACCGGTTCACGCGAGTTCGATCCAGTGTTGGGCACGGGCGGTCTCCATGAAATCCTCGACGTCGGTACCGAGTTCGGGCACGTCGGGGAATTGCCGTTCGAGATGCGCAACGATGTCCGCGACGGTGCGCGTGCCATCGATCAGCCCGCCGATCGCACTCGCGCTTTCGTTGAATCTGACCATGCCTTCGGGGTACAGCAGCACGTGCGCATGCTGGGCCGGCTCGAACTGGAAGCGAAAACCCGGCCGCCAGCGCGGCACGCGATTCCTGTCGAAATTCATGGTGCGATTCCCTTGTGCCAGACCGGCTGGTCGGTGACGGTGTGATAAGGCGGCCGATGCAGTTCGTAGGCCATCGACATCGCGTCGAGCATCGTCCACAGCACGTCGAGCTTGAACTGCAGGATATCCAGCATCCGCTGCTGGCTCTCGTAGGTCGTGTAATGCCGCAGCGTGATGTCGAGCCCGTGCTCGACGTCGCGGCGCGCCTGGCCGAGGCGCGTGCGGAAATACGCGTAGCCGTCCGGATCGATCCACGGGTAGTGGCGCGGCCAGGTGTCGAGGCGCGACTGGTGGATCTGCGGCGCAAACAGCTCGGTGAGCGAGCTGCTCGCAGCTTCCTGCCAGTTCGCGCGGCGAGCGAAATTCACGTACGCGTCCACGGCGAAACGCACGCCGGGCAGCACGCGTTCCTGCGAGCGCAACTGCGCGGGGTCCAACCCGACCGCTTCACCGAGCCTCAGCCACGCCTCGATCCCGCCTTCGTCGCCGGCGGTTCCGTCATGATCGATCAGGCGCTGGACCCACTGGCGGCGAACCTCGCGGTCCGGGCAATTCGCGAGGATCGCCGCGTCCTTCAGCGGAATGCTGACCTGATAGTAGAAGCGGTTCGCGACCCAGCCCTGGATCTGCTCCCGGGTCGCGCGGCCTTCGAACATCGCGACGTGGTACGGGTGGTGGATGTGATAGAAGGCGCCCTTGGCACGCAGCGCCTGTTCGAACTGGGCGGGAGTGAGAGCGGGTTGGCTCATCGACGGTTCCATGACGTTGGGGACAGTGGAAGGGCGTGCGTTGTACCGCAATCGACGTCGTATGCATCACGATGCGCGTCGCGGCAGCGGGACCATGCGTTTCTTATAGCACGATGTCCATCCCGTCAAAGGCGACCTCGATCCCGCGCTGCCGCAATTCCGCGCGTTCGGGAGAACCTTCGTCGAGGATCGGATTGGTGTTGTTGACGTGAATCAAGACCTTGCGCGGGCCCGGCACCCGGGCCAGCACGTCGAGCATGCCGCCCGGACCGTTCAGTGCGAGATGACCCATTTCGCGGCCGGACCGTACACCGACGCCGCGTCGCAGCATCTCGTCGTCGTCCCACAGCGTGCCGTCCACGAGCACGCAGTCCGCGTCGTTCATCCGTTGCAGCAGCGCGTCGTCCACCGTGCCGAGCCCCGGCGCATGGAACAGCGTGCCGCCGGTGCGGCGATCCTCGACGAGCAGGCCGATGTTGTCGCCGGGATGCGGATCGAAGCGATGCGGCGAGTAGGGTGGTGCTGCACTGCTCAGCGGCAGCGGCGTGAAGCGCAGGTTCGGGCAGGCCGGCACGGTGAAGCTGTCGCCGAGCACGATGCGGTTCCAGACCAGCCCGCCGTTCCAGTGCGCGAGCATGTTGAACAGCGGAAAGCCGCTGTTGAGGTCATGGTGGACCATGTCGGTGCACCACAGCTGCAGCGGACAGCCTTCGCGCAGGCTGAGCAGGCCGGCGGTATGGTCGATCTGGCTGTCCATCAGCACGACGGCGGCGATGCCGGTGTCGCGCAGCGCACGGCCCGGCTGCAACGGCGGGAAGGCTTGCAACTGCGCGCGAATGTCGGGGGACGCGTTGCACAACACCCAGTTCGCGCCGTCGTCGGACAGCGCGATCGACGACTGGGTGCGGGCCTGCGCGTCGATCGTGCCCGCGCGAAAACCCGCGCAGTTCGCACAGTTGCAGTTCCATTGCGGAAAGCCGCCGCCCGCGGCGGATCCGAGGATGTGTATGAGCATGACGGTGCGACGAGGGGCCGGGGTGCGAAGCAAAGAAAAAGCCTCGGCAGACCGAGGCTTTCCTTTCCGGATGGCGTGCCCGAATCAGCGATTCGACACGTACATCGTGACTTCGAAACCGAGTCGCAGATCAGTGTAGGCAGGTTTGGTCCACATGGGAGAACTCCTTTGCAATGACGACTGACGACGAAGCGCGCCCGCGGACCTGCCGACATGTTCTACTCCGACCATCGGCGACGAGACCGTGCTGCGGCTTCACTACGCTATCACATTCGTGCGGTGGGTGGCCGGTACGAAGTCCGGTAAATCGCACGTTCACATCCTACCCGAACGGGTCGCACGAGCAAGTCAATCCGGGCATGGATGGCATTCCCGATTCTCATTCGTGTCCGCATCGTGCACGCATTGCCGACGCCTGGTCGGCAATGCGAACGAAACGCGGCGATTGCACATTGTTTGCCGGCCGGTGGTGCCTCATTCATCGCACGAATCGACGTGTTGTCCGCGGGTGCCGGGCGGCATTCCACCCGACACCGGCATCGTCAGGCCGGCTGCCTAGCTACCCTGCAGCCGGATATCGCGCGACGACGCGCCGACATACACCGTCCCGCCCGGCACGACCTTCCAGCCATTGCGCGACGTATCCCACACGCTCTGCATCCGCGGCGACACGGTCACGCGGACATGCCGTGCCTCGCCCGGGTTCAGCCGGATCTTTTCCCAGCCGACCAGCCGCTTCGGCGGCTCGTCCTTGTACGGCACGCCGAGATAGACCTGCGGCGTTTCCGCGCCGGCGACACGTCCGTCGTTGCGCACGGTAAACGCGACGCTCAGCGAGCCGTCCCGTTGCCGCGACACCGACAACCCGGAATACGCGAAGTGCGTATACGACAGCCCGTGGCCGAATTCGAACATCGGCTTGATGTTGCGCGCGTCGTACCAGCGGTAGCCCATGTTCAGCTTCTCCGCGTAGACGGGATCGTTGTCGAATGCGCCGCCTTGCCCCCACGTCGGCGTGTCCTGGTCGCGCGCCGGGAACGTGACGGGCAGCTTGCCGGACGGGTTGACCGCGCCGAACAGCACGTTCGCGATGGCCTTGCCGCCGCCTTCGCCCGGATACCACGCCTCGACGATCGCCGACACGTTGTCCTTCCACGGCATCAGCACCGGATTACCGCTCTGGACGACGACGATCGTGTGCGGGTTCGCCCGCGCGACCGCTTCGACGAGCGCGTCCTGGTTCGACGGATTCGCGAGGCTCAGGCTTTGCAGATCGCCGAAATCCTCGCCGGCCGGCTGCGCGACCACGACGATCGCGACGTCCGAGCGGCCCGCGAGCGCCGCGGCCTGGTCGATTTCCTGCTGCGTATACGCGCGGAACGGCGACTGCTGGTCGCTGTTGCCCGCGAACGTGACCTGTGCTGCCGGCGCGAGCGCGCGGATCGCAGCGACGATCGGCACGTCGACCTTGAGCCATGGATTGTGCCACCAGCTGCAGCCGGTCGACGCTCCGAACGTCAGGCCGCCGCAGCCCGCGAACGAACCGGTGACCGGATCGCGCGTGTTGCCCGAGCCGCCGCCCGACAGCACGGCCGCATCGGCGTGGCCGCCGATCACCGCGATGCGCGACAAGGCCGCTGCCGCCAACGGCAACTGGTTGCCGTCATTCTTCAGCAGTACGATCGACTGCTCGGCGACGCTCTGCGCGAACCGGTTCGCGGCCGCGAAATCGATCGTGCCGCCGCCCTTGGCCGGATCGTCCATCACGCCGACGCGGATCATCACGGCCAGCTTGCGGCGCACCATGTCGTCGAGGCGCGCGGTCGATACCGATCCGTTCGCGATCGCCTGCTTGACGGTCGCCGGTGTCAGGTAGACCGACGGGCCGACGTCTTCTTCCTCGTCGAGCCCGGCGTTGATCGCGGCGGCCGTGCTGTGCGTCGCGCCCCAGTCGGATTGCACCTGGCCCTGGAAGCCCCATTCGTTCTTCAGCACGTCGTTCAGCAGATGCGTGTTCTCGCACGCGTACGCGCCGTTCAGGCGGTTGTAGCTGCACATCACGCTGCCGGGCTGCCCGCGCTTCGCGGCGATCTCGAACGGCAGCAGGTAGAGCTCGCGCAGCGTGCGTTCGTCGATCTGCGTGTTGCCGCCCATCCGGCCATGCTCCTGTTCGTTGCCGGCATAGTGCTTGATGGTCGCGATGACCTTCTGCCGCTGCGTGGCGAGCGTGCGCTCGGCGAGCAGGTCGCCTGCGAGCAGCGGATCCTCGCCGAGATACTCGAACAGCCGTCCGCCGCGCGGCTCTCGCGCGAGGTTGGTGCCGCCACCGAGACCCATGCCGAACCCTTGCGCACGCAACTGGATCGCGACCTGCTTGCCGTAGTCGTACGACAGGCGGCGATCCCAGCTCGCGGCGACGGCGATCGTGGCGGGGAAGGTCGTGCTTGCGAGCGACGTGCTGCCGGAGCCGGTCGCGGAGTCGACCATGTTGAGATCGGGAATGCCGAGCCGCGGCACGCCCTGGATGTAGCCGGCACCGCCGTTCGGCACCTTGGACATTTCGTATTGCGAATGGATGAACTGCAGTTTCTCGTCGAGCGTCATCTTGTGCACGAGGACGTCGGCGCGCCGCTGCGCGGCGGACGACGCGAACGCGTCGGCGGCGTCGCCCTGCGAATTGAAATCGGCGTTGCCTGCGTAGGCGGTGGTGCAGAGGGTCGCTGCCAGCACGACGGCCAGCCAGTGTTTGTCCCGCATGTTGCTCTCCATGATCGTATTGCCGGTTGTTGTTCGGATGATGTCTGGAGCTGCGCACGTCCGGTGGATTCGCACCGGACGCATTCGGCTGGCGATGCAGGGTGGTTGCGCGTCGGCATGCCAGGCCAGGCGGGGAATCGTTACGGCCGGTTGGGCCCGATCGAACAACGCGGACGGCGACGCGGACCGTCCGACACTGCCGAATCGGATGTAGCGATTCTCTGCAGTGGCCAATCGTACGAATGTAGTTTGACTACAGCATCGGTGTTTCTACTGATACGTACGATCTTTTTTCGACGCGGCTGCGCGGTGCGGGGAAAAGGAGGTAAGCGTTCCTGATTGTGCATGTGCAGCAGAGTAAGAAGTACCCGCGGTCGGTCGTTTCGAGGGGAGCCGGATCGGTGCCGGCAACGGGGGCGGCATGTGGGGGATTCGTTGCGTGCGCATCGAATTGGCAAGTCGTTCGGCCGGATCGCTCCCGCCGATTCGCGTGCGAATCGCTCCGTGCTTCGGTTACCGAACGCACAGTTCATCGGGAAAATCGTTCTTATTCTGCAATGAATGGGTGCGTGCGAACGTGCGTGATTTCTCTTCGTGAAAACAAGAAAAAGGATATCTGGGCTGGCAGGGTTGATGCGCGGCGGCGTCTTGCCTGGCAGCCGCGTGCGTTCCTGCAGGTGCACGCCGGGGATTCGGAAGACGTAGCGTCCGACCGTCCAGCATTTTTTTACTTTTGCATCTCGATTGAATTGCGATGATATGGAGTGCTTGAATGACAGCACAATTTCCGGCTACGTACATCGTTGGCACGGCAACGGGTCTGACCGCGCGACCGCTTCTGCAGGAGGTGATCGACGCGCGGTACCGTGTCGTCACTCAATGTCTCGCGAAGCGGTCAAGCGGCCTATGCCACCGGCTTCACGAATGGAAGGTTCGATCTCAAGCCGGGCGATGCGATGACGGTCACCTATAGCACCGCCCCGACGGTCACGATGATTCCTCGGTTGGGCCAATAGCGCTCATCCGGCGTTCAACTCGCCGGATGGCAAGTCATGCAGCGAAGTCACCGGAGACGAGTGAGCCGATGACCGTTGCACGACGCCGTGCATCCGGCGCATTTCACTCTTTTGCGTGCTTGTCGGCGCGCGTCGAGGATCGATATGGCATTTCAACTTCGGGACCGCGTGAAGGAAACGACCACCTCCACGGGTACGGGGGTTCTGTCTCTAGCTGGTGCAATGACGGGATTCCGGACTTTTTCATCCGTATGTGCAAATGCCGACACGTTCTATTACGGGTTGCAGGCCGTGAGCAGCACGGGGGAGCCGAGCGGAAACTGGGAAATCGGAATCGGCACATACACGGCCAGCGGAAACACGCTGTCGCGCACCACTGTTCTGGCTTCAAGCAACGGCGGCGCGGCAGTCAGTCTTGCGGCGGGCACCACGCAGGTCTGGATGGACCTTCCGGCGGCGCTTCCCGCCAATTTACCGGTTAGCGCAAAGTATTTCGGCGCGAAGGGGAACGCGCGAATCGTCAACGACGGCGTAACGACAGGGGGCTCCACCGCCTTTTCGTCGGCATCGGCGGCGTTCACCGCGGCGGACGTGGGCAAACGCATCGACATCGCGACCACCAATGCGAATGGCGTCGCGACGTTGGTTGTGTCCACGACGATCACGGCAATCGTCAGCGCGACACAGGTCACGCTCGCGAAGGTGGCGGCGGCGAGCGCAACCGGCGCCAATGTCGTGTACGGCAGCGACGACGGCCCAGCCCTGACGGCCTGGCTGAATTACCTGATGACGATCTGGCCGGTCAAGGGTGATCTGCCCGCGGGCGTCTACTATTCAAGCCTCGCGCTTCCCCCGGTCACGAAGCCGATAGCGATCTTCGGACACTCGAGCCGCACGTCGATCATTCAGTTCGGCGCAGGCGTCGGCGGACAGTGCTTCACAGTGTTGAACGCGGGTTTCAACAGTGAAACGACGGACCTGCCGCAGACGGGCAACGTGTCATGGACGTCCAACACGGCGGTGACCGCTGGCTGCGTGCTGCGAGACTTCACCCTTCAGGGGAATCGCGCGTGTGCGTCGTTGCAGCACGGATTGGTGCTGCAAGGCAATGTGGACTGGCTCGACGTCGCTCACGTGAATTGCCTGTATTTCCGTGGCGGTGGCGTGTTGTGGACGGACACCGGGAGCGGGTCGACCCAGGCACGCGCGAACGTCCGAGAAGTCAACCTGAGCACGATGAAGATTCGACATTGCGGCGACATGGCGACGAATACGCCCAGCTTCGGCATTTATCTTGACGACAGTCCGGCCGCCGCCGCGTCCGATTCGTCAAACCTGTTCAACCTCGACAATATCGACATCATCTTCAGCAACGGCACGGCGCTTGCGGTACAGGATCGCCGCACGTCGAACACGGGTTATCCGCTGTACGGAATCCGGGCGCGCAACATCCTGCTGCACGACCGGATGACCACGATGGGCCTCGGTACCGGGCGTATGTTCAGTGTTGTCGGACAAGTGACCAATTGCGTCTTCGACATCAACTTCCCGTTGAGTGCGCGCAACGACTACGCGGCCGAGATCCTGCCGAATCCGAACTTCAATGCGTATCCTACCGACAATGAATTTATCTTTGCGTTTCCGCAGACCGTAAAGGGCGTAATTGTCGGCAACGTCGGATACAACGCAATCAAGCTTCGGAACTACTTCGGCAGCGGCGAGGCGGTGTGCATTTCGACCGAGAGCCCATACAATCTGAGAATCGACTGCGAGACCGACAGCGTGTTCCAGCCGATTCCTTCTGCGATGACGCTGACGGGCGCCGGCGCCGTGGCGATCCCGGGCTGGCGTTTCAATACGATGCCGAACTTGCCGATTTTCATGCCGGTCCTGGCGGCCAACGGCACCGGCGATACGACGCTGGCAACCATCTTCGGCATCACCGGAACGATTACGCGTGCGGGCAGCGTGACGGCGGGAACGGACACGTATACGTTCACGCCGTCCATGTCCAACACGTCGTTCATTCCCGCCGGAGAATATTTTTCAAAGATTTGCGTCAACGCATCGCAAGGCAACGGCGTCGCAGGCCGCTACAAGTACGTTCCCGAAGACCGATACGGCCGAGCGACCAATAGCGCGTGGGCAAGCGGGCGCCTGCTGCAAATGTGGCCGTGGCAATTTCATATCGAGAACGCGACCGGGCTGGTTCGGTACAGCTACGGCGCACCGGCCGCCGACAATGCGGGCAATGCGATGGCGCTGTGGGCCGGTGGGTTTGTCGGCACGAGCCCGACGCCGAGCGTGACTGGCCTGAGCAAGCTGACGGCGAACTATGCCGCACCGACGACGCTAACTAACCTGACCGGCGGAATTGACGGTCAATCCGTCAAGATCGTGGCCACCAACGGCAATTGCACGATCGCGAACAACGCCAATATACAGACGACAACCGGGGCAAATGTCGTCATGACGACCGGGCAGGTGCTGACCTTCACGTTTGATGTCACGATGAATAAATGGTGTGGCGGTTGATTGCCGTCTGCCTGTCAACGCATTCGCGCGGACCATGTGCGGAGAGGGTGGAAATCGTTATGCCGGACCGCATATGTTCGAGCTTGGCGGCTACTGCCGGATCCGTTGTCATGTCGGGTCCGGCGCTTCGCGATTGAAACCCTGAGCCTGGCCATGAACAGCGCGGACGTTAAGATCGCATCGTGCTGTTCATGCGGTTCCGGGAAAACCAGGCAGCACGGACGGTGCGCCTGCTAACCGCGCCGAGCGACGGGACTGCCCGGCAGCGGAATCCCGGCGCGATAGACGACGGTCGCGAGCGCCGCTGCGACCGCAGCCTCGGCCGTCAGTACGGCGGCGGCGGCGCCTAGTTCGGCGAAGTACTTCGCGAGCACCGGCACGAGCACGATGTTCAGAATGCCCGATGACATCAGGACACGCGTGAATTCGGACTTCATTCCGAGCGGCAGCATCGTCTGCACACCGAACAGGTCGGTCATCCCGGCCATGAATGGAATGAAGGCCATCCAGCGCAGCACCTGGACCGTCGGTTCGTACGAAGGGCCGTACAGGATGCGCACGGCGAGCGGCGCGCCGAAGAAGATCGCGAGCGAGATGCCGAGCACCATCGCGACCTGCACGACGAACAGCTTGCGCAGGAACGAGAACGCGTCGTTTCTCGCATGCCGCATCAGATAGCTGATGCGAGGATAGGTGGCGGCCTTCAGCGGCTGGAGCATGCTGAGCGCCGCGCGGATCAGCTTGTCGCCGGCGGCGAAGTAGCCGGCCGCGACGTTGCCCGACACGAAGCCGAGCAGCACGGTGTTGGTCGACGCATAGAATGCGATCGACGTCGATGCGAGGAACACCTGCCAGCCGCCTTTCAGCGATTCGGCGACGTCGGCGAAACCTACGCGAACGAAGTCGATTTCGCGCTGGGCATACAGATAGACGGCCAGTACGAGCGCGGACAGCGTCGGGACGGCCGCGTTGACGATCATCGCGCGGTCGATGTCCGCCGGGCTGTGCACGAGCGCGAACATCGCCGGCAGGCTCAGGATGCGGCCGACGAACAGGATCACGCTCAGTGCGCGCAACTTCTCCATGCCCTGGAAATACCAGCCCGGCGTGAACGCCACGCCGGCCACCATCCCGAAGCCGATCAGCAGCAGGTCGCGGTCTTCGCCGAAGCGGCCGACCAGCACGATCAGCCCGACCAGCACGATGAAACAGATCACCGCGATGCCGATCTGCGCATACAGCGTCGCCCAGAAGATGCGGGAGCGTTCGGCGCGGTCGTCGCGCGCGAGCGCGATGCGCGGCGTGGCGGTCAGGTCGAAGCTGTAGCTCGTGCAGTTGGTGAGGTACGCGATGACCGCGAGCGAGAACGCGAGCTGCCCGTAGCCTTCCGGGCCCAGCGCGTGCGTGAGCAACGGTGCGATCAGCAGCGGCACCGCATACATCGAAATCTGCAGCGTCAGCAGCAGCAGGAAATTCTTCTTGAGGTTTGACATTCGCTTGGTCGGCGCCGTGGGTGTCGCAGGGCGGTGGGGTGCGGGCCGCCGTGCGCTCGCGCGGCCGGTCGGCGCTGACCCGGCTGCGTGGGTTCGCGGCCCGTTCCGGCAGGCGCCGGTTTCGTCCGGCGATGCCGGACACGGCCACATCGCATGGCGGTCATGATACGGGGCGAGCGAGACGACTGTGTTCGCGAGCCTACCTTTCGTGGATTCGGCGCACGCGCGCGGCGCGAATCGCGACAGCGGGCGCCTCGTTGTATCGCCACGGTAATGAATGCATTTGTAAGCTGGCGCACCGAAGGGCGCTCGGGCCGAGTGCTCTAATCGAACGACTGTTTGGGTTCGCGGCGGACATGGCTTGACGGCGACTCGGGCCGGCAACCTGCCGCCGCCAAGCAGCGGGGGCAGGACAACGCATCGCGAAGGGCAGACGGGTTGCGCAGGGGCGCGGCGGAGGTCCGTTGCCTGAAGGCCGTGCGTCGTAGGGCAGTCACATGACCGTGGAGTGGCCGATTCCGGTGGAGCCGCCGGACGCGTGTCCGCATCCGATAACAAATACCGATCCGAGGAGTACCGATTGAAGCCGATAACGTTCGGCAGCTGCGTGGGGTGGCTGCACGAAGGACAAACGACACAAGGCGTGATCCTGTGCGAATCGCTGGGTCACGAGGCATCGTGGACGCACAAGCTCATGCGGGCGATCGCGGAGCGGCTGGCCCGCGAGGGTGTCACGGTATTGCGATTCAACTATCCGTGCACCGGCGACTCGGCGGGCGACGATCGCGACGCCGGTCGGTATGTCGCGAGCATCGCCAGCATTCACGACGCGATCGACCTGTTGCGCGATCAGGTTGGCGTAACCGCGCTGACGCTCGTCGGGATCCGCGCGGGCGCGTTGTTCGCGATGCTGGCCGCCGCGGGCGTGGGCCCGCGCCCGGCGCCGCGCGTCGACGCACTGGTGGCGCTGGCGCCGGTCGTGCGCGGTCGCGCCTACCTGCGCGAGCTGTCGTTCGTGCATCGGCAGTGGCTCGATATCACGTCGCCCGCGATCCGCGCCGCGCATCGTGACGAACCGTGCATGAACGTGCTCGGGCACCGCTTTCCCGACGACTTCGTCGATGCGTTGAAGGCGGTCGATCTGTGCGACGTCGTGCGCGATGCGCCGACGTTGCCTGGCGCGATGTTGTTGATCCAGCCTGATCAGGGGGACGGGCCGGCATTGCGCGAAGCGCTGCTCGAGCGCGGCGTGGACGTGGCGAGCGATGCATTCCGCGAATGGCCGACGACGATGCTGGACGGCACGCGCTCGCGCTTGCCGCTCGCGGCGATCGACACGCTCGCGAACTGGATCGCCGGACGCGCGCCGCGTATGTCGGCTGGCGCCGAAACCTCGATGCAAGCGGATTCGGCGTGGAATGGCGAGTCGGCCGTCGCGCTGGACCTGCACGACATGACCGAGCAGGTCGTCGCGGTCGGTCCGAACCGGCTCGTTGGCGTGCTGTGCCGTCCCGCCGACACGCGGCCGGCGAATCCGGTCGGCCCGGCGCTCGTGATCGCGAACACGTCGACGAACCCGCGCAGCGGCGAAGGGCGCTTCAGCGTGCGCCTCGCGCGCGCGCTGGCACGCGCCGGGGTGACGACGCTGCGGATCGACGTGCATGGCGTCGGCGATAGCGGGCCCGCTGCGCTGGACGACCAGTCGGGCGTCGTGTATTCGGCGCAGTCGAGCGACGACGTGGCCGCTGCCGCGGACTGGCTGCGCGCGCTTGGTCACCCGGAGGTGGCCGCGGCGGGCATTTGTTCCGGCGCCTATGCGGCGTTGCATGCGGCCGTGAAGACGCCGTCGCTCGGCGGCGTGATCGCGATCAATCTCGCCCGCTTCGTGTGGCCGGCCGGACTCTCGCTCGAGGCAGTGCAGAAGCAGCGGAACAACTCGGTGCGCGGTTACTGGCTGTCGGTGCGCGACTGGCAGAAATGGAAGCGCCTCGTGCGGGAGCGGCGCGACCTGCGGCCGATCGTGCGGGCGGTGGCCGCGAATGCGATCGCGCGGGTCAGCGTGCCGGCGAAGGCGCTCGCTGCGCGCGCCGGCTGGAAGCCGGGCATCGGCACGCCACGCGGCGTGATGCACGAGCTTGCGCAGCGCAACGTATGGACGACGCTGGTGTACGGCGCGCTCGATCCCGGCATCGACGATGTCCGGCGTCACTTCGGTGCAATCGAGCGCGCGTTCCGGTGCTCGCGTCACGTGCGTCTGTACCTCGAGCCGCAGGTCGACCATGCGGTGTACGGCGCGGTGGGCACGGACATCGTGATCGACCGGTGCATGCAGGCGCTCGGTCGCGACTCGGTCCGGCCGGTCGCGCGCGTCGCCGATCCGGCCGCACCCGAAGCGGCCGCGCGATCGTACGCGAGCGTGTCCGTCGGCCGGTCGTGATGCGAGCCGCGTCGCACGCGGCGGCGCATCGGGGTGCGATCGCCTCTACGCATGAAGATCGGCGTTCGGTGGGGTCCCTCACAGACGTGCCGTTCGCCGTGGTGTCCAATTCCGTATCGGTGCATTGCCGGTCATGCCGAGGCATGACCGGCCGGGATGCTTCAGTCCGGATCGTCCGGTTGCTCATAGGGCGACTTCGCGTAGGGCGACGCGTACAACCTGTCGCCGCGCCATACGTCGTCGGCGGGTGCACTGGCCGCTTGCGGGCGATGCGGCCGCCCCGGCACGAGCGGCCTGCGCAGCGTGCCGCGGGCGCGCGTTTCGGGCTGGACGGCGGCACTGGCGACGGGACGCGCGGAAGCGGACCTCGCGACTCCGGAGGCGGCTGCAGCGGGTTCGACGGCGTCGCTTGTCGCGACGGCTTGCGCCGATCGCTGCAACGGTACCGGCGGGAGCGCCGCCGCCGATGCGAACGTCGGCGCGTCGGCCGGGACGGCGGGCAACGTCTGCGCATCGACGGTGCAGACGATGCCGGCCGAGGCGATGCAGACGAGTAACGAAAGCGACGAAGTGCAGTTCATGACGAATCGTACGGTTTGACGTGCGGTGTAGAGGGAGGCGCGGCACCGCGATGCGAGCCGCGCCGGCAAGCGTAATGCCGGAGTTCGCCGCGTTCGGCGGGTTACCACACAGTTTTGGAAGGGCACGATGTCAATCACCACGCAACCCGAATCGACGCTCGGAGCGCCGCAGCCACGCATGGCCGGCACCCGTCGCGCACCGTGGCTGTCGCGCATGGCGATCGTGGCGGCCGCGTGCGCACTGAGCGCATGTGCGTTGTCGCCGGGCATGACGTACCGGGCGCCTGCCGACCGTGACGCGAATGCGCGCGTGAGCGCCGATGCATCGGGCGCGGGCGGCCTCGACGGCGTGCAGAACGTGTCGAGCGAGGATCTGATCGAAATCACGCCGGCGTTCGTCGCGCAGCAGCATGCGGGCCGGCCGGCCAATGTCGATGCGGAAATCCGCCAGCTGTTCGGCAAGCCGAAGCCGTACGTGATCGGCCCGGGCGACGTGCTCGGCATCGTCGTATGGGACCACCCCGAACTGAACCTGCCGACGACGCAGACGACGGGGGGCGGCGACGGTGTCGGTGCCAGTTCGGTCGCGACCGGCTACACGGTCGACGCAAACGGCAACGTGCAGTTCGCGTATGCCGGCCTCGTGCACGTGGCGGGGCTGACCGAGGCGCAGGCGCGCGCGCTGCTGACGAAGCGTCTCGGCGAATACGTGCGCAAGCCGCAGATCGCACTGCGCGTGCAGACCTATCGCAGCAAGCGTGTCTATCTCGATGGCGAGGTGCGCACGCCGGGTCTGCAGATCGTCAACGACATGCCGATGACGCTGCCCGAGGCGATCGACCGCGCGGGCGGCTTCACCCCGACGGCCGATCGCTCGCAGGTCTCGGTGACGCGCGGCGACAAGACCGTGAACGTGAGCCTGCCGGCGCTGATCGCCGCGGGCGTGAACCCGTCGAACATCCTGCTGCGCGACGGCGATCTCGTGCGCGTGCGCGCGGCGAGCGACGCGAAGGTGTTCGTGCTCGGCGAGGTGTCGCGGCCCGCGACGCTGACGCTGACCGACGGCCGGATGAGCCTCGGCGAAGCACTCGGCGACACGGGCGGCGCGAGCCAGTACACGTCGGACGCGCGCCAGGTGTTCGTCGTGCGTCGTGGCCCGGACAACCGCCCGCGGGTGTACCACCTCGACGGCAGTTCGCCCGCGTCGTTCGCGCTGGCCGACCAGTTTCCGCTCGAGCGTCGCGACGTCGTGTTCGTCGATGCGTCGTCGCTGGTGCGCTGGAGCCGCGTCGTCAACCTGCTGATTCCGTCGTCCGCGCAGGGTGCGCTGACGGCCAAGGCGATTTCGCCGTGACCCTCATGACCCATTTCGTCATCGCGACCGCGCGTCGCGCCTACGGGACTGATGCCGTATGACTTCCTCGACCCTGCTCGACCCGCACAGCGGGCCCGCCCTGCGGCCGTCCTATCCGGTGCGCCGCTACTGGGGCATGCTGTACGGCGGCCGGCGCCTGATCCTTGGCACGGCGCTCGCGGGCGCGCTCGTTGGCGCCGTGTATGCGCTGTGTGCGGCCCCCGTCTACCGGACCGACATCCTGTTCCAGGTCGAGCAAAGCCCGACCGACTCGAAATCGACGTCGCCGACCGGTGATCCGTCGTCGGTATTCGACCTGAAGACGGATGCGTCGACCGAGATCGAAGTGCTGAAATCCCGCGCGGTGCTCGATCGCGCGATCGACAGTACCAATCTGGCCGTCGACGCCCGGCCGCATTACCTGCCGCTGATCGGCTGGCGATTCGTGAACGCGGCCGACGGGCTGTCGTCGCCGTTGCCGGGCGGCTATGTATACGGCACCGAGCACATCGACGTGCCGACCTTCGACGTGCCGAAGCGCCTGCTCGGCAAGCGGTTCGCGCTGACCGTCGGCGACGATGGCGCCTACACGCTGCAGCGTACGGGCTGGTTCGGCCGCAAGGGGCCGGCATGGCAGGGCCGAATCGGGCAGCCGCTGCATGTCGAGACGCCGCAGGGGCCGCTCGACATATTCGTGCGCGGCGTGGCCGGCAAGCCCGGCGCACGCTTCGACCTGACGCGCTACAGCGACGAGGAGGCGACGGCCTGGCTGCAGAAGAACGCGCTGATCTCGGAGCGCGGCAAGCAGTCGAACATGGTCGGCGTGACGCTCGACGGCACCGATCCCGTGCACGACAGCCGTGTGCTGAACGCGATCGGCGACGCATACCTGGCGCAGAACACGCAGCGCAAGTCCGAGGCGGCCGACAAGCTGATCCGCTTCATGGACGCCCAGTTGCCGCAGCTCAAGGCGCAGCTCGAAAAGGCGGAAAGCCGCTTCAACGCGTTCCGGGCCTCGCACGGGACGGTCAATACGAGCGACGAAGCGCTGGCGTTGCGCCAGCAGTCGGTCGACATCGAGACGCGCGTGCAGACGCTGCAGCAGCGGCGCGAGGAATTGCTGACGCGCTTCATGCCGAAGCATCCGGCCGTGGTGGCCGTCGATGCTCAGCTCTCCGATGCGCAGCGTTCGCTCGACACGACACGCAAGCAGATCCAGCAGTTGCCGACCGTCGAACAGGGCGTGCTGCAGTTGCAGCGCGACGTGGCCGTCGACACGGCGCTGTACACGAACCTGCTCAACACGCGCCAGCAGATGATCCTCGCGCGGGCCAGCAAGACCGGCACCGTGCGGATCGTCGATACGGCGAAGGTCGCCGAGCAGCCGATCGGCCCGCATCGCGGGGTCGCCGTGATCGCCCTGCTGATGGTGGGCCTGCTGGCAGGCGCGGCGATCGTGATCGTCCGGCAGCGCATCGTCGGCACGATCGGCGATGCCGAGGAAATCGAATGGACGACGGGGCTGCCCGTGTTCGCGACCGTGCCGCACAGCCCGGGCGCGGCGCAAGCGGAGTTGCGCCCGAAGGCTGGACGGCGCGGCGCGCGCGAGCCGGTGCCGCCCGCCGCCGTGCAGGACGCGGCGCTCGAAAGTCTGCGCAATTTCCGTGCGGCACTGCAACTGTCGATGCCGGACGCGTCGAATCCCGTCGTGTTGATTTCCGGGCCGACGACGGGTGTCGGCAAGTCGTTCGTCGCCGCGAATATCGCGTCGCTCGTCGGCGCGGCGAAACGGCGAGTCCTGCTGATCGATGCCGACCTGCGCAAGGGGTCGCTGCACGAACGGTTCCGCTACAGTCGCGCACCGGGCCTGTCGGACGTGGTGGCTGGCACCCACCGGCTCGACGAGGCGATCAAGCGCGGCATCGCGCCGGGCCTCGATTTCATCGCGATGGGCAGCGTCGTGCCCGATCCGGGCGAGTTGCTGCTGCAGCCCGCGCTCGCCGAACTGATCGAGCAGGTCGCATCGCGCTACGACATGGTCGTGATCGACGGCCCGCCGTTGCTGCCGGTGGCCGATGCGCTGGTGCTCGGCCGCCTCGCGGGAACCGTGTTCCTCGTCGCGCGCAGCGGCGTGACGACACTGGCGGAACTCGACGAAAGCGCACGACGGCTCGAACACGCGCATATCGACGTGCGCGGCGTGGTCCTGAACGATTACAAGGGCGCGCCCGGACGGTACGACTACGGCTATGCGGATACGAACACGCATCAGGCCGCGGCGGTCGCCAAGGGAATGGCGGTATCGCGACAACAGATGGAACGGGCTTCATGAGACGGCGTGGTGCGGGCGACGGCAGGCTCCGTCCGCGACAGAGCGGGGCGACGGCGCGCAGGGCGGCGCGTGTCCGTCGTGAGGCAGGTGCTTACACAGGTTACTGGTGGGAAGATCCCGCCCGTCTCGTGCTGATCTTCATCCTGCCGTTGTACGGGATGTTGTCGCTGAGTCTGCTGGTCAATCAGAAATCGATCGCGCGGCTCTACTTCGACGGCTATTACGCATTGGTCGGCGCGTTGTTCCTGCTGGTGGTCGTGGCGACGGCGTGGCTCGCGACGACCGAGGTGCAGTCGCGCCGGGGGCCGCCGGCCGCGCCCGCCGAGTTGCTCCCCAGCGTACTCGATTTCGTGTTCGTGCTCGCGCTGTTCGGCAATCTCATGCTGCTGGGCGGGATTCTCGCGCGTCCGGCGTTGTTGCTGGCGTTCCTGCACGGCGAAGCGAATGCGTATGTCATGCTCGAGCAGAAAGGGCACTTCACGGGCCTGAGCTCGTTCACGCAGGCAGCCGCGCCGTACGTCGCGTTGTATTTCTACGTGTTCAAGACGCCGGTCAAGGGGCTGAACCGCTACAAGGTTTACCTGGGCGTGCTCGCGGTGCTGACGCTGCTGCGCAGCTTCATCTTTGCCGAGCGGCTCGCGTTGATCGAGGTGGCGCTGCCATGCGCGCTCATGATCGTGCGGTTCCGGCTCGGCGGCCGGTTCTCGCGACTGCTGACGCTCGGGCCGTACGCCGCGATTCCGTTGCTGTTCGGGCTCTTCATCGCGAACGAGTACAACCGGTCGTGGGAGGCCTATTACGTCACCATCTACGACAACGTGTTCGATTTCGCGATCGAACGTCTCGGCCTGTACTACTCGACGGCGCTGAACAACGGTGCGGGGATACTGAGCGTGCTCGGGTGGGACCGAGGCCATCCGATGTTCACCTTCGACTGGCTGCTGCATTTTCCGATCATCGGAGCGCCGTTGCAGCCGTGGCTCGACTCGACCGACAGCATCACCGTGTTCCTGAACAGCTACGCCGACCCGGAATTCAACAATCCTTCCGGGATCTTCGTTCATTTTTACGAATGGGGCTGGTTCGGGCTGCTCGATGCGGTTGTCCTCGGCTGGGTGTTCGGACGGAGCTATGCAGGCTGGCGGAGCGGAGCCGGGTTCTGGTGTTGCGCGCATGCCGTGCTCTACGTTTCGATCATGGAGATTCTTCGAATTCCGAATTTGTTCAGCGGACGGAATTTCGTGCCGATAGTCTTGCTGATCACCGTGTTCCGCTATTTCGTCAAGCGACCGGAATCGGTCGCGCCGGCCACCCATCCTGCCGCACCGTGAGGCGCACGCGGGCGCGCTGACGTGTCGAACGACGGCCTGGTTCGCAGCGTATCGCAGCACGAATGCCACCGATGACCAGTCGACGTTCGGCCTCGCGTCGCGGTGCCTGTCGTGCGCGAAACGGCGGGGCGGCCATGCACCCGCTCGACATTGCGCTCGCGAGTCGAAACCTGCGTTCGCGCCCTGTCGTCTCCCGGAAAAGTAGCTTTTCGCACGTTAACGATTCGATCGCCGGGCTAGCATTTGCACGGTGGTCGAGGTTGTCGTGCCGTCGCGGACCGCCGACCGATGCAATGCGATGACCTGCACGCGAACAACTTCGACCGAGCACATCGCATCGTTCATTTTTCCCTACGTCAAAGGATGCCTTCGCCGTGAGCCAATCTGCCGTCTATGCCAAGTTGACCGATGTGTTGCGGGACGTATTCGACGACGACGAGCTGGTGGCAACGCCTCAACTGACCGCCGCTGACGTCGACGGATGGGACAGCCTGTCGCATATCCGCCTGGTTCTGAGCGTCGAGCGCGCGTTCGGAATCAAGCTTGCCGCAGCCGATATTTCCGGCCTGAAGAACGTCGGTGAATTTGCAGATCTGATCAGCAAGCGCCACGCCGCGTGACGCGCGTCGGCCCGCATTTCCCGTCCAGAACCAGCTTCGCCGAGAGCGCCCTCCGATGAAAGATGATTTGTACACTGCGCTGGCCTGGTTGCCGCGCCCGCCTGACGATTTCTCCGCGCGATGCCGCACGCTCGTCGAATCGATCGACGATCATCCGGGTGTCGGATTGGGCAGCCGCTTACGCCAACTGGCCAACTGCGCGCTCGGCGAAAATCAGTTGATCAAGCTGGGGCGCGCGATCGTTGCCTTGCAGGGCGCGGGGCGCACGCTCGCGCCGCTCACGCCGTTCCGGCTCGGGCTGGTCGGCAACGGCACGCTCGATCATCTCGTGTTGCCGCTCGTCGCCAGCGCCGCGCGTCATGGCGTCGCGCTGGAGATCGTGTCGGGGCACTACGGGCAGGTCATGCAGGAAGCCCTTGCGCCGGATTCGACGATCAATCGCGCGCAAGTCGATGCCGTGCTGGTGGCCCTGGATTACCGCGGGCTGCCGCTCAACGCACAACCGGGCGACGAGGAAGCGGCGCAGCACAGCGTGATTGCGGCACTGGATCAGATCGATGCACTGCGCGCCGGCTTCAGGCAGCACGGCAATGCGCCGTCGATCGTTCAGACGCTCGCGCCGCCGTCCGACACGCTGTTCGGCAACCGGGATGCGCTGATTGCCGGCACGCCGCTCAATCTGGTCGAACGTTTCAATCGAGCGCTCGCGCAGCGTGTGACGGAATCGAACGACATCCTGTTCGACGTTGCGCATGTCGCGGGGACGGTCGGACTGGCGAACTGGCATTCGCCCGCGCAATGGAATCTGGCCAAGTATCCGTTTTCCGGCGACTACGTGCCGCTCTATGCGGATCACGTGGGCCGGCTGCTCGGGGCCGCGCGCGGCAAGAGCCGGCGTGTGCTGGTACTCGATCTCGACAACACCCTTTGGGGCGGGGTGATCGGCGACGACTTGCTCGAAGGCATCAAGGTGGCGCAGGGCGATGCGGTCGGTGAGGCCCATCTCGCAGTGCAGCAGCTCGCGCTTTCGCTGAGGGCGCGCGGCATCGTGCTCGCGGTGTCGTCGAAGAACAACGACGATACGGCGCGTCTGCCGTTTCAAAAGCACCCTGAGATGCTGTTGCGCGAGCAACACTTTGCGGTGTTCCAGGCCAACTGGAACGACAAGGCTACCAATATTCGCGCGATTGCCGACGAACTGTCGCTCGGTATCGATTCGATGGTGTTCCTCGACGACAATCCGGTCGAGCGGAATCTGGTCCGTACGACGTTGCCCGAAGTCGCCGTTCCCGAGTTGCCCGATGATCCTTCGCTGTACGCGCGGACCCTTGCCGCCGCGGGCTATTTCGAGTCCCTCGCATTCTTGCCGGAAGATCAGAAGCGCGCCGACATGTACCAGGACAATGCGCGCCGCGTGGCGCTGCGCAGTCAGGCCGGCGACATGGATGCGTACCTGCGTTCGCTCGACATGAAGATCGATTTCGCACCGTTCGACGATACCGGACGGGCACGCATTGTTCAGTTGATCAACAAGTCGAACCAGTTCAATTTGACGACGCGCCGCTATACGGACGCGGAGATCCATGCGCTCGAAGGTGACGGGCGGGTTTTCACGTTGCAGGTTCGCCTGACGGATACGTTCGGCGACAACGGCATGATCTCGGTCCTGATTTGCCGGCCCGACGAACATGCGCCGAGTACCTGGCAGATCGATTCGTGGTTGATGAGCTGCCGCGTGCTCGGGCGCCAGGTCGAACAGATGGTGTTGCGCGAAGTGCTGCAGCATGCGCGCCAGCGCGATGTCACGCGCGTGATCGGGCGTTATATCCCGACCGACCGCAATGCGCTGGTCAAGGATCATTACGCGAAGCTCGGTTTCGAAGCCGTGAGCGAAGAGCCTGACGGCACGACGGTCTGGGAAATGGCCAGCGACCGCGAGATCGCGCCGGGTCATTTCGCCGTGACGCGGGCGGGTTTCGATACGATTGCTGCCGCCTGAACCATGAAAAACACCGTATCACTCACGTCGTTGCGCGAGACGGATGACGTCGCGGCTTCTCGCAAGCTGCCGCGCCGTGACTATGTATTGCTGCCGTTGATCGTCGTGGCGACGGTGGTCTGCCTTTTCGTTGCCGCCGAATTCGCGACGAGGGCGATCTGGAGCGCGGGAACGCGCGGGGGCGCATGTCATGTAGCCGATGCCAGGGAGGGCATGCGCAACGTCCCGAATTGCACGATGACGGTCAAGACCCCGGAAACGCCGTGGATCACTTACCACTACAACGCTTGCGGTTTCCGCTCGACCGAGGGTTGCGGGCCGAAGCCGGCCGGTACGCGACGCGTTGCGTTGCTCGGCACGTCGTTTGCCGAAGGCACGAGCCTCCCGTATGACCAATCGTTCGCGGCGCTGGCGGAACATGACCTGAGCAGGATGTGTGGCGCACCGGTGGAGGTCCAGAATCTCGGTGTCTACGAACTGCCGTTCCGCAAGGTGCTGAACCGGATCGGGCCGGCGCTCGCCTTGCAGCCGGATGCAGCGGTACTCACGGTTGCGCCGTTCGATCTGGAAAAGATCAATCTGCCGGACGTCGCGGATGCGCCCGCGGCCACCGTTGCGCCGGAACCGCGCAGCGACCTGATGGCGCGTGCCAAGGGCTGGCTGAGCGGCAGCCGTGCCGTCGCCGTCGCACAGCACTACATGTTCGAAAATCCGGACATTCAGGTTCCGATGTATCTGAAATACGGCGACAAGGCCGATTTCCTTCGGCCGCCATTTTCGACCGCCTGGCGCGAGCGGCTCGAGACGTTCGACAAAGTGGCCGCAACGGTCGCGGACAGGTTTCGCGCGACGGGCGTGCCGGTGGCGCTGATGCTGATTCCGCAACGGACGCAGGCGGGGCTCCTGGCCGCGAAATCGCTGCCGACGGGCATCGATCCGTTGGCGCTCGATCACGCGATGGCCGAAATCGCCGCGAAGCACGGCATGCGCTACATCGACCTGGCCTCGAGCCTGAAGCAGTCGGCGAACCCGGCCGATTACTACTATCCGGTCGACAACCATCTGAACGCCGCCGGCGCGCGCGTTGTCGCGCAAAGCATGGTGACGGCGCTTACCGCCGGCGGGTCGCCCGCGTTGTCGGCATGCGGGTCACATTGAACATGGCGGCGCATGCCGCCGCCATCGCTTCGAACCGTTTCCAGGTCGCCCGATGAATATTCCATCCTTTCAGTTCTTCGCCTTTGCAGCCGTCGCCGCGCTGATCTTCAACCTGTCTCGCTCGCTGACCTGGCAAAACGCGATATTTCTCGTCGTCAATCTGCTGTTCCTGGCGACGTTTTCCCGCGATCCGGTCGCGTGGATTCCGTTCGCCGCATTCCTGCTCGTCGGCTATCTGAGCGTCCGGGGCATGCAAACGAAGCAGTGGCTGGCAGCTTTCGCGCCGATCCTCGCGATCGTGATCGCGCTGTTCTTCTGGCTCAAACGCTATACGTTCGTGCCGTCCGCGTTGCTGCTGTCGCACCCTTACGCGACGATCGGCGTGTCCTACATCTTTTTCCGGATGCTCCACCTCATCATCGACGCTCGCAGTCCGGGCCTGTCGGTTCGCGTGACGCCGGTGGTGTATCTGAATTACGTGCTCAACTTCACGTCGATCGTGTCGGGGCCGATTCAACGCTTTCAGGATTACAGCGTGACGCAGACGAACGAGCGGCCGGGGCCGGATGCAATCGACTACGGCGTCGCGCTCGAGCGTATCATCGTGGGATTCTTCAAGGTGGCGATCGTGTCGGTGGCACTGTCGCACGTCCATCATCAGGCGCTTGCACAACTGTCGCCGATGCAACCACTCGGCGAGCGCATGCTGACCGGGCTGACGATCGCCGCGATCTATCCGGTCTATCTGTATTTCAACTTCTCCGGCTACACGGACACGGTCGTCGGTGTCGCGCGCTTCTTTGGGATCTCACTGCCGGAGAATTTCGACCGGCCGTTCTCGTCGACCAACTTCATCGGATTCTGGAGCCGCTGGCACATCACGCTCTCCGGCTGGCTCAAGACCTACGTATACAACCCGCTGCTGATGACACTCATGCGTCGCTTTCCGTCGCGCTCACTGGAGCCGTATCTGGGTGTCGTCGCGTTCTTCGTGACGTTCTTCCTGGTCGGCGCCTGGCACGGACAGACGTCGATGTTTCTGTTCTTCGGTGTCCTGCAGGGCGGGGGCGTCAGCGTCAACAAGCTGTATCAGATCCGCATGACCAAATGGCTTGGCAAGAAACGGTACGTCGCGCTGTGCAACACGCCGCTCTACGCCCATTGCGCGCGCGGGCTGACGTTCACGTTTTTCGCATTCAGCCTGTTGTGGTTCTGGTCGACCTGGAGCGAAATCCAGGCCATCGCGACGACGCTCGGCCCGGTGCTCGTCGCGTTCGTATGGCTGCTGGTATTCGTGGGGGCGACGGTGACGCTTGCCGTGCTCAACGCGATATATGAGCGTATGACGCAAGGCGGCATGGCCGGACTGTTCCTGTCGCGTTACGCCCGTACCTCGTGGTGCACGGTATTGGCGGTCGTGACCGTGCTGGTCCTGGTCATTTCCGATTCGCCCGCGCCGGACATCGTCTACAAGACTTTCTGATCCGCGGCGGCGGTACGGCAATCGTAGGGCGCCGGGTCGCACGGAAACGTGCAAGTGTGCGCCGACGCGTGCCGAACCTGCAAGATCGATATTTCCCGGAGCCACTCACTTTCATGGCCAGTCACAAGCAGAAGTTCGAAATCCTGGACGGCTTGCGAGGCATCGCTGCGATAAGCGTGATGTTCATGCATTTCCTGCAGGAACTATCGAGCACGATCCTGCAGGGTGCCTATCTTTCCGTCGACATGTTTTTCATGCTGAGCGGATTCATTCTTGCGTACTCCTACGGTGAAAGGTTGCGCCAGGATACATGGCGTGGCGAGTATCTGAAGCGCAGGGTAATACGCCTGTACCCGATGATTTTCATCGGGTTCGTGATCGGCTTCGCGAGCCTGATCGTCATGCAGGTCAATTCGTCCGCCCAGTTCTCATTGGGCAACCTGGCGGCCGCCACCGGCCAGAATTTTTTTCTCGTTCCATACCTCGGTCGCTTTTCGGTGTCGGGTTTCGTCGGCGCGGCGAATCACAGCTTGCCGTCCGTCAATGATCCTGGCGTATTCCCGCTGAATCCACCAGCCTGGTCGCTGTTCTTCGAGTTGTTCGCGAGCGTCATCCTGATCGCGGCAATCAAGATGACCGCGCGGAATCTGTCGAGATGGGCCTACGCCTGTCTCGTCGCATTCCTCGTATACGGATTCCTCGCCAGTCTCGATAACGCCAAGCTGGCGATCATGATGAACCAGGGCTGGGCGGCGGATAACTTCATCGGCGGCTTCTTCAGGGTGGGCTACGGGTTCTTGTTGGGCATCGCGATTGGAAAGATGTACGACTCGGATCTTCCGGCGAAGCCGCATTGGTTCATCGCCGGGCTCGTGAAGAACGACTACATGCTGTTTGTCGTTTTCCTGCTGGTCGTCGCGTTTCCGTCGTCGATCAAGGGGATGTATTCAGTGGCTATCCTGCTGTTCGTCGCACCTGCGCTGGTTTACCGGGGGGCCATGCTCGCGCCCAGCGGCAAGACGATTGCAAGGCTCAGCGCGTTCCTCGGCTGGATCTCGTATCCGCTTTATTGCGTGCACTATCCGATCGGAAGGCTGGTGTTCGCGTATGCGCCACAGGCCGACATCCACGTTGTCCGAACCGCGATGATCGCCGCGTTTCTTTCGATCGTGTCCGCCGCCATCCTGGCGAAATTTGTTGAAGAACCGATCAGGTCGTATCTGGGCAAGCGCATGTTCGGAAATCATCGGGCCGCGACCGGCAACCCGGTCAACGTCGGGTAACCGGAGCAGTTCGCGGAGCACACCGGCGTCGTTGCGGCGCCGGAATGCGGGAGTCGCTCTTACAGACTCTCGAAGATTTCCGTCATCATCTCGGCGCTTCGGCTCCAGCGATATTTCTCCGCGTGCAGGCTTCCCTTGCGTTTGAGCTCGGCCCTGAGCTCGGTGGAATCGAGCAGGCTCCGCAATTTCTGCGCGATGTCGTCCTGCGAAAACGGATCGCAGTACAGCGCCGCATCGGCACAGACTTCCGGTAGTGCGGCCGATTTGCCGACAACCGCCGGACAGCCGTAGCGCATCGCCTCGAGAGGCGGTATGCCGAAGCCTTCGTAGATCGACGGATAAAGGAAGCACGCTGCGTTCTGATACAGCGCCTTCAATTGCTCGTCGCTGATGTAGCCCACGTACTTGATGTTCGGCTCGGATGCCGAGAGATGATCCTGCTTGCCGAACACGGTGGCGTTCTGCATGCCGACGATGACGAGATCGACCGACGGATCGTTGATCTGCCGGAATGCCGCGATCAGCCGCCCGAAGTTCTTGGTCGGATTCATGCTGCTGACCGCGAGCACGAAGCGGCCCGGCGTCAGCGCATGCTTGTCGAGCACGCTCGTGTCTGCTTCCAGGGCATCGAGATGATCCGCACCGAGCGGCACGACGCTGATCTTCTCCGCGGAGACGCCGCAGTGATGCGCGAGGCGATCCCGCGAGAAATAGGAGTTGGTCAGCACGCAAACGGAGGTTCGCGCCAGGATCCAGAACATGATCCGGTACCACACGCGAAATGGCCGGGAGAAATGCGCGGGCGTGTCGAACACCGCCGCATCGTGCATGTAGATGATCTGGTTGCCGATGAAAATGGATGCCGAATTGCTGAGATTCACGATGCGGCCGCGGCGTGAAAATAGCGGGAGGACCAGCTGCTCCCAGACCACGCCCTTGTAAAAACCGACCTTGACCGTCTTCGCGCCGCTTACCTCGACGCCGGGCTGCGGAGGCACCAGCACTGTTACCGGATCCTGGGGCTGAAACTTGATCAGTGCGGCGATCAGCTCGCGCGCGACGCGTTGCACGCCGGTTGTTTTCTGCGTTGTGAATCGGCCGTTGTATACGAGTTGCTTCGATTTCTTGAAAGCGATCATGTCGATAAGGGGATGTCGAAATCGGAATCAGGCTTTGACGTGATCGGGAACAACCGGCTTGAAGTCGTGCGTGTCGACACGCGCCCCGTCGGTGTCGAGTCCGTAAAGGGCGTGCCACTGACGGAAGATCGCGTTCATCGAAAACCGCTGAATCGCCCGTTGCCGGGCAACTGCGCCCATTTCCTCGCGAAGCTGCCGGTCGTCGCGCAGCAGGGTCAGATATGCGGTCATCTCGTCGGCGTTCGACGCGACATAGCCGGTCACGCCGTGAATCACCACGTCGCGATTGCCCACGACGTCCGTCACCACGGCCGGTATGCCGGCGACCTGCGCTTCGATCAGCGCGACCGGCATGCCTTCCCATCGGGAGGTCTGGACGTAGATATCCAGTTCCGACGTCAGCGCGAGCGCGCGTGCGCGGGTGACCCAGCCGCTGCAGACGACTGCCCGGCGCTGGCCGGGGTCCGGAATCTCGGCGGCGTCGCCGCCGATCCAGAGAAACTCGACGTTCGCGCCGTGCAGCGTTTCGGCAAGGCGCACGAATGCTTCATGATTTTTCTGGAACGACGCTCGGCCGCTCATCCCGATGACGACTTTGCGATCGTCGCGCGTTCGACGCGATGGAATCTCCGCCGCATTGACGCCGTTTTCCACCAGGACTGCCGACTTCGCCCGGACCTTTCCCCTGATCTCGGCGAGTTCGCTGCCGGAGCACGCGACGATGGTTCCGCCGATGTGCGCCGCGATGCGCTCGAAGCTCAGATAGGCATACTGCTTCATGCGCGACACGTCGCGGCGCAGGAACGAGAGTCCGTGCGGCGAGTAGAGGACCTTCGCATTCGGGGCGGCGATCCGGGCGGCGATTCGCCCCAGCACGCCGGCCTTCGACGAGTGCAGATGAATCGCGGTCGGCTTGCAGTCGCGCAGGTTCCGGACGAGCGCACGCAAGCTCCGCAGATCCTGTTTGACGCTCACCTCGCGCGCCATGTCGACGTACACGAGCTTCACGTCGGGCAGGAACAGCGTCGAAAAATCGGTCGGGGTTTCCGGTCGGATCGAGTGCAGAACCGTCACGTCGACGCCGGTCGCCGCGGCATGGTTGGCGAGATGGGTCAGCATCGAAAGCACGCCGCCACCAAACGCTTCGGCGATATGAACGATCTTTTCTTGGGTCATCTTTCGGTCAAGCGATCCGATCGCACATTCATCGCCCGTCATGACGATGAGCCGCCTGCGAATCGTGTTGTCTCGGTGTCGAGTTCGTTAAAACTATGCATTCCTGATTGATAAATGCATGGCTACCGTGACCATTGGATCCTGCTGTCGCAGTCGCTTGTTCGAGCTTACGGGGCAGCCGGATGGTTTCCGCCGATGGAATACTGGATCGACGTTGCCGGAGGGTGCCGAACACGATGCAGCGTGACGAATCAATGCCGCGTTCTACGTGTCGGCTCGATTCATCCGAACATCGGATACCGGCGTTCGACTACGACGACTGGAGACGAGACAACGACGAAATCCGGTCAGTGCGCGTGAATCCACTGGTCCGGATCATTGTGCAGCGCATGCGCGACCCGCTGGGTGCGATGGCTTACCGAAGGCGCGATTCGGCGACGCTATCGAGCGTCGGCGTGATGGCCGGATGACTTCCGCACGCGCGCGAGCGGATTGGAGATATAGCGAATCGCACGGTTGCTGAGCGTTGCCGACGGTAGCAAGCATGCGAGCGACAGCCCGGCCACGGCCGCTTTCTTGGCAGGGCCCCAGAACGGATTGCGCAGCACGGTTTGCCAGTAGCGCGCGGATTCGCACAGGAACCAGCGCCAGCGCCGCACGAGTGGGGCGTGATAGAGCGTGCTTGCGAAGCGGGCCTTCTCGATCGCGAAGTCGAGCGGTGCGATCGGCAATGCTTCGTGCAGCCGTGTGCCGGCGAGCATGCGCAGCGTCGCCCACCGGCGTTCGGCTTTCAGCGCGCCCGTCGCGGCGTCTTCCGAATTGGTGAGGGCAAGGGCCGGCGTGTCGGCGGACGGGCCCGTCCCCGGCTGCTGATGGACGCGATAGCCGCCGAGCGTTGCATCGATCATGTGCACGGCGCCGAGCAACGCGATACCGTAGATCGCATAGAAATCCGCGCCATGCAGGTTGTCCGGGGTGACGGGCACCGGAAAGATGCGCTTGAGCGCATCGACCCGATACGCGTTGCCCGATGCGGGCGGCGACGGGTACAGCCAGCCCGCGCGCAACAGGCGGCCGCAGTCGGTGGCGACGGCCGACTGCGGCACGCTCGCCCCGGTCATCGCACCGTCCCGCGCGATCACGTCGAGCCGGAAATGCACCTTCACGAAGTCGCCGGACGCGAACGCGGCGAGCACGCGGGCCGCGGCGTCGGCATAGAGCAGGTCGTCAGCGTCGAGCAGGATCACGTAGCGCGTCGTGACATGTTCGAGCGCGCGGTTGTATGCGGCGACCTGACCGCGATTCTCCTGGAACACCGCCGTCACGCGCTCGCCATACGAGCGAATGATGTCGCGCGAATCGTCGGTGGAACCGTCGTCGACGACCAGCACGCGTACACCGTGCGCGCTCTGCGCGAGCGCCGAATCGATCGCGTCGCGCAGGTATGCGCCGTGGTTGTAGTTGCAGATTGCGATGGTCAGGTCGGTCATGAACGGATTCTGGACGAGCGAAGTGCGGACGATCCGGGTGCCCGGCGCGTGTAGTTCACCGGCGCAGTGCACGCCGGGGCCGCGACGCCGGATCGGGTGCGACCGGTGCCTTTGAGCGATGCCGCAGCACGGTCGCGTCGCGTGGTGGCCATGATACGCATCGTCGATCGGCACTCGGTTCGCGAGCCTACCGTTCGGCGATTTGCTTCATGGGTGGCGCGACGCGTCATCGAACGGTATGTCAGATCGCGCCGTGCAGGCGGGAGGCATTGGTCTGTTGACGCACCGAAACCCGGCTGGCTCGAATGATCTAATCGAGCGTATGGCGTCGACCGCTTCGGCGTTATCGCGTGCGGGCAGCTCGGCCGGCATGCGGCGATTCGGGTGCGCCAGCCGGTGCGCGTGAAGTGATTCGAGGGAGTCGATTCGATATGCGTAGATCACAAAGCCCGTTCCTTGCATGCGCGGCGATCGCCGGCATGTGCATGGCAGGCGGGCTGGCGTGGCCGGACAGTGTCGCGGCGGCATCTGGCACGCCCGCACCTGGTGCACTTCATGCGAATGTACCGGATGCGTACGTGCGTCCCGCTGCGGACGCGGCCGATCAGGCCGACATGCTGCAACATGCGCTGGACGCGTTGCAGCCTGGTCAGCGACTGGTGTTCGCCCCGGGGCGGTATGTGGTCGGCCGGTCGCTGGTCGTGCGGCAGCGGAATGTGGTGTTGTCGGGCTACGGCGCGACGCTGATCGCGACAACCCCCGACGACCAGACGATCGAGATGCGCGGCGAGGGTACGACGCTCGTCGGCTTCCGGTTCACCGGAACCGGCACGACACGCCTCACGACGCCGGAGTCTTCGAAGGTCGAGGTGACGGGGCGCGGCGTGCAGGTGCTCGACAACGTCATCGACGGTGGTGCGGGCGGCGGGGTCTTCGTGTTCGGCGGCGCTGACGTCGCGATCGTCGGCAACGAGGTACTGTCGACGCTGGCGGACGGCATTCACATGACGCACGGCTCGCACAACGTGCTCGTGCAGGGCAACGTCGTGCGCGGCACCGGCGACGACATGATCGCCGTGGTGAGTTACCAGGCTGAAGGCGTGCTGACGCGCAACGTGCTGATCACCGGCAACTCGCTGGAGGGCAATCCGTGGGGCCGGGGCATCACGGTGGTCGGCGGTGCGAACGTCACCATCTCGAACAACATCGTGCGCAACGTACAGGTGAGCTCGGGGATCCTCGTCGCGCAGGAAGACAGCAATCGCACTGCCGGCTCGTCCGACATCCGCATCGAGGGCAACTCGATCGCGGACATCCAGACCGCGACGGACCGGGCCAATCCTCGCCCGGTAACGCAGCAGGCGGCGATCGAGGTCAGCACGTGGTCGGGTTCGGTGTCGCGCGTGACCGTGATCGGCAACCGCGTGTCGCATGCGCGATTCGACGGCATTCGCCTGTGGGGAAACGTGTCGGGCGTGCGGCTCGCGGACAATCAACTGTCGGGGATCGGTGGAATGCCGGTCCGGGTCGACCCTGCGCACGATTGCGCGACCGGCCGGCCGGCGGGGACGTCGGGAGGGCAGGCGAGGGGCGCGCCGTGTGCGGCCGCGCGTCAGCCGCTGTCGGCAGCAGGTGACGCGATCGGCGCGGATACGTCGTTGTTGCCGTGCGTGCGCGAATCCGTCAGGCAAGCGCGCTGGTCGCAAGGCGGCATCGACTGATCGTGCGTCGCGTGGGCCGCCGGTCGGCGGCGCCATGCGGCGAACAGGCGGCCACCCGTTGTTCGCGCGGCGGCTCGCATCGCCAGCGCGCACGCCGCCTCGATCCGCATGCGCTTACCGGATGACGGTGCGTTCCGCGGCTTCCTCGTCCGGTTCGCGCGAGGCGAGCGACGGTCGCTGCCGCGCGGTCTCAACGACCGGCCTTCCATACTGATCATCGAACCGCACGATATCGTCTTCGCCGAGATAATCACCCGACTGCACCTCGATGATCTCGAGCGGAATCCGGCCGGGATTCTCGAGGCGGTGGACCTCACCGACGGCGATATAGGTCGATTCGTTTTCGCTGAGCAGGAAGACCTCGCTGCCGCGCGTGACCTTCGCGGTGCCGCGCACGACGATCCAGTGCTCGGCCCGGTGATAGTGCATCTGCAACGACAATTGCTTGCCGGGTTCGACGACGATCCGCTTCACCTGGAACCGCTCGCCGAGATCGATCGAATCGTAGTGGCCCCACGGCCGCTGCACCTTGCGGTGTTCGCTCGCCTGCGGGCGCTGCTCGGTCTTCAGGCGCGCGACGATGTTCTTCACGCGCTGCACGTCGTGCTTGTTCGCGACCAGCACCGCATCGGGCGTCTCGATCACGACGACGTCCTTCATCCCGACGCACGCAATCAGCCGGCCCTCCGAGCGCACGAGACTGTCCTGCGTGTCCTCGAACACGATCGGGCCGCGCGCGACGTTGCCCTGATCGTCCTTCGGCATGATTTCCCAGATCGCATCCCAGGTGCCGACGTCCGACCAGCCTGCGGACAGCGGCACCACGATGCCTTCGATGCCGAGTTCGGGGTGCTCCGCGAGTCGCTCCATGACCGCGTAGTCGATCGAGTCGGACGGGCATGCGTCGAATGCCGCCGCGTCGATCCGGAAGAACGGATGCTCGGCGGTGCCCGCGCGCCATGCCGCGTCGCAGGCCGCATGGATGTCGGGCGCGAGCGCGCCGATCGCCTTGAGCCAGATCGACGCGCGCGTGACGAAAATCCCGCTGTTCCACCAGTAATCGCCCGAATGAAGATAGCGTTCGGCGAGCGCGGCGTTCGGCTTCTCGACGAAGCGCCCGATCGCATAGCCGCCTTGTCCGCCGAGGCGGCCGGCGCGCGGTTCGCCGACCTGGATGTAACCGTAGCCGGTTTCCGCGCGGCGCGGCAGCACGCCGAGCGTGACGATCGCGCCTTCCAGCGCGTAGCGCGCCGCGCGCCCGACCGCTTCCTGGAACGCGGCGACGTCGCCGATCACGTGATCGGCCGGCATGACCGCGAGGATGGGGTCGTCCGCGAGCACGCTGGCGTCGAGCGCCGCGAGCGTCAGCGCAGGCGCCGTATTGCGCGCGGCCGGTTCGAGCAGGATGCGGGCGGGCGCCGCGCGCCCGAGCACCTGCGCGGCGCTCATGATGCGATGCTGTTCGCCGCACACCAGCAGCAGCGTGTCGCCGAGCGCCGCGTTCGCGATGCCGTTCAGGCGGCGCGCGGTCGCCGACAGCGGCGATTCGTTCGAGGTCAGCTCGATCAGCTGTTTCGGATACTGCTCGCGCGACAGCGGCCAGAGGCGCGTGCCGGAACCGCCGGCGAGTATGACGGGCAGGACGCAGGGCAGCTCGGGATCGGGAACCGGGCGAAGGTTGGCGTTCATCGATTGGCTCCGGTATCGGCGGGCAGCCGGTTGTGTGCGCGGCCGTCGACGCGCGTGTCCTCGTTTCGCGATCGCGGTGCCGAGACGGTCCGGGACAGCAGCTGGCGCAGCGCGCCGGCGGCACGGTCGGCCGGCCGGACGAGACCGATGAACGGCGCGCCCTGTTCGAGATAGGGGCCGTAGGCCTTACGGAATCCGAAACGCTTGTAGAAGGCCTGGCGTTGTACAGGCACGTGCGTGCGCACCGCCACGTCGGGCCACGCGGCCTGCGCGGCCGTGAGCGCGCGCTGCATGAGTTGCTCGAGGGTGCGGTCGTCGCGACACGCCTCGCTCGTCAGCACCTTGTCGATCACGACGTCCGGGTCGGCGTCGTCGCCGGGCAGCACGCGCGCGTAGGCGACGACTTCCGTCGTGTCGCCCTTGTGCATGCACGCGAACACGTGCAGCGCATGCGCATCCTTGCCGTCGATGTCGAGATGCGTGTGCGCATCCTCGACCACCAGCACTGCGTTGCGCGAGCGCAGGATTGCATAGAGATCGACGGCGCTCAGATGTTCGAATTCACAACAATGCCATTCCATGATGCGGTCCTCATGTGAAGCCTTCAGCACGCCGAGCCGCATGAACGCGTGCGTTCGGTGCGGCTCGCCGATGTTCATAATGCGGATGCGGGGCACGCCGGTCTGTTCGAAAGCGTACTCACACTCCCGTTATGCCTGTTATGCCCGTTTCGTGCGGCCGATGCCGGCAGCGCGAAACGGGCCGCGCCGTGAGCGGGGCACTGTGCGGTAGCACACAGTGGCCGCATGCCGGCTTTCCCATAATTGATTCGTCGCGACGGCCCGCTGCGAACCGTGCAGCGGGCCGTCCGCATCGAACGCGATTGAAGAATCGGGGGCTGTACTTGAAGATTGCGATCGTTCACGGCGGGCCGGTCGCGCATCGCGACCGGCTCCGCTCGCAGGCCAACATCTGCCGCATCGTCGATGTCCTCGCGATGCGCGCATCCTTCATCCGGACACGATCGTTTCGACGCGCCGGCCAACACGCGCATACTTGCGACGGTGCGCTGCCCGACGCGTTCGCGCTGCATGCGGGCTTGCAGCAGCACAGTGCCTGTCGCACCGGCATGTCGGCAGCGATCGTGGGTGGCACGACAGGCATGGACGCCATGCTGCATCGCGTCAGGAGACGGACGACACGACCGTCTGCTTCGTTACGATGTTGTAACGAACACGCGCGGTTCGCCCGCGTTCGATGCGTCGTGGCGGTGTCGCACGGGACGCGCGATTACCCACGGATGCAAAACGCTGTCCGGATTATTTGTGCGATTCAGGCGAGAATCGCGGGCAATGGAACGCGCCGATCTTGCAGAAAAGTGGTATTTGGCACTGTTTGAAGGGAATGGTCGTGGATAATCAAATCCGAGGCGCTAAACGCGCGCCGCGCCGGCGGGGCGGCAGCGTAATCGGCTGAATCGATTTTATCTTTTGGTAACAAGGCCATCTCGATACGGGGTGTAGATTCAGGAACGGATGAAATGAGGCCACCATTCCGAAAGCGGGTTGGCGGCCATCCGGTTCAGCATCGGGCGCGGCTGTCGTGTACGACGCGACGCAAATGCGGACGGAATTCCCGTTTGCCGACGCGCTCCGCCTGACGGCGCGTCGTATGAAAGCCGGAACGCCGCGGCTCCCGCGGCCGCGCGTTCCCTTCGAGTTCGATGACAACGAGGCCGGATGACATTCGGCTCGACCTCCGGGGGCTCTCGCCGTGTGCAGTTTCGATCTTCGCCAAAGCTGCGGAAACGCAGCGCGGACAGGCGGCCATGCGCCGCCGACCGCAGCGCACGCGAACGGTTCGCGGAGTGGAGAAAGTGATGGTTCGCTATGAATATGCCAATAACGCGCGATAAGAGCGCCGGCGGGGAGAGGACTACCGGGCAGCGTCCTCTGATTTACTGGACCCAGTCGCCGTCCGTCATGCTGCGCAAGGAACTCGCGCGACGCGACTGGAAAGTGACGGTCGTCGCGCACGCGAGCGAATTGCGCGACACCTCCGGCGAAATCACCTGCGGCATCCTCGACCTGAGCGGCGGTCACGCCGACGCGATCGGCAGCATCGCGTCGACCTGCGCGTCGATGCGCGACGTCGTGTGGGTCGCGCTCGTCGAGACCGGTCAGACGGCCTCGACGAACGTGCGCGCGCTGTTGCGCGACTATTGCTTCGACTACATCACGTTGCCCGCATCGCACCAACGCATTGCCGATACGGTCGGCCATGCGTACGGAATGGAATGCCTGTTCGCGCGCGATCGGGAACGCCTCGAATCGCAGGAGAACGGCATCGTCGGCACCTGCAGCGCGATGCTGCGGCTGTTCGATACGGTGCGGCGCTTCGCGCGCACCGACGCGCCGGTGTTCGTGTTCGGCGAGACGGGAACCGGCAAGGAACTGACGGCCGTCGCGATCCATCGTCATTCGGAACGGCGCAACGGCCCGTTCGTCGCGGTCAACTGCGGTGCGATCCCGCCCCACCTGCTGCAATCGGAACTGTTCGGCTATGAGCGCGGCGCGTTTACCGGCGCGAACGCGCGCAAGATCGGCTACGTCGAGGCCGCAAACGGCGGCACGCTGCTGCTCGACGAAATCGGCGACCTGCCGCACGAGAGCCAGGCAAGCCTGCTTCGCTTCCTGCAGGAGCGCGCGATTCATCGCCTCGGCGGCAGCGACCCGGTGCAGGTCGACGTGAGGATCGTCTCCGCGACGCACGTCGACCTGCGCGAAGCGATGGAAGAAGGGCGTTTCCGCGCGGACCTGTTCCACCGTCTTTGCGTGATGCGCATCGACCAGCCGCCGCTGCGCGCGCGCGGCAAGGACATCGAACTGCTCGCGCATCACATGCTCGAACGCTTTCGCGGCGACGCGCGCCATCGCGTGCGCGGCTTTTCGACGGATGCGATCACGGCGCTCTACAAGCATGACTGGCCGGGCAACGTGCGCGAACTGATCAACCGCGTGCGGCGCGCGGTCGTGATGACGGAAGGGCGCCTGATCACCGCGCAGGACCTCGAGCTCGAATACTGTCTCGACGCGGCGTCGCCGTCGGTGGCCGACATCCGCAAGTCGATCGAGCGCGAAGCGATCGAAACCGCGCTGCTGCGCACGCGCGGACGCGTCGCCGCTTCCGCGCGCGAGCTCGGCGTGTCGCGTGCAACGCTCTATCGCTGGATGGAAGCGTACGGCATCGAGCGGCCGCGCGGCACGGGGTCGTCGGACTGACGTGCGCGGTGCGGCCGTGCGAGCGCGTGCGCGCGCGTGATCCCGGTCCCGCGCCCGCTTGCGTCAGCCGGTCAACGCCGCGCGCACGGTTCGCGCGGCGTTGACCGCGCGGATTTCGACGGTCGGCGGCGCGCCGGCGGCAGCATGGCCGCCGGTGTTCGCGAGCGGTACCAGCGCGACACGCGCCGGCGTGCCGGGCGCGAGATCGAACCAGTCGTCGCGCGGCACGAAGCCCTGTGCATCGATCTGCACGTGACGTGCGACGTGGCGCGTGCCGATGTCGACGTGCCACATGTCGCCGGTGCGCGACACGCATGCCTCGATGCCGGGTTCGCGGCGGGCGAACACGGCCGGGTGCGTGCGGGACGGGAAGTAGAACGCCTGCGACAGCAGCGTGCCGTCGTCGGCGCGCAGTGTCGCGACGACGGTATCGTGCTCGCACGGGCCGAAGCGATACGCGTAGGTCCAGTCGAAGAAGCGGCCGAGCAATTCAGCCGAATCGAGCCGCACCGTGTCGTGCGCGGCGATCCGGACCGGACCGCCGGCACGCGCGACCGGCGTGCGGCCGTCGCGCAGCGCGACCAGCTCGACGGCCGCCGACAGCGGCGCCGGCCGCTCGTTGATCACGTGCACGTCGAGCCCGTTCAGCCCTTCGTCGACGAGCAGGACCTGCACCGGTTGAAGTACCTGGCGCAGCGCATACCACGCCGATTTCGGCCGATGCGCCGCATCGAGCAAGCCCCATCCGGCACCCGCCATCACATCCTGGAACTGCCAGACGAGCGCGCCCGCGCAGCGCGAGCCGGTGCGCCGCCACTCCGAGAACGTGTCCCGCATCAGGTCCGCGATCACCGCGCGCGACAGCTCGAAGTAGCGCGACGGATCCTCGCGCCGCAGGCGGTCGGGCGCCACGTCGTACAACGTCTGCAGATAGTGATCGCGAATATCGTCGAAATCCCACGACGTGCCGGGGTCGCGCGGCACGGCCGCTTTCCACCGCGGCTCGTGCACGCCCGGCCAGCCGAGGCTGGCGAGCATCGCATCGCACGGCACGTTCGCGAACGCGAGGCATTCGCTCGCGAAGCGCACGTCGGCGCGACGCGCGTCGTCGAGCGGGCGAAGGTACGCGCCGACACCGTAATAGTGCGACACGCGCTCGCGCGGCATGAACGGCAGTACGCCGCCGTCGGGCGAGTCGGGGACGTACAGCGCGTCGGGCCGCCGTGCCGCCGCATGATCGGCGAGGCGCTCGGCGGTCAGTTCGAGAAAGCGCTGCTTCGGCCCGAGTCCGGACATCGCGGCCTGCTGCGCAATCTCGCTGCCGCCGCACAGCACCGCGAGCGACGGCGACGCGCGCAGGCGCGTGAGGAACTGTTCGGCTTCGCGACCGACGGCATCCGCGAAGGCGCGATCGTCGAGCGCATAGTCGAAGTTCGCGAACATGAAGTCCTGCCAGACGAGCAGTCCGAGCCGGTCGCACCACGCATGGAATGCGTCGGCCTCGTAGGTCATCGTGCCGCCGACGCGAATCATGTTGAAGCCGGCGTCGCGCGCGTATCCGAGCAGGCGGCCATAGGTCGCGTCGTCCGCGTGCAGCGCGAGCGGTGCGGCGCTGCTCCAGCATGCGCCGCGCGCGAACACGCGCACGCCGTTGACGCGCAACCCGAACCCCTTGCCGTCGTCGCCCACGTCCGGTTCGATCGTGCGAAAGCCCGTCGCGCCGAGCGGCCGCCGGTCGGCACCGATGTGCAATGCGACCTCGTAAAGCACCGGTTCGCCATGCGTGTGCGGCCACCAGCGGCGCACGTTCGGCACTGCGACGGTCGCATGCAGCCGGTCGGCGCCGCGGCGTTCGAGCGTCGCGTGGTGCTCGCCGCACGACAGCCGGGCCGTGAACGCATCGGGCAGCGGCCCGGCGAACGCGAGTGCCGCATCGAGCCAGCCGGTATCGCCGTCGAGGCGCGCGTGCAGGTCGCAATGAACGAGAACGGGACCGTCGGCAGGGTCCAGCACGTCGACGGGCCGCCACGGACCGGTCGGCACGCAGCGCGGAAACCAGCCGGGCATGTGCCCGAGCAGCGACGTGCGAACGGTGCGCAACGTCGCCGGTTCGGCGAGCCGCGTGCGCCAGCGTGCACGGCGCGGTGCGCGCACATCGCGCAGGTGCGGCGCGAGGGCGCGGAAGCAGACGGTCAGCCGGTGCGTGCCGTCGAGCGACACGGGCACGTCGTGCGCGACGAACATGCTGTCCGAGCGCAGGATCGGCGTGTCGTCGAGCCATGCCTCGGCGAGCGTCGCGAGGCCGTGAAAGCGCAGCACGCGCGGCCCGTGCCCGTGCAGTTCGACGCGATACCAGTGGTCGCGCTCGTCGAGCGACGCGGTATCGTCGGGCCGGCCGGCCAGCGCGAGCGCCTGCGCGACCGTGCCGGGGACGGGGGCGGCGATCCAGCCGTCGGCGGGAAGATCGAGCGGCGTGCTCGCGGCACCCGCGGCCGTGGCGAGCAGTGACCACGCGAGCGCGGTGTGCGCACGTGTCACCGCATCAACGGCACGGGGGCCGCGTCGACGCGAACGGGCACCGCGTGCTGCAGCGGCGGGGCGATCTGCCGCGCGCAGTCGATCAGGTCGGCGTAAGCCGCTTCGATCGCTTCGAGCGTCGCGTCGCCGTGCTCTTCCTTGCCGCGCGCGCACGCCCGCGCCAGCCGGAACTCCAGCACCATCGCCTCGGACGCGATGCGGTCGCAGGCGGTACGAATCTCGGCGAACGGCCCGACGCAGCCGCTCGCCTGCAGCCAGCGCGTGTAGTGGCCGAACAGTTCGAAGTTCGCGCCGAGTTGCCGCACCGAATTGAACGAGTACGCGTGGAAGCGTTCGAGCGGGGAACCGGCGAGCGATTGCGCATCGAGCTGCAACTGGCGCCGGAACGCCGTGACCGGATTGACGACCGGCAGCCGGCGCAGATGCCGCTGCAGCGACGCGAGCGAGACTTCGCACAGCGCGCGCTCGTCGAGCGGTGCGAAACGCCGCTTCGCGCACTCGACGTACGGCGGCAGCGGCATTGGCGAACTGCCGCCAACGAGCCCGTTGTAGTCGAAATCCTCGGCTACGTAATAGCCGCTGTTGTGGAAGTAGCCGATCTGGCGGCGCGTGCGATCGATCGAGTCGATGCCGATCGTCGTCTTCGTATGCTGCGTGCGGTAGCTGCTGCCGCGCGTGTCCGGCAGGAACCACGCGTCGACCTCGACGATCATCAGGTGACCGCGCGCGACCTGCGTCTCGATGTGCTGGTCGAGCGGCTCGTAGATCGAGTGTTCCTGCACGACGATGCCGTACAGTCGCTCCAGTTCGTCGTGCGGAAACTTGAAGAACGTGAACTGGTCGCCCTCGAAATCGAGCGCGATCGTAAACGGCAGTGCCGCGTACGGATTGAGGCCCCACCACCGGAGCACCTCGAGCCACATGTCGACGTAGCAGTTGGTCTGTTTCCAGACCATCTCCTGACTGTGCAGCGGGTGCGGCCGGTAGTGGCGAGCGCGGTGGCGCACGTCCTCGAACGACGCGTCCTCGCCGTCGCGGGACACGAATTTCATCGCGTACCCCACAGCACGTCGCGAACGTCGGCCGGCCATGCGTCGAGGTCGAAACCGTGATGACGGAACAGCGCGAGCGTCAGCCGCTCGAGGCCGAAGCCGACGCAGCCCGTGTGCGCGACGTCGCCCGTCGCGGTGCGGATGTCCCACAGCAGCCCGAAGTGATCCATGTGGTAGTTGAAGCTCAGGCACGCGGTCTGGCGGTCGTCGTGCTCGATCGGGATCAGCAGCTCGAACTTCAGGTTCTGCTCGCGCTGGCTGTTTGCGACGATCTTGCCGCCGCGCCCGAAGAACGGATCGTTCGCGAGATCGATCGCGTTCGGCAGGCGCAGCGCCTCGATCATCCGCGTGCCGCGCTCCATCCACGTCGCGCGGAACGCGACGATCTGCTCGGGCGTGCCGATCCGCACGTATTCGCGCATCCGGAACAGCTGCATGCGGGTCGGGTCGAGCGACGGCTCGTGGCGGAAGCAATACGAGAACACGTCGACGATGCGGCCGTCGTCGGGCAGCGCACCGGCGCGCGCGACGACCGGATAGACCGGATAGCAGGCGGCCGGCGTCATCACGACGTAGGTCGGCTTCTGGCTTTCGGTCCAGTCCTCGCCGCGGTCGAGACACTGCAGCACGCGCTGGTGCCGCTGTTCGTCGCCGCAGAACGCATGCACGCTGCCCGCGAGTTGCGGGAAGCTCTTCATGTATTCGCTGCGCTCGAATTCGGTGCGGCTCATCGCCGGCGGGAAGCGCAGCACTTCGGCCTGCTGGTCGGCGCCGAGGCGCGTGACGAAGGCGTCGAGCGCTTCGACGACGCGCTCGAACCGCTCGCTGCGGCCGAACAGGCCCTGGATGCCGGTCGACACGAGCAGGCCCGCATCGATCAGCTCGTCGCGCAGCGGATTGACGCCCGCGCGGTCGAGCGGCGCGTCGGACGGGGTGGCGGCGGAGGGTACGGAGAGGCGATCGTTCACGAATGTTTCTCCAGCGTCGCGGGACGCAGTGCGAGCAGCAGGCTCGAGGTATTGGCGGCAATGCGGTCGTTGCTGATCATCAGCGGCGCCGCGTGCAGGTCGCGCAGGTGGCGGCCGATGCTGAACGGCGTGCCGTGCTTGTAGCCGGCCATCCCGCAGATCATCATCGCCTGCTGGGCGACTTCGAGCGCGGTCGACGACACATAGGTCTTCAGCGTGTTGATTTCGGCGGCCCAGGCCATGCCGGCCGACCACGAGCGGGGCGACGCGCTGGCATAGAGGCGCAGCACGCTGTCGACGCGGGCCTGCATCGCCTGCATCAGCGCAAGCGATTCGGCGATGCGCCGCGACGCGGGCGACGGCGCACCGTCGGTCTGGCGCGCCTGCGTGCGGAAGAACTGGTGCGCGCGATGGAACGCGTCGCCGGCCACGCCGATCCACACCGCCGCCCACAGGATGTGCGAAACCGGCACCATCGTCTGTTCGGCGATCTGCGCGAACGGCACGGGCAGGCATTGCACGGTCGTGCCCTGTGCATCGAGCACGAAGCCGTTGCTGCACGTGCCGCGCATGCCGAGCGTGTCCCATTCGCCGCGGCGCGTGAGCGTATAGCCGTCGCGCAGCACCGTGACGAGCACCTGCTCGGACGCCGGCGCGTCGGCGTCGCGCCGCGCGGTCGCGAGGATGCCGTCCGCGTAGTCGCCGTACGAGATCGTCGGCGCGGATTTGTGCAGCCGGAATTCGCCGCCGTTGGTCTCGAGCGCGCACTGGCTCGCGCGCAGGTTGCCGCCGACGCCGTCCTCCGACGTCGCCGACGCGAGCAGCCACTGATGGCGCACGAGCTGTTGCAGGAACAGCTTGTGCCAGCCCTGGTCGGCCGCGTGATTGACGATGCAGGCCACCTGGATCTGGTGCATCGCGAACACCATCGCCGACGATGCGCAGGCCTGGCCGAGAATCGAGCATGCCGATGCGATGTCGGCCAGCGACGCGCCGGCACCGCCGAGCTGGGTCGGGACCATTGCGCTCAGCAGGCGGCGCGCACGCATGGCCTCGATCGCCTCGACGGGGCAGCGCGCGTCCCGGTCGACCGCATCCGCGTGCTGGGCGGCGATTTGCGCGACCGCGTGCGCGGCCTCGTCGAGCCGGCGTGGTTCGTCGTCGGCCGCGAGTTCGGGAAGCAGCGCGCTCATGCGGAATGCTCGGCGCGTTGCAGGGTCGCGATTGTGTCCGCGAGCGCGTCGACGCTGCGGAACAGATTACGGTTCAGCATCTCGTCGGGAATCTCGATGTTGAACTGCTTCTCGATCGCGAGCATCAGCTGGATCGTATCGAGCGAGGAGAGGCCCGCTTCGTAGAGGTCATCCCCGTCACCGATCGAATCGATCGCGGCTTCGAGGTGGGCGACGTGCTTGAGGATGGTTCTGATTTCGTTTTTCACGTGCTGCTCCGGCGTGTGTGGTGTCGTCCGCAAGGGCGGACGCGCGCAGCGCGCTGACATCCCCCCGGCAGTCCGGCATCAGTAGACCATTCGCACGCCCGGCGTTCTGTTCGCCACCCTACAATCGGCTGACTCGGATCGCACGCGTGCGCCGACACGCCGTGCGCATCACGCGCGTGCCGCGGTGCTCACGCCCGAGTCGGCCGACAGGATGCGCTTCATCTCGTCACGCACGATCGCGCGGCAGCCGCACGACATTTTCTCGAGGCCCGCAAGGTCGGCAAGCTCGATCGAGCTCCGGTACTGGCGGATCAGGCCGAGTTTCTGGATTTCCCCGGCCGCGTCCGTGACCGTTTCGCGCCGCACGCCGAGCATCTGCGCGAGCATGCTGTGGGTGATCTGGATCTCGATGCTGCGCGACCGGTCATACGCGAGCAGGAACCATCTGCATAACTGATGTTTGAGCACGTGATGGCGGCTGCAGAACGTGATCTGCGAGACCTGGGCCATGAGCAGCCGCACGCAGACGAACACCAGATGGCGAATCACCGGCGACGCGTCGAACGCGGCGGCGAAGATGCGCCGGTCGAGCCGGTAGACGAAGCCGTCGCGGCATGCGACGGCACGACACGGCATCCGGCCGCTGCCGCCGATCACGTCGTCGCAGACGACGCTCTCGCTGCCGATCTCGGCCACTTCCAGCGTCATGCCGCCGGACGACACGTACTGCAGCGAAATCGCCGTCGTGACGGGCAGGTAGACCGCGGTGAGCATTTCACCCGGTTCGCACAGCACCTGGCCCGATTTCAGGTGAACGAGTTGAAGGTTGGCAATCAGCGTGGCGCGTTCGTCGCGGTCGAGGGCCGCGAGGAACCGGTTGGCGTCGAAGCTGTGGGAAAGCTCGATCATGCCGCTCGCGTGGGCGGCGGCGTCATTGGCCTGGTGGGTCACGGCGAATCCTCGTAGGGAGCGATCGCACATCGCGCGGCGCCATCCACGGGGATTTAGCACGCACGTGCGGATTTGTGTTCATCGAAATTCGAATGCCGATGGCGGAAAAGGCTAGCACGCAATTCAATTCGATAAATTGCGCATTACGTCACTTCACAAAGTTTGACGATTCAAGGTAAATGCAAAGGTTATATGTATTTGAAGATCATCTTCGTACGAATTAATCACGCCGAAATGAATTGGCGGATGAATCGCGAATTCGGTGTTGATCGAGAATCAATCAGGCAACGATGTGCATCGTACAAGAAAAATATCAAGAATGCATTGAACATTGTTTGACAATTGAGATTAATGGTCATGATTTATCAATTTAATCATGATGTTGCGTGAGATATGTGCGTTCGCTTACAAAGCCGTAAATTAATCCGACGATTCATATTTGAGACAGTTTCAAACGACCATTCGAGCGTGCGGCATGCGACTCGGATCCGTGTGAGACATCACGGAAACAATTGAAAACCGGATGTAAGTTCTTGAACGATAAGACTCCGGCGCTGCTGCCGGTGCCACTGCCTGCCCCCGCGCCCAATGATCAGTCGAATCGCCGGCTGCGTCCGCGACGACGGAGAGTGTCCGGAAATGAGACGTTTTTTGCGGTTTTCGGCCGGCTATTCGGGGGTTCTAAATCGCGAGTCATTTATATATTAAGGATGAGGCGGGTATTGGCACGTAAATCGCTTATCAGGACGGGCGTGTCGAAAACGGGACTGCCGATTCGATCCAGTGGCGAGACGCCGAGGGTCGATTGGATCGAGGGTTGTGGGCCGCAACCCGCGTCGCCGTCCGGGCGCGCATCGCGATAACGAGTTCCGCTGACGCGGCTGCATGCGGCGCGGACGATAAAAGGGATACAGACATGCTTCATCTTCACTCGAGCTACTCGGCGAATGCCATCCTTGATGCCCTTCCGGAGGACAGCATCCGCGCCATCGCACCGCACCTCGAACTGGTCCGGATCAAGGCCGGCATGCTCGATCGTGTCGGGGAACCGATGCGCCACCTGCATTTCCCGACGACCGCCATGATGTCGGTGCAGCACCTGATGGAGGACGGAGCGATGGTCGAGGTCGCCGTGGTCGGCCGCGAAGGTGTGGTCGGCCTGGCGACGCTCGTCGGCGGCATCGCGGTATCGAACCGCGTCGAAGTCCGTATCGGCGGGATGGCCTACCGCGTGCCGACCTGCGTGATGCGCTCGGAATTCGAACGTTCGCCGGCGACGTATCGGCTGCTGCTGAACTACTGCCAGGCGACGATGGCGCAGATATCGCGCAGCGCGTTGTGCAACCGGCATCACTCGGTCAGCGAGCAGTTGAGCCGCTGGCTGCTGCTCGCGCATGACCGGATCGACGGCGACGAACTGGCCGTCACGCAGCAGACGATCGCGAACATGCTCGGCGTGCGTCGCGAAGGCGTGACGGAAGCGGCCGGCAACCTGCAGGAAGCCGGGCTGATCCGTCAGCGTCGCGGCCGCATCACCGTGCTCGATCGCGACGGTCTCGAGCGCCAGGCATGCGAGTGCTATGAGCTGATTCGCGCGGACTATCGCCGGTTGCTCGGCACGCGGGCCGGCGCGCGTGCGTTGCCGGTGCGGCCGCGCATGCAGGACCTGCACGGCGGTTTCCCCGCGCACGGTGCGTGACGATGCATGCGATGGCGGGTGGAACGAATGCGATGCGGCGCGCCGCGATCGCCGCGGTCGATGTTGCGCTCGTGCTGGCCGGTGCGCTCGCCGCGCAAGCTGCGATGGGGCTCGCGTGGCACGATCTGTCGGACGCGCAGCGCGGCACGATCGCATTGCTGTGCGTGCTGACCGTCGCGCTGTTGCCGCGCAGCGTGCACGTGACGCGCGGCGCGGCGTCGCCGCATGACGGCGGTGTCGTGCTGACGCGCACGGTGGTGGCCGTCGTGTGCGTGGGCACGCTGACGGTGGCCGGCACGATGTGGATCATGAACCGCGGCGGCACGGTCACGACGCGCTGGATCGCGCGGACCGTGCTGTCCGGCGACGCGGCACTGCTGCTCGGCAGGCTGGCACTGTGCGCGCTGGCGATGAAGCGTGGCGATCCGCGCGCGCGGCAGCGGCGGGTTGCGGTCGTCGGGGCGACCGCTTACGGACGGGTGGCGATCGAGCGCATGCAGCTCGAACCGGCCGGACCGTTCGCGGCTGCCTGCGTGTTCGACGACGATGCAGCGGCCGCGGCTACGGCTGACGGGATCGGCGGCGTGCCGGTGATCGACGACTGGGTCGCGTTGCGGCGCATGATCCGCGGCGGCGAGATCGACGAAGTGTGGCTCACGCTGCCGATGTCGCACGAGTCGCGCATCCAGCGCATCGTGCGCGAACTGCGCGACGAGTTCGTCGAACTGCGGCTGTTGCCGGACGTGCGGCAGATGGCGGTCGTCGAGCGATCCGCGACCGATGTGCTCGGCATGCCGGCCATCAACCTCGCGACCACGCCGCGTTCCGCGCCGGAACTGTGGGCGAAGTTCGCGTTCGACCGGCTGTTCGCCGTCGCCGTGCTGATTCCGCTGCTGCCGCTGCTCGCAGCGCTGGCGATCGCGGTGAAGCTGTCGTCGCCGGGGCCCGTCTTGTTCAGGCAGCGCCGCAAGGGGGCCGACGGGCGCGAGTTCCATATCCTCAAGTTCAGGACGATGCGCGTGCATCGCGTACAGCCCGGTATCGTGCGACAGGCCTCGCGCAACGATGCGCGCATCACGCCGGTCGGCGCGTTCCTGCGGCGCACGTCGCTCGACGAGTTGCCGCAGTTCTTCAACGTGCTGTTCGGCCAGATGTCGGTGGTCGGCCCGCGACCGCACGCGATCGAACACGACGACTTCTACCGGCAACTGATCGACTGCTACATGTATCGCTATCGCGTCCGGCCGGGGATCACGGGATGGGCGCAGGTGAACGGCTATCGCGGCGAGACGCGCAAGGTCGAGGCGATGGCTGCGCGCGTGAAGTTCGACCTGTTCTACATGCAGAACTGGAGCTTCTGGTTCGACATGAAGATCATTCTGATGACGGTCGTGCGCGGCTTCGTCGGGCGCAATGCGTTTTGATGAAGAGGATTGCGAAGTATTAAGTGTCGCCTTGTGTTGCCGGCCTCGATACGACGCGTCCCGCAACCGCGAACCCGCAACCGCGCTTCAGCTGTCCGCCGGCGGCTGAGCGGCTGTCGGCAACGCAGCGGGCGAGACGGCGGGGCTGGCGTCGGGCGCGGCTTGCGCGCTCGACGGCTGGATGGCGTGCTGGATCGTCGGCACGACCATCGTCGGGAACAGGGCCGCAAGGGCCACCCAGATGACGACGCCGAACAACATGACGTTCTCCCGGAAAGCCGCGGATTCGCCGCGCATGCTCTCAATCTACGACGCAACTTTTTACAGGGGATTGATCGACCTCAACGGCGGCTGCGTCAGACGAATGCTGCCGCGCGGGGTTTTCGTATCGGTCCCCGGTTTCTCATGCGCGGTGCGGGCGCTGACGCCGGTCAACACATGCGTGTGCATTGGGTTTATGCTGCGTCGAATGCGTCCCGCACTTCGTGTGGCCGGACGCGCATCCGGGCACGACGAGCCGGGCATCCCGGCCCGCCGTGCACCGGCGCGACAACCGCGCGCCGCATGCCTCATTGCGCGGAACCCGGAAAAGGAGGGACGGCGATGGCGCTCGATCGAGAACAACGGCAGACGCTGCAGCGACGGCTGACCGAGAGCGAGCAGGCGTTGCGTGCGGAGATCCGGACGAGCGAGGACCAGCGCGCGTCGGAGTCCTATGCGGAGCTTGCCGGCGCGGCGCCGGACGAGGGCGACGAGGCCAATGCCGATCTGTTCGTCGACATGGATCACGCGCTGATCGGGATGAAGCTGGCCGAGTTGCGCGCGATCGGGCGCGCGCAGCAGCGCATGCGCGACGGCAGCTACGGCGAGTGCATCGATTGCGATGCGCCGGTCGGCTACGAGCGACTGCTCGTGCGCCCGACCGCCGAGCGTTGCACGCATTGCCAGTCGGTATACGAGCGGCGCTACGCGACGACACCGCGCGCATCGCTCTGACGTCGGTGCAGGGGCCGCGCAAGCAACATGCCCCGCGCGGTACGGCACGGGCAATCGGCGCGGGATGACCAACGGGCACCCGCCGCCGTCGACATGCGGCGCCGGGCGGGCCGACGCCGGCGCGCCGGCGCACGGCGCCATCCACGTGGAAGGGAGCCACGCCGATCATGCCGATCCACAATGCCGAGTGCGCGGCCGTCTTCGCCGAAATCGCCGACATGCTCGAGATCCAGGGCGCCAACCCGTTCCGGGTGCGTGCCTACCGCAACGCGGCCCGTACGATTGCCGACTACGGGCGCGACATTCCGGCGATGATCGCGAACGGCAGCGATCTCGGCCGGATTCCGTCGATCGGTGCCGATCTCGCGGCGAAGCTGCGCGAGATCGCCGCGACCGGTACCTGCGAACTGCAGCAAACGCTGCGCCATGCGTTGCCGGGCGCGATCGTCGAACTGCTCGACGTGCCGGGGCTCGGCGCGAAACGCGTCAAGGCGCTGCATGACGCGCTGCACGTCGACTCGCTCGAGCAGCTGCGCGTCGAAGCGAAGAGCGGGCACGTGCGCGTGCTGCCGGGTTTCGGCGCGAAGACCGAAGCGCATCTGCTCGACGCGATCGACGACCGCCTGAAGCGCGAGCCGCAGCGCTTTCTGCTGCCGGATGCCGTGCAATCGCTGATGCCGTTGCTCGAGCGCTTGCGCAAGGTGGCCGGCGTCGGCGAAGCGGTGCCGGCCGGCAGCTTTCGCCGCTGCCGCGAGACGGTCGGCGATCTCGACATCCTCGTGACCGCACGCGATCCGGCCGCCGTAGCCGACGCGTTCGTCGGCTACGGCGAGGTCGCACGCGTGCTCGCGAACGGCAAGACGCGTTCGAGCGTCGTGCTCGGCAACGGGCTGCAGTTCGACCTGCGCGTCGTCGACGCCGACGCGTTCGGCGCGGCGCTCGTCTACTTCACGGGATCGAAGGCGCACAACATCGCGCTGCGCCGGATCGCGCAGGCCGGCGGGCTGAAGATCAACGAATACGGCGTATTCCGCGGCGACGAGCGGATCGCGGGCGCGACGGAGGCATCCGTCTACGAGGCGATCGGCCTTCACTGGGTGCCGCCCGAGTTGCGCGAGGGCCGCGGCGAGATCGACGCGTCGCGCGTCGGCGCGCTGCCGGCGCTGGTCGAACGCAAGCACGTTCATGGCGATCTGCATGCGCATACCGACACAGCGGCCGGGCGCGACAGCCTGCGCGCGATGGCGGACGCGGCGCGTGCGCGCGGGCTCGCGTATCTCGCCGTGACCGATCGCACGCCGGAGTCCGGCGGCGGCCGCACCGATGCCGACTGGCTCGTACGGCAGATCGACGAGATCGACCGCCTCAACGCGTCGTTCGACGACTTCGTGCTGCTGAAGGGCGTCGAGGCCGGCATACGCGAGGACGGCAGCCTCGATGTGCCCGACGACGTGCTCGGCCGGCTCGACCTCGTGGTCGGCGCGGTACGTGACCGCTTCGACCTGCCGGGCGACGCGCAGACCGAGCGGCTGCTGCGCGCGATCGATCACCCGTATTTCACGATCCTCGCGCACCCGACCGGCCGGCTGCTCGGTGAACGCGACGCATGCGAACTCGACGTGCCGCGCGTGCTCGCCGCGGCCGCCGCGCGCCACTGCTTCGTCGAACTCGACGGCGACCCGCGGCGGCTCGATCTGCCGGACGTCTGGTGCCGCGAGGCCGCCAAGGCTGGCGTCGCGGTGGCGATCGGCTCGGACGCGCGGTGCGCGGACGATCTGGACAATCTTGGATACGGTATCGGCCAGGCGCGGCGCGGGTGGCTCACGCGACAGGACGTGCTCAACACGCGCACGCTCGCGCAACTTCGGCCGCTGTTGGCGCGCACGATGGGCGCGAGTGGTGCCAGCGGCGCCAACGGCACAAGCGACACAAGCGACACAAGCGACACAAGCGACACAAGCGACACAAGCATCGCGTCGAAGCGCGGCCGCCCGAAGGGCGCGTGACGGCGCACGTGTGCGCCGTCACGCATGCCGAAGTCAGGCCAGCGCGTCTTCCGCCGGTACGTACGGCAGGCCGAGCGCCAGCGCGACGGCCTCGTACGTGATGTGGCCGTCGCATACGTTCAGGCCCGCGCGCAGATGCGGGTCGTCGGCCATCGCGCGTTTCCAGCCCTTGTCGGCGAGCGCGAGCGCATGGCCGAGCGTCGCGTTGTTCAACGCGAACGTCGACGTGCGCGCGACCGCGCCCGGCATGTTCGCGACGCAGTAGTGCACGACGCCGTCGACGACGAAGGTCGGCTGCGCATGCGTCGTTGCATGCGAGGTCTCGAAGCAGCCGCCCTGGTCGATCGCGACATCGACGACGACGGCGCCCGTGCGCATCGTCGCGATCATGTCGCGCGTGACGAGCCGCGGTGCCGACGCGCCCGGCACGAGCACCGCGCCGATCACGACGTCGGCGTCGCGCACGGCTTCGTCGATCGTATGCGCGTTCGAGCAGACGGTCGCGATCCGGTTCGCGAAGACCAGATCGAGCTGGCGCAACCGGCCCACGTTCGTGTCGAGCACGGTGACGCGCGCGCCGAGGCCGACCGCCATCTGCAGCGCACCGGTGCCCACCACGCCCGCGCCGAGCACCACGACGTGCGCGGCCGGCACGCCGGGCACGCCGGCCATCAGCACCCCGCGGCCGCCGCGCGGGCTTTCGAGGTGCGTTGCCGCGACCTGGATCGACATGCGCCCCGCGACCTCGCTCATCGGCGCGAGCAGCGGCAGTCCGCCGCCCGGGCCCGTCACGGTTTCGTACGCGATGCAGACCGCGCCGGACTTCACGAGCGCGGCCGCCTGCTCGGGATCGGGCGCGAGATGCAGATACGTATAAAGAATCTGTCCGCGCCGCAGCATCGCGCACTCGGCCGCCTGCGGCTCCTTGACCTTGATGATCATGTCGGCGCGCGCGAAGAGGTCGCGCGCGTCGTCGCACAGTGCGGCGCCGGCGGCCGTGTAGTCGTCGTCGAGCAGGCCGATTGCCGTGCCCGCGCCGCGCTGCACGAGCACGCGATGGCCGTGTCGCGTGAGCTCACGTGCGCCGGCCGGCGTGAGGCCGACGCGGTATTCGTGGTTCTTGATCTCCTTCGGCACACCGATCAGCATGAGTCGCCTCCATGGGTATTCGTCATGGTTGTCGTGCCCGGGCGCGCCGCGATCGTCCGATCGTGCGTGCCGGCGAACGGCACGTGTGCGACGGTTGCGCATGCACGGTTCGCGTGCCGTACTGGAATAAGAGGGTAGCGGTGCCCGGAGGGAAGTCAAGCGGCGGCCCGGTGCGACGGTGCGCGCACTGCACCGCAACACGCGGCATGGCGTATTGCGACCGGACGTCGCAATGCATGCGGCACGCGGTTTGGGTATCGTCTCGGGTGGCGCGGAACGGGGCCGCGTGCCGGATTCCTTCCGGCTGGATCACGACACGACGACACGATGAGACAAGGAAGCTTACCGACATGACGGGCGCGTATTTCAGCGTGCCGACGCTTTGTGCGATTGCACTCGTTCACGTCTATTGGGCGTTCGGCGGACGGCTCGGCAAGCGTGCGGCCATTCCGGAACAGGACGGCGTACCGCTGCTGCGGCCGACTGTGCCCGGCACGCTCGCCGTCGCGGCGGCGTTGCTGGCCGGCGCAAGCGCGGTGGCGTCGCGCGCGGGCTGGCTGTGGCCGAACCTGTATCCCGGCGCGATCGCGTTCGCGATCGTTGCGCTCGCACTGATCTTCGCGGTGCGCGCCGTCGGCGATTTCCGCTACGTCGGCTTTTTCAAGCGGGTTCGCGGGTCGCGTTTCGCGCGCATGGACAGCCTCTGTTACTCGCCGCTGTGCGCGGCACTTTCGTTGTCGATCGCGTCGATGCTGTGGCCGTGGTGAGCACTGCGTCGAGCGGGACGGCCGTTTTGCCGCGAGCGAAGCGGTAACGTGCGTCGCGGGCACCGCATCGGAAAGCGCCGAGCGGCGCGGGCAGGGCTACCCCTGAAAAACCACGGGCGCCCATCGAGCGACACCCGCGCGTGCGTCCGGCCCTGAGATCGACGCCGCGGCCGCGCCACGGCTCTTGCGTATTCCGGAAAACGATTTCCTCATTATTGCGGTTTTCGATGTAATGAATTGCACTGAACCCTTTGGAAATGGAACCGGTTCCATCTATAATTCGCGGCATTTGTCGCCGGGCCCGAAATGAGGGTCGTGCACGTTGCGCTTGCCGTCGGCCGGCGCGGCGTCTAAGTTGAATAGGCCATGGCGATGACGGGCAGATGCGGGCGGCAAGCCGGTATTTGTCCGACGATAAGACCCGCGAAGAGGTCGACCCCGCGCGGCGTGCCGAAACCGGCACGCCGCGCGGCTGCATGACGGGCGCTACCGCGCAGTGCGCGGCCGGCGCCTGCATCGAGGTTGCTCGCAACATCGCAAGAACAGGACGGCCGGCCGCGCGCGGCATGGCTACCGTGTCGGGCATGCCGCATCCGGAATGCGGGTTCCCGAATCACGCTCCCCAACGATCAACATCCGACCATGTCCACGCCACCCGACAAACCCAACTCGCGTCGCCGCTTCCTGCGCACGTCGGTCGCGCTCGTGCCGATCGCGTCGGTCGCCGGTTGCGACCTGCGCTCGTCGTCGTCCTCGACCACGGCCGGCAATGCCTCAGCCGCGTCGGCCGGCGCCGAACGCGCGCCGTACAAGCCGACCTTCTTCGATGCGAAGGAGTGGGCGTTCGTCCAGGCCGCCGTCGACCGGCTGATTCCGGCCGATGCCGAAGGCCCCGGCGCGCTCGAATCCGGCGCGCCCGAATTCATCGACCGCCAGATGGAAACCCCGTACGCGCACGGCGCGACGTGGTACATGCAGGGGCCGTTCCAGCAGGGCGTGCCCGAGCTCGGCTACCAGCTCAAGCTCGTGCCGCGCGACATCTACCGGCTCGGCATCGCGGCGGTCAACCGCTATTGCGAAAAGGCCCACGGCAAGGCGTTCGCCGACCTCGACGCGCCAACCCGCGACACCGTGCTCGGTGCGCTGGAAAAAGGCGGCGCGCAGATCGACGACGTGCCGTCCACGGTGTTCTTCGGTCTGTTGCTGCAGAACACGCGCGAAGGCTACTTCTGCGATCCGGTGCACGGCGGCAATCACGACATGGCCGCGTGGAAGATGATCGGTTTTCCGGGCGCGCGCGCCGACTTCATGGATTTCGTCAACCAGAACGGCAAGCCCTATCCGTACGGCCCCGTCTCGATCAACGGGGAGCGCACCTGATGACCGCAGAAAAGAAGCCGCACGTCGATGCGGTGATCGTCGGCTTCGGCTGGACCGGCGCGATTCTCGCGAAGGAACTGACCGAAGCGGGCCTGAACGTCGTCGCGCTCGAGCGTGGCGAATATCGCGACACCTATCCGGACGGCGCGTATCCGAACACGATCGACGAGCTGACCTACAACGTCCGCAAGAAGCTGTTCCTCGACCTGTCGAAGACGACCGTGTCGATCCGCCACGGCGTGAACGACACTGCGCTGCCGTACCGGCAGCTCGCCGCGTTCCTGCCGGGCGAGGGCGTCGGCGGCGCGGGGCTGCACTGGTCGGGCGTGCATTTCCGGATCACGCCGGAGGAGCTGCGCTTGCGCAGCCACTACGAAGAGCGCTACGGCAAGAAGTTCATCCCCGAAGGGATGACGATCCAGGACACGGGTGTCACCTACGACGAACTCGAGCCGTATTTCGACTTCGCCGAGAAGGTGTTCGGCACGTCGGGGCAGGCTTACAAGGTCGGCGGCAAGGTGGTCGGCGACGGCAACGTGTTCGAGGCCAACCGCAGCGACAACTTCCCGCTGCCCGCGCAGCTCAATACGTATTCGGCGCAGCGCTTCTCCGACGCCGCGAAGTCGCTGGGGCTGCATCCGTACCGGCTGCCGTCGGCGAACACGTCGGGTCCGTACACGAACCCGTACGGCGTGCAGATGGGGCCGTGCAACTTCTGCGGCTACTGCAGCGGCTACGCGTGCTACATGTACTCGAAGGCGTCGCCCAACCTGAACATCCTGCCCGCGCTGAAGCAGGTGCCGAACTTCGAGCTGCGCTCGAAGTGCCACGTGCTGCGCGTGGACCTCGACGACACGAAGAAGCGCGCGACGGGCGTCACCTACGTCGACCCGGCCGGCCGTGAAGTGCATCAGCCGGCCGATCTTGTGATCGTCGCCGCGTTCCAGTATCACAACGTGCACCTGCTGCTGCTGTCGGGCATCGGCAAGCCGTACGACCCGATCTCGGGCGAAGGCGTGGTGGGCCGCAATTTCGCGTACCAGAACCTGTCGACGATCAAGGCGTTCTTCGACAAGGACACCTTCACGAATCCGTTCATCGGCGCGGGCGGCAACGGTGTCGCGGTGGACGACTTCAACGCGGACAACTTCGACCACGGCCCGCTCGGTTTCGTCGGCGGCTCGCCGCTGTGGGTGAACCAGGCCGGCGTGAAGCCGATCAGCGGCATCGCGACGCCGCCGGGCACGCCGCAGTGGGGCTCGGCGTGGAAGAAGGCCGTGAAGGACAACTACGCGCACACGATCTCGATGGACGCGCACGGCACGAACATGTCGTACCGCGACGTGTATCTCGACCTCGATCCGACCTATCGCGATTCGTACGGCCAGCCGCTGTTGCGGATGACCTTCGACTGGAAGGACAACGACATCAAGATGGCGCAGTACGTGACCGGGCAGATGAAGAAGATCGCGGAGGCGATGGGGCCGAAGGCGATCGGCGTGTCGACGCGCGAGTTCGGCAAGCATTTCGATTCGCGCGCGTACCAGACGACGCACCTGGTCGGCGGCGCGATCATGGGCACCGACCCGAAGACGAGCGTGCTGAACCGCTACCTGCAGTGCTGGGACGTGCACAACGTGTTCGTGATGGGCGCGTCGGCGCTGCCGCAGGGCATCGGCTACAACCCGACCGGGATCATCGCGGCGCTGGCTTACTGGTCGGCACGTGCGATCCGCGAGCAATACCTGAAAAATCCCGCCCCGCTGGTGACCGCATGAAGAGGACGATGAACCACTACAACGCCGCGCGCCGGATTTCCCCGCTGCGGCGCGCCCTGGCGATCGGCACGGCCTGGGCGGCGTTCGGTCTCGCGGGCGGCACCGCGTTCGCGCAGCCGGCATCCGCGCCCGCCGCGGCTTCGGGCCCGGCAGCCGCACCGGTCGCACAGTCTGCCGACGCGAACCTCGTCAAGCGCGGCGAATATCTGGCCCGCGCGGGCGACTGTATCGCGTGCCACACCGCGAGCGGCGGCAAGCCGTTCGCGGGCGGGCTGAAGTTTGACACGCCGATCGGCGGCATCTACTCGACGAACATCACGCCGGACCCGAAGACGGGCCTCGGCGGCTGGACGTATGAGGACTTCACCCGTGCGGTGCGCGAGGGCGTGCGCAAGAACGGCGACACGATGTACCCGGCGATGCCGTTCCCGTCCTATGCGCGCCTGACCGACGACGACATGAAGGCGCTGTACGCGTACTTCATGCACGGCGTCGCGCCGGTCGAGCACGAGAACCGCAAGGTGGACATCGTGTGGCCGCTGTCGATGCGCTGGCCGCTGACGTTCTGGCGCAAGATGTTCGCGCCGACGCCGAAGCCGTTCGATGCGGCGCCGTACACCGATCCGGTGGTCGCGCGCGGCGCGTATCTCGTGCAGGGGCTCGGCCATTGCGGCGCGTGCCACACGCCGCGCGCGGCGACGATGCAGGAGCGCGCGCTGACCGACGCGGGCGGCCTCGACTTCCTGGCCGGCGGCGCGGCGATCGACGGCTGGGTGCCGACCAGCCTGCGCGGCGAGCCGCGCACCGGGTTCGGCACGTGGAACGAAACCGAGATCGTGCAGTTCCTGAAGACCGGCCGCACGCTGCGCACGGCCGCGTTCGGCGGGATGACGGACGTGGTCGGCCACAGCATGCAGCACATGAGCGACGACGATCTCACGGCGATCGCACGCTACCTGAAGACGCTGCCGCCAAAGGTGCAGGGCGAGGCACCGTACGCGTACGACGCGACGGCCGCGCACGCGCTGCAAACCGGCGACGCGAGCAAGCCGGGCGCGGCGGTCTATCGCGACAACTGCATGGCCTGCCACCGCAGCGACGGCCACGGCTACACGCGGGTGTTCCCGGCGCTCGCCGGCAACCCTGTCCTGCAGGGCGACGATCCGACTTCGGTGATCCACGTCGTGCTGTCGGGCAGCGCGCTGAAGGGCACGCACACCGCGCCGTCGACCTTCACGATGCCGCCGTTCGGCTGGCGCCTGTCGGACCAGGAAGTCGCGGACGTGTCGAACTTCGTGCGCACGAGCTGGGGCAATACGGGGACGGCGATCACGGCCGCGCAGGTCGCGAAGGTGCGCAAGAGCGTGCCGTCGACGCGGCCGGAGCCGCCGCCGGGCGCGCGGTTCCCGCAAGCGGCGCGCTGACCCACGCGGCGGGGCATCCGGCCCCGCCCACCCGCTCCGCCTCGCGGCGCCGGTCGGCCCGCGGGGCGCGTTCCGCCCGACCGGGGTTGCACCCCGCAATGGCGCGCCACCCGCATGAATTTTTCGCGGTGGCGCGCCAATTTTTCGCCTCATCCCTTATCCTTCCATTCTTGAACCTTACTAAATCGTTACAAGAACTCGGGAGGGGGGATGCCTCATGACATCAGCCTGATTGCGTTGCTCGCGGCCGGTTTCGGTCTCGCGATGATCTTCGGTTACCTCGCGTCGCTGCTGAAAATGCCGCCGCTCGTCGGCTATCTGCTCGCCGGGATCGTGATCGGCCCCGGCACGCCCGGTTTCGTCGGCGACCTGTCGCTCGCGCAGCAGCTCGCGGAAGTCGGCGTGATGCTGCTGATGTTCGGCGTCGGCCTCCATTTTTCGCTCGGCGACCTGCTCGCGGTGCGCAAGATCGCGCTGCCGGGGGCCGTCGTCCAGATTACCGTCGCGACGCTGCTCGGCGGCGGGCTCGCGCTCACCTGGGGCTGGAGCCTCGGCGCGGCGCTCGTGTTCGGGCTCGCGCTGTCGGTCGCGAGCACGGTCGTGCTGTTGCGGGCGCTCGAGGGGCGCGGGCTCGTCGAGACGGTCAACGGACGCATCGCGGTCGGCTGGCTCGTCGTCGAGGATCTCGTGATGGTGCTCGTGCTCGTGCTGCTGCCGCCCGTCGCGGGGCTGCTCGGCGGCACGCCGCCCGGCGACGCGCACGCGGCCGGCGGCAGCGTGTGGGGCACGCTCGGCGTCACGATGCTGAAGGTCGCCGCGTTCATCGCGCTGATGCTCGTGGTCGGCAAGCGCGTGTTCCCGCGCATCCTGTGGCTCGTCGCCCGTACCGGTTCGCGCGAACTGTTCACGCTGTGCATGATCGCCGCGGCGGTCGGCATCGCGTTCGGCGCGGCCAAGCTGTTCGACGTGTCGTTCGCGCTCGGCGCGTTCTTCGCCGGGATGATGATGCGCGAGTCGGAGTTCAGCCGGCGTGCGGCCGACGAGACGCTGCCGCTGCGTGACGCGTTCTCGGTGCTGTTCTTCATTTCGGTCGGGATGCTGTTCGACCCGAAGGTGCTGCTCGCCGAGCCGCTGCACGTGATCGAGGTCGCGGCGATCGTGCTGATCGGCAAGACGCTCGCGGCGGTCGCGCTCGTGATCGCGTTCCGCTATCCGCTGAACACCGCGCTGACGGTCGGCGCCGGCCTCGCCCAGATCGGCGAGTTCTCGTTCATCCTCGCGGGGCTCGGCCGTGCGCTCGGGCTGCTGTCGGCCGAGGGGCAGAGCCTGATTCTCGCGGTCGCGCTGATCTCGATCGCGATGAACACGCTGCTGTTCGCGATGATCGATCCGGCGCTCGCATGGATCCGCAAGCATTCGGCGTTCGCGCGCAAGCTCGAGGCACGCGACGATCCGCTCGCCGCGCTGCCGATGTCGACGCCGCAGACGCACCTGACCGGCCAGGTCGTGATCGTCGGCTACGGTAAGGTCGGCACGCGGATCGCGCATGCGCTGGACGAGCGCGGGATCGCCTATGTCGTCGTCGAGCAGAATCGCGAGCTCGTCGAGAAGCTGCGCGCGGACGGTGTCGCGGCCGTGTCGGGCGACGCGATCGAGCCGGTCGTGCTCGTGCAGGCGCATATCGCGCGCGCCGGGATGCTGGTCGTCACGCTGCCGGACGTATTCGACGTGCGGCAGATCGTCGAGATCTCGCGCACGCTCAATCCGGCGCTGGAGGTCGTGCTGTGCACGAACAGCAGCGACGAGGCCGACTTGCTGTCGAGCGAGGGCATCGGCACCGTGTTCATGGGCGAGAGCGAACTCGCGCGCGGGATGACCGAGCACGTGCTCGGCAGGATGGCGAAGCCGGTGGCGGCCGCGCATTGATGGTTAGCGGCTGGGATCGCTCGGATCGATAGGATCGCTGCGACTGCGCGGACTGCGCGGATCGCCGGGATTACAGGATTGCGCCGGCCTCTCGGAACGGCGCGTGCGGCGGGTTCTACGTAGCGAACAGCCGACCTCGATCTGTCAGCCGACCTGTTCGCCGCCGCGCCGCGCCCCGGCGACTTCACCCACGCCCAAGCGGCTTCAGCCCGCCGCCTTCGTCTCTACGGCCGCGCCGGCTTGCGCGGCCGTTTTCACAGGCGCCGCCGCCTTCCCGGCGGCCACCGTCTGCGCTTGCCGCTCGGCCTTCGGCGCCGCGACCGTCTTTTGCGGCGCGGCCGCCTTGAGCGGCGCATTCGGCGTCGGCTCGACCGGCGCGTCCGGCGGCACGCCGAGCAGCTGCAGCGAGCCGCTCGTGACCGACGAGAACACCGGGCCGGCCACCGTGCCGCCGTAATAGCCCTTGCCGCGCGGCTCGTCGATCATCACCGCGACGATCAGGCGGGGGTTGCTCATCGGCGCCATCCCCGCGAACAGTGCGCGGTACTTGCCCTTCGCATAGGTTGCGCCGACCTGCTTGCGCGCCGTGCCCGTCTTGCCGCCGATCCGGTAGCCGTCGACGCGCGCGCGGCGCCCCGTGCCGCCTTCGCCGACGGCCGACTCGAGCATCGAACGGATCGCCGCCGCGGTCTGCGGCGACGTCACGCGGTGGCCGCGATGGGCCTCGATCGTCTGCGGGTCGGAGCCGTTCCTCAGTAGCGACACCGGGTGCAGCGTGCCGTCGCCCGCATAGGCGGTGTAGGTCTGCGCGATCTGCAGCAGCGACATCGACAGCCCGTAGCCGTACGCCATCGTCGCCTGCTCGATCGGCCGCCAGCGCTTGTAGCCGCGCAGGCGGCCCGACGCGACGCCCGGGAACGTCAGTTCCGGCGCGCGGCCGATCCCGTATTCCTGGTACTTGTTCCAGATCGTTTCGGCGGGCAGGTTCAGCGCCAGCTTCGCGAGCGCGACGTTGCTCGACTTCTGCAGTGCCTGCGAGACGGTCAGCGAGCCGTGGTTCGACGTGTCGTGGATCACGGCCGGGCCGATCTTGTAGGTGCCCGGCGACGTGTTGATGATCGTGTTCGGCGTGACCTTGCGCTCGTCGATCGACAGCGCGACGACGAGCGGCTTGATCGTCGAGCCCGGCTCGAACGTGTCGATCACCGCGCGGTTGCGCAGCTGCTGGCCCGTCAGGCGTGCACGGTCGTTCGGGTCGAAGGTCGGATAGTTCGCGAGCGCGAGGATTTCGCCGTTCTGCGCGTCGAGCACGACGACGCTGCCGGCCACCGCGTTGTTCTCGAGCACCGCTGCCTTGAGCTGGCTGAACGCGAGCTGCTGGATCCGCCGGTCGATCGTCAGTTCGATCGTCGCGCCGTGCTGCGCGGGCACGAGCGGGCGCGTGTCGGACACGATGCGGCCGAGCCGGTCGCGGATCACCTCGCGCTGCCCGGACGTACCCGACAGCCGCCCGTTCGCGGCGAGCTCGACACCTTCCTGGCCCTTGTCCTCGACGTTGGTGAAGCCGACCACGTGCGCGGCCGATTCGCCCTCCGGATAGAAGCGCTTCGAATCGGCGATCTGCGTGATGCCGTCGATCTCGAGCTTGTCGAGCCGGCTTGCGGTCTCGGCGTCGATCTGCCGCTTGAGCAGCACGAACGTACGGTCGTTGCGCAGGCGGCGCTTCACCTCCGCGAGCGGCATGTCGAGCAGCTTCGCGATCTGCGGATAGTCGATTTCGGCGACCTGTTTCGGGTTCGCCCAGATTTCATAGGTCGACAGGCTGACCGCGAGCATCGCACCGTTGCGGTCGACGATGCGCCCGCGCATCGCGTCGAGCTCGATCGTGCGCTGGTAGCGCTTCTGGCCTTCCCCGACATAGAAATCCTGGTTCGCGACCTGCACCCAGAACGCGCGTCCGATCAGCGCGGCGAAACCGAGGGACACCATGATCACGACCAGCTTCGAGCGCCACATCGGCAGGCGCGACGCGAGCATCGGGTGCTTGGTCGCGGCGGCGTACGGATCGGCGGGGTGGGTCTTCTTTTTCACGCGCATGCAAGGGCCGGGTCGGGCCGCCGGACGGCGGCAAGTCAGTCGGAATAATGTGATTGTAATAAATGAGTAAACGTCGTGTGGGGAAACTGTGTTTCGGCCACGTAAAAGATGCGCATCGGCGACGTGGTTCCGGGCGGAAAAGGCGGGATGAAGGCGGGAGCGGCGGCGCGGGCATTGCCCGATGCCGCCGACGAATCGGAATGGCGCGGCGGGTCGTGATCGCGGATGTAACTCAATCAACCCGGCCCCGATTATTTTCGGGACGCAAAAATAAAAAAACGCCTCGAAGAGAGGCGCCGTTATTTCTGAATATCGAAATTAATATCGCGGAAACCGGAATAAACCCGAAAACCGCAGAGGATTGCCGTCAAAAATACCTATCGCGCGACGGAAATGAATTCGTGGTATTCCGGCTCCGCCGTGGAGCGATCGACCGCCTGCAGGCGCCACGCGCCGTCGGGGTGCTCGCCGGCGAGCACCGCGGTACCTTGTTCGCGCTGCGTCGCGCTGAACGACAGGCCCTTCAACTGGCACACGGCATTCCCGCTATCGGCGGCGCAGAGGGCCATCGCGCCTTCCACGTCCCGAACCTTGCCCCAGGCCGGGAGATCGATGCCCTGGTGTGCCTCGCGCGACCACAGCCGCTCGTCGGTATCGACCCACAACACCGCGAACGAGTGCCGGGTTGCCGATTCGCTGCCATTAATCCGAATAGTGAGGCGCATTGGAACGTCTCCTGGAAGATAGAAAATGACACATTCGACCGATTTGGTTTGGATAGTCTAGATAGACTGCAGTGAAACGCAAGTGATAATCCTCAATAAATCCGAATTGTGTCTATTGGGGTCTCGGATGAAAGGACGTCTGACGATACGCGCGGATTCCGGCCCCGCGCGCAAACGCAGACGGCACCGCGATCTGCATGCCGCGGCCTCGCGTCGGGTTTGCCCGGGATATGCGATGACTAGGCCGGGGCGCGTCGATGTGTCGCGCCGAGGCGCTGGCTCGAAGCGCGCCGGCGAACCTCAGTCGAAAGCTGCCCGGCCGGGCATTTCACCGAGTTGACAACCCGGCCGGCACGACACACGCCGACATTCGCGCACAAATCCACACACTTTCACAAAACTTTCAGGACAGACTTGCGGACGATCCGGCCCCACACTTGGATTTTCCCGATCCTGCGCCGCGGACGCCCGTCCGTGGCGGGCCGCCGCCTCGTGTCAGAGACGCGATCGACGCGATCGCGGGCCGCAGCCGATCGGGACTGCCGGGGCGAGCGTCGGCCCCGGCCCGGCCGACCGCCGTGCGCAACTCCGCGATCCGGGGCTGCCGCGCCGTCCGGCCGATTCTTCGAAGGAGACTATCGTGCTGATCTGGAAAACCGCGTTGTCGCTCAACTGGCGCACGAGCCTCGTGTCGCCGGCCAGCGCGCCGGTCGCGGCGGCCAACGTCGGGCGGCTGGTGCTCACCGGCGCCACCGGCTTCATCGGCAGTACCGTGCTGACGGCGCTCGTCAACGCAGGCTTGCTCGAGCGCATCGTGTGTGTCGTGCGCGCCGAGAATCGCGGCCACGCGGTCGCGCGTTTGCGTGAAGCGGCGCTGCGCGCGGGGCTCGCGCCGTACTGGGCATCGCGTCTCGGCGACGCGAACGTGGTCGTCGGTGCGCTCGGCGACGTGTGGCAGGGTGCCGACGCGCCGCGTCTCGCCGGCGCGACGCACGTGATTCACTGCGCGGGCCACGCGTCGCCGGCCGACGGTACGCATCTGCAGGCTGACCTCGCCGAATCGCTGCGCTTTGCCGAGCGGTTCGCGCACGCACCGCAACTGCAGCGTTTCGTCTACGTCGGCACCGCTTATGCGCATGCGGGCCGCGGCGGGATCGTTTACGAGGAAATGGCGGGTGCGGCGGCGAGCGATGCGGCGCAGGGCAGCGACGGGCTGCACGGCGCGGTGCTCGCGGCCGACTACCTGCAAGCGAAGGCGGAAACGGAGCAGCGCCTGCGCGCGCTCGGGCTGCCGCTCGTCGTCGTGCGTCCGTCGCACGTCGTCGGTCACACGGTGCTCGGCACGCGGCCCGCGCCGAATTCGTTCTGGATGTTCCGCGTCGCGCACGCGGCGCGCCGCTTCACCGCGCGGCCGATGACGCGCATCGACATCGTGTCGGTCGACGACGTCGCACGCGCGACGATGCTGCTGGCCGTGAAGCCGACGCTGATGCACGACGTGTACCACGTGTCGGCCGGCGACGAGGCGCCGCAGGTCGCGCAGATCGTGCGCGCGATGGACGAGGCGGCCGGCATGACGGGCGCGCCGCGTTACGCCGCGTGCGCGCCGGCCGACCTGCCGCTCGTGGTGCGCGACGTGCTCGGGCGGTCCGATCCGGCGCTCGAGCGCGTGATCGGCCGGGCGTTGCAGCGTGGCGCGGAGTTCGCGACGGTCGATCGCGTGTTCGACAACCGCCGCGTGCGCGACGAAATCGATTTCGAGCCGCTGCCGTTCATCGATTACGTCGAGGAATGCATGCGCACGTCCCGCGGCGTCGCGGTGACCGAACTGATGCGCGGGGCGCTGCACTGACGGCCAGCGCGATCCGCGGCTTGCCGGTTCCCGGGTTCGGGTTCACCCGCCGCCGCTCGCCGCGGTCCGGCGGCAGCATGCCCTACGACGCGCTGCCGAGTTCGATCAGCCGGTCGAGCGCACGGTAGATGTCGTCCAGGCCGTCCTGGCCGAAACGCGCTTCGAGCTGGCGATACTGCTCGTCGATGCGCGGGCCGATTTCGGTCACCAGCTTCCTGCTTTGCGGCGTCAGGCTCACCAGCAGCCGGCGCTGGTCTTCCTGCGCGCGCGTGCGCGTAATCAGGCCGTCACGCTCCATCCGTTCCAGCACGCCCGTGAGGCTCGGGCTCAGGATGCAGCAGCGGCGCGCGATCTGTCCCGCTTCGAGCGCATGCGCCGGCTCGCCGTCGAGCACGCGGATGATCCGCCATTGCTGTTCGGTCAGCGCGAATTCCTTGAGAATGGGGCGGAACAGGCCCATCAGCGTTTCGCGGGCCTCGAGCAGCAGCATGGCCAGGTTGCGATGGTCGAGCGTACGGTTCATCGGGGGTGAGGAATGGACGGGGACGCATCAATCTTAACAGCCGACGGTGCTGAATTTCATGTATCAGGGTAATCGAGGTTGCCAGCGTCCGATTGTTTACTTAAGATATTAACTATTGACGATGCGCCGCGACGCGCGGCAGGGGAATGACGCATGGAGCTGTCTTGCAGGACCGCCGCGGCGCCGCCGCTGCCGGTCGCCATCGGTACCGTCTACGGTGCGCTGCTCAACGAGCGCGCCGCACTCGACGCGCTCGGCGATGCCGTGCACGCACCGCCTTACGGCCGTCCGCCGCAGGCGCCGATCCTTTACATCAAACCGGCCAACACGCATGCGGCGGACGGTGCGGCCGTCGTGGTGCCGGCGGGCGTCGATGCGCTGGAGATCGGCGCGTCGGTGGCCGTCGTGTTCTCGCGGCGCGCGACGCGCGTACCGGCCGCGCAGGCGCTCGACTACGTGCATGGCTTCACGCTCGCGAGCGACGTGTCGGTCCCGCATCCCGATTACTACCGTCCGGCCGTGCGCTTCAAGTGTCGCGACGGCTTCTGCCCGCTGGGCCCGGCGATCGTGCCGGCGGCCGCGCTCGGCGATGTCGGCGCGATCGGCCTGACCGTGCGGATCGACGGCGATGCCGTGGTGTCCGCGTCGACCGCCACGCTGATCCGCCCGGTGCGGGAACTGATCGCCGACGTGACGGCATTCATGTCGTTCGACGCGGGCGACGTGCTGCTGCTCGGCGTCGCGGGTGGCGCACCGCGTGCCCGCGCGGGCAGCACGATCGAGATTACCGCCGCCGGCATCGGCACGTTGCGGCATACGCTGATTGCGGAGGAAGCACGATGAAGACGGCGCGCGTGATCTACAACGGCGCACTGCATGCGGCCGAACCGGCCGGCGACGGCGCGATCCGCCTCGACACGGGCCGCGTGGTCGCCGAGGACGTGGTGACGTGGCTGCCGCCCGTCGCGCCGCGCACGACGTTCGCGCTCGGCCTCAACTACGCGGACCACGCGAAGGAACTCGCGTTCAAGGCGCCGAGCGAGCCGCTGATCTTCCTGAAGGGGCCGAACACGTTCATTGGTCACCGCTCGCGCACCGTGCGCCCGGCGGACGCGACGCACATGCACTACGAGTGCGAGCTGGCCGTCGTGATCGGCCGCCCGGCGCGCAACGTGAGCCGCGCGCAGGCGCTCGACCACGTCGCCGGCTACACGGTTGCGAACGACTACGCGATCCGCGATTACCTCGAAAACTACTACCGCCCGAACCTGCGCGTGAAGAACCGCGACACCTGCACGCCGCTCGGGCCGTGGTTCGTCAGCCGCGACGAGATCGGCGACGCGGGCGACCTGACGCTGCGCACGACGGTGAACGGCCGGGAGACGCAGCGCGGCAGCACGCGCGACATGATCTTCGACGTGCCCGCGCTGATCGAGCACATCAGCAGTTTCATGACGCTCTCGCCGGGCGACCTGATCCTGACCGGCACGCCGGAAGGGCTGGCCGACACGAAGCCGGGCGACGAGGTCGTGACCGAAATCGAAGGAATCGGCCGGCTCGTGAACACGATCGTCGGCGAAGCAGACTACTATCGCGCCGGCTGAGCCCGTCGCCCAAGGAGAGCACATGACCATCAAGCACTGGATCGGCGGCCGTGAGGTCGAGAGCCGCGAGACCTTCACGACGCTGAATCCCGCGACGGGCGACGTGATCACCGACGTCGCATCGGCCGGCGAGGCCGAAGTCGACGCGGCCGTGCGCGCGGCGAAGGACGCATTCCCGAAGTGGGCGAACACGCCCGCGAAGGAGCGCGCGAAGCTGATGCGCAAGCTCGGCGAGCTGATCGAGAAGAACGTGCCGATGCTCGCCGCGCTCGAGACGCAGGACACCGGCCTGCCGATCGCGCAGACGAGCAAGCAGCTGATTCCGCGCGCGTCCGAGAACTTCAACTTCTTCGCGGAAGTGTGCGTGCAGATGAACGGCCGCACTTATCCGGTCGACGACCAGATGCTGAACTACACGCTGTACCAGCCGGTCGGCGTGTGCGCGCTGGTGTCGCCGTGGAACGTGCCGTTCATGACCGCGACGTGGAAGACGGCGCCGTGCCTCGCGCTCGGCAACACGGCCGTGCTGAAGATGTCGGAGCTGTCGCCGCTGACGGCCGACCAGCTCGGCCGGCTCGCGCTCGAAGCCGGCATTCCGCCGGGCGTGCTGAACGTCGTGCAAGGCTACGGCGCGACGGCCGGCGACGCGCTGGTGCGCCATCCGGACGTGCGCGCGGTGTCGTTCACGGGCGGCACGGTCACGGGCAAGCGGATCATGGAGCGCGCGGGCCTGAAGAAATATTCGATGGAGCTCGGCGGCAAGTCGCCCGTGCTGATTTTCGACGATGCCGATTTCGACCGCGCGCTCGACGCGTCGCTGTTCACGATCTTCTCGATCAACGGCGAGCGCTGTACCGCGGGCTCGCGGATCTTCGTGCAGCGCACGATCTACGACCGCTTCGTGCAGGAATTCGCGCGCCGCGCGAACAACCTGGTGGTCGGCGATCCGTCCGATCAGGCGACGCAGCTCGGCGCGATGATCACGCGCCAGCACTGGGAGAAGGTGACCGGCTATATCCGGATCGGCGAGCAGGAAGGCGCGCGCGTGGTGGCAGGCGGTGCGGACAAGCCGGCCGGCCTCGCCGAGCATCTGCGCAACGGCAACTTCGTGCGGCCGACCGTGTTCGCCGACGTCGACAACCGGATGCGCATCGCGCAGGAAGAGATCTTCGGGCCGGTCGCGTGCCTGATTCCGTTCGAGAACGAGGAGGACGGGCTGCGGCTTGCGAACGACACGTCCTACGGGCTCGCGTCGTACATCTGGACCCAGGACGTCGGCAAGGTGCATCGCCTCGCGCGCGGCATCGAGGCCGGGATGGTGTTCGTGAACAGCCAGAACGTGCGCGACCTGCGCCAGCCGTTCGGCGGCGTGAAGGAGTCGGGCACCGGGCGCGAGGGCGGCGAGTACAGCTTCGAGGTGTTCGCGGAGATCAAGAACGTGTGCATCTCGATGGGTTCGCATCACATTCCCCGCTGGGGCGTGTGACGGGCGCGGGTCGTGGCGCCGCAAGCAAGAACGAACGATACGGAGACTTGAACGATGGGCAAACTGTCCCTCGCCGCGAAGATCACGCACGTGCCGTCGATGTACCTGTCGGAGTTGCCCGGCAGGCATCACGGCTGCCGCGAAGCGGCGATCCGCGGCCACCAGCTGATCGGCGAGCGCTGCCGCGCGCTCGGCGTCGATACGATCGTCGTGTCGGACGTGCACTGGCTCGTCAACGCCGGCTATCACGTGAACTGCAATGCGCGGTTCGCGGGTACGTATACCAGCAACGAGCTGCCGCACTTCATCCGCGACATGGAGTACGCGTATCCAGGCAACCCCGAACTCGGCCGCCTGATCGCGGAGACGGCCAGCGCACGCGGCATCGCGACGCGCGCACACGAGATCGACAGCCTCGAACTCGAATACGGCACGCTCGTGCCGATGCGCTACATGAACGGCGACCAGCACTTCAAGGTCGTGTCGATCGCGGGCTGGTGCATGTGGCACACGCTCGACGAAAGCCGGCGCTTCGGCGAGGCGCTGCTCGAGGCGATCGAGAAGAGCGATTCGAACGTCGCGTTCCTTGCGAGCGGCTCGCTGTCGCACCGCTTCAACGACAACGGCAGCCCGGAGGAATCGATCCACCAGATCAGCCGCGAGTTCTTCCGGCAGGTCGACCTGCGCGTGGTCGAGCTGTGGAAGCAGGGCGATTTCAAGACCTTCTGCGCGATGCTGCCCGAGTACAACACGCATTGCCACGGCGAAGGCGGCATGCACGACACCGCGATGCTGCTCGGCCTGCTCGGCTGGGATCGTTACGACAAGCCCGTCGAGATCGTCACCGACTATTTCGCGAGCTCGGGCACCGGGCAGATCAACGCGATCTTCCCGCTCGCCTGAGCGCCGCATCACTTATCCGGAGCGTTGCCATGCCACACATCGTCGTCGAATACACCGCGAACATCCGCGACGACGCGCGCATTCCCGCGCTGCTGCGCACGATCAACGCGACGCTGATCGCGCAGGGCGGCGTGTTTCCGACCGGCGGCATCCGCTCGCGCGCGATCGAGCTGCAGGATTACTGCGTCGCCGACGGCACGGAGGACGACGCGTTCGTCCACGTGACGCTGAAGATCGGCTCGGGCCGCAGCGACGAGACCAAGCAGGCCGCGTGCGACGCGCTGTTCGACGCGATCAAGGCGCATTTCGCGGCGCTGTACGCGAAGCGTTATCTCGCGCTGTCGATGGAGCTGACCGAGTTCAGCGAAAGCGGCTCGTACAAGCACAACAACATTCACGCCCGCTACAAGCGGGCCGGCTGAACCCCATTCCCGATCCGACCATGCTCGAACCCGCCATCATCGACCAGCTCGCGCAGCGTCTGCACGACGCCGAGCGCGAGCGCAAGCAGATCCGCCAGATCTCGCTCGACCATCCCGACATCACGATCGACGACGCGTATGCGATCCAGCGCAAGTGGGTCGCCCTCAAGCTCGCGGAAGGCCGCACGCTCAAGGGACACAAGATCGGCCTCACGTCGAAGGCGATGCAGAACACGTCGCAGATCGACGAGCCCGATTACGGCGCGCTGCTCGACGACATGTTCTTCGACGACGGCGGCACGATCCCGGCCGGGCGCTTCATCGTGCCGCGCGTCGAGGTCGAACTCGCATTCGTGCTCGGCAAGCGGCTCACCGGCCCGAACTGCACGATCTTCGACGTGTACGACGCGGTCGATTACGTGGTGCCCGCGCTCGAGATCATCGACGCGCGCAGCCAGTCGATCGATCCCGATACGAAGCGGCCGCGCAAGGTGTTCGACACGATCGCCGACAACGCGGCGAACGCGGGCGTCGTGATCGGTGGGCGGCCGGTGCGGCCGCAGGACGTCGACCTGCGCTGGGTCGCGGCGATCATGTCGCGCAACGGCGTTGTCGAGGAAACGGGCGTCGCGGCCGGCGTGCTGAACCATCCGGCCAATGGCGTCGCGTGGCTGGCGAATCGGCTGTCGCGCTTCGACGTCGCGCTGGAGCCGGGGCAGGTCGTGCTCGGCGGCTCGTTCACGCGGCCGTGCGCGGCGCGCTCGGGCGACACGTTCAGCGTCGACTACGGCCCGCTCGGGACGATCCAGTGCTATTTCGCGTGAGGTGAGCGAGCGATGCAGATTCCGTCGAATGTCTTCAAGGCCGCGCTCGCGCGTGGCGACGCGCAGGTCGGCTTGTGGCTCGGCCTGGCGAATCCGTACAGCGCCGAAGTCGTCGCGGGCGCCGGTTTCGACTGGTTGCTGATCGACGGCGAACATGCGCCGAACACGGTGCCGACGATCCTCGCGCAGTTGCAGGCGATCGCGCCCTATCCGTCGCAGCCGGTCGTGCGCGTGCCGTGGAACGATCCGGTGATCGTCAAGCAGGTGCTCGATCTCGGTGCGCAGACGCTGCTCGTGCCGATGGTGCAGAGCGCCGACGAAGCGCGCGCGGCGGTGGCCGCGACGCGTTATCCGCCGCACGGGATTCGCGGCGTCGGCAGTGCGCTCGCGCGCGCGTCGCGGTGGAACCGCGTCGGCGATTACCTGCATCGCGCGAACGACGAGATGGCCGTGCTCGTGCAGGTCGAGACGCGTGCCGGGCTCGACGCGATCGATGCGATTGCGCGGGTGGAGGGCGTCGATGGCGTGTTCATCGGGCCGGCCGATCTGGCGGCCGATCTCGGGCATCTCGGCAATCCAGGGCATCCGGACGTGCAGGCGGCGATCGACGGCGCGATCCGGGCGATCAAGGCGGCAGGGAAGGCGCCGGGCATTCTCAGCGCGGATGAGGCGGCGGCGCGGCGGCATCTGGAAGCGGGGGCGTTGTTTGTTGCGGTGGGGGTCGATACGACGCTGCTGGCGCGGAGTGCGGAGCGGCTGGCTGCGCAGTTCAAGGGGAACGGTGGGGGCGCGGTGAAGAAGGGGGATGGGACGTATTGAGTGAAGCGGACGGGATAAGGAATCTGCTGCGCAACCGGGCAGACCTGGCCGCTGCGCAACTCGACCGGACAGCCGCCCTGATGGATCGGGCGATTATTTGAATCGCACGGGATACGGGGAATCGGTTTGCGTCGTCGCCGCGCATCGCGCCAACCTTATCGTCCCGCTTCCATATATCTTCCCGGCGTCGTCCCCATCGCCCGCCGGAACATGTCGATGAACGCGCTCACGTTGTCGTATCCGAGATCGAGCGCGATCGTCGTGACCGGCACGCCGTCGGCGATTTTCTCCAGCGCCCGCAGCAGCCTTGCCTGCTGACGCCACTGCGCGAACGTCAGCCCTGTCTCGGCGACGAAGCGGCGGCTCATCGTCCGGGCACCGATGCCGGCCCATGCTGCCCATTCCTCCAGTCGCCGGTTGTTCGCGAGGTTCGTGGCGAGCGCATCGGTGATCTTCATGAGCCGCGGGTCCTGCGGCCGTACCAGCCCCAGTGCGTTGACCTCCGACGACGCGATCTCGTCGAGGATCACATCGGCGATCCGCGTCTGTGCCGCATTCAGTTCCGTGTCTCCCCAACCAGCCGCGCGCTGCACTGCTTCGCGCAGCAGGGGCGTGGTGCGGATCGCGCGTGGCGCGTCAGGCAACGCCGCGCACCGCGCTTCGGCGACGAACGCCGACCAGCCGGAAATCGGCCCAAACGAGCGCAGCGAATGCCGGCAATGCGGCGGAATCCAGATCGCATGAATCGCCGGTACGACCCAGTCCTGGTCGTCGAGGCCGATCGACACCAAGCCGCTTAGTGCGCCGACGAGCTGGCCGCGCGCATGCGCATGCGGCGGCGTGATGCGCGGGTCGCGTTGCGACAGCACGGCGGCGACGACGAACGGGCCGTCGTCGGACGTGACGAATCGGGCGGGCAGGAGCGGATCGGTCATGGCTGGATATCGGTATCGAATGGCTGTTATACCGGAGATCGGCCGGTATCGCACGCCTAAACTGCGTCCATCGATGACAACCGGAGTACAAAGCGATGCGAGCCGAACAGATGCTTCCCGACCAGACCGACCGGATCGAATGCGGCGGAACGACGATCCGCAAGGGCACCGTCGGCGCGTTCCTTATCAACGCACGCGCGCTGACCGATCCGGAGACGACACCCGCCGAACGGGCCCGCGCCGAAGCCGACGCGCTCGATGCGTTGCCCGCGCTGCGCGCGATCGGCCTGTTCGACGTGATGGAAGTGCGCGATCCCGCGCTGCGTGCGTGGCTCGATGCGCGCTGAGACACGACGGAACCGTCGATCGAGATCCATCAATCAAGGAATCGCCATGAAAGCAGCAGTCGTGACGGGCGCCGGCGAGCGCCCCGTTCATATGGAGTGCGAAGCGCCGCATGCTATACCGGGCCACCGTCTGATCGACGTGACGGCGTCCGCGCTGAGCCGGCTTGCGCAGGCGCGCGCGGCGGGCACGCACTATTCGTCCGGCGGCGGCTATCCGTTCGTCGTCGGCGTCGACGGCGTGGGGCGCGGCGACGACGGCCGGCGCGTCTATTTCTTCGGCGCGCCCGCGCCGTTCGGTGCGATGGCCGAACGCACGATCGTGCCCGACACGCAATGCGTGCCGCTGCCGGACAACCTCGACGACGTGACGGCCGCCGCGATCGCGATTCCCGGCATGTCGTCGTGGGCGGCGCTGACCGAGCGCGCGCGGCTGGTCGCGGGCGAAACGGTGCTGGTCAACGGCGCGACGGGCGCCTCGGGCGGGCTCGCGGTGCGGATCGCGAAGCATCTGGGCGCCCCGAAGGTGATCGCGACGGGCCGCAACGCTGCCGCGCTGGACGCGTTGCTGAATGCCGGCGCGGACGCCGTCGTGTCGCTTCAACAGGACGACGCGCATCTGGCCCGCGCGCTCGAACCGCATTTCCGCGCGGGTGTGGACGTCGTCCTCGACTATCTGTGGGGGGCGAGCGCGCTCGCACTGCTGATTTCCGCCGCGAAGGTGACGCCCGACGGCCGTCGGTTGCGCTTCGTGCAGATCGGCTCGATCGGCGGCGCGGACGTGCTGTTGCCGGGCGCCGTATTGCGTGCCACCGCGATCGAACTGCTGGGCAGCGGTATTGGCAGCGTGTCGCTGCCGGCGTTGCTGGCTTCGGTGCGCGGCGTATTCGACGCGGCAGGCCCGGCGGGGCTGACGCTCGAAACGCGCACGGTGCCGCTGTCGGCGGTCGGCGAACACTGGGGCGATGCGAACAGTCGGGTGCGCCCGGTATTCACGATGCGCGGCGATTGACCGGCCGCAGGCCGTGGACGTGACGCGATCGGTGCGCGCACCGGCGGCAGCCGGGCGTCCACCGTCGCGTTGAGCCGTTCGACGAATGCGAACGTGCGGTGCGAAGAAGGGCGGTGGTGGGAAGCGGGGCGGTGATGCGAAGCTGGGCGGTGGTGCGTACCGACAACGGGCGGCGCGACATGAAAGTCATCCGCCGCCCGCTTCGTCACACTCAGAACCGCTGCTGAATCCCCGCGGTCACGCCGACCTGCGTCGTGCCATACCCGGCAAAATCGCGCGACACGCCGACCTTCTGGTCGTGTTTCGCGATCGCGAACGCGCCGGCTGCATACAGCACCGTGCGCTTCGACAGCGCGTAGTTCGCGCGCATCGACACCAACGTCGGATCGGCATCGCTGCCGCCCTTGACATTCTGGTGATAGACGGCCGCGATCAGCGAGAACGCCGGCGTGAACTGATACGACCCGCCGAGCCAGTACGTGTCGCTCAACTGGTTCGCCGCCGCGGTGCGAAACGTGCGCTTGTAGTTGCGATAACCGGCCATTGTCTTCAGGTCGCCGAAGTCGTAGCTCAGACCCGCGTGGATGCCCTGGATGTAGTTGACCGTATCGGCCGGCGTGACGCTGTCGGCCGCGCCGTTTTGCCGGTCGAACGTGACAACTGCCGCGAACGGGCCTTTCTCGTAGCCGACCGCGAAGTCGTATTTGGAGCTGGTCTTCACGCTGCCCGGCACGTTGCCGAAGCCGTACATCGCGCCGAACTTGAAGCCGCTGAACTCGCCGTCGTAGCGCACCGCGTTCGACGAGCGCGTGAACATGCCGTCCTTGCGGCCGCCCGTCGCCATCGACGACGTGGCCCACGAATAGTTCTGCGCGTAACCCATCGGGTCGAACGGCAGCATGTAGTCGTACGTGACGGTGTAGTTGCGGCCGAGCGTCAGCTCGCCCCATTTGCTTTTCAGGCCGACCGTCGCGCGGCGCGCGAAGATCGAGTCGGGGCCGTCGTCGAACGCGCCGTTCGCGAGGTCGATCCCGCTTTCGAGGCGGAACACGGCCTTCAGCCCGCCGCCGAGATCCTCGACGCCGCGCAAGCCCCAGCGCGACGTGTTCTTGTTGCCCGACTTCAGCTTGAACGAATTGCCGCCATCCGGTGCCGCATGGTTCGTGTATTCGATGCCGGCGTCCATGATCCCGTAGATCGTGACCGACGACTGAGCGTGCGCGGCCGGCGCGGCGAGACAGGCTGCCGCGGCTGAACCGGTGAGGACTACTGTTCGAATCGAACGTTCTGCGCGTGACTTCATTTTGACGGTGTCTCCTTGGTTGTTGTGGGCTGGTTGAAACGGAAAACGCGTACTCGGCACGCCATCGGCGGACGCCATGAAGCGTCCGCCGATTCGAGCCGCAAAGGGATGTGTGCCTGAATGCATGCGCGGCGGCACACGAGCCGCCGCGAAGCGGGTCAGCCCGCTTTCGCGAATGCCCAGCAGTCGTTGGTCGGGAATTCGATCCAGTGCTTGCCGGCCGCGCGCGGCACGTGGCCGAACGCGCGCAGGCGCATCTCGCCGCAATGGAACAGGTATTCCCAGCGGTCGCCGAGATACATCGACGTGACGAGGTCGGCCTGCAGCCGGTTCGCGCCCGGGCCGTCGGCGACCTGCACGCGTTCGAGGCGGATCACGGCCTGCGCGTCCTGGCCCGGTGCGAACGTGTCGCGGGCGAGCGCCTGCAGTTCCCAGCCGTCGCCGGCGAGCGTCACGCGTTCGCCGTCGATCGCCGCGACGCGCGCGTCGATGCGGTTGTTGCTGCCCATGAATTCAGCCGTGTACAGCGAGCGCGGCGCGCCGTACAGCTCGGCCGGCGTGCCTTCCTGTTCGATGCGGCCGTTGCGCAGCAGCAGGATGCGGTCGGACATCGCCATCGCTTCGGTCTGGTCGTGCGTCACGCAGAGCGCCGACAGCCCGAGCGATACGATCAGCTCGCGCAGCCACGCACGCGCTTCCTCGCGCAGCTTCGCGTCGAGGTTCGACAGCGGCTCGTCGAGTAGGATCACCGGCGGGTTGTAGACGAGCGCACGCGCGATCGCGACGCGCTGCTGCTGGCCGCCCGACAGCTGGTGCGGAAAGCGTTCGGCGAGGTGGCCGAGGCCGAGCTGGTCGAGCGCGGTCTGCACGCGGCGCTTCTGTTCGGCCGACGCCACGCGGCGCAGCTTGAGCCCGTAGCCGACGTTGTCGGCGACGGTGCGGTGCGGCCACAGCGCGTACGACTGGAACACGAGGCCGAGCGAACGCTGTTCGACCGGCAGGTCGACGTGCCGCGCGCCGTCGAAGAACACGCGGTCGTCGAGCTGGATGCGCCCGTCGGACGGCTGTTCGAGGCCGGCCACCGCGCGCAGCAGCGTGGTCTTGCCGCTGCCCGACGCGCCGAGCAGGCACACGACTTCGCCGGCCTTCAGTTCGAACGACACGCCCTTGAGGATCGGGTTGGCGCCGTAGCTGAGATGCAGGTCGTCGACGATGAGCTTATCCATGAAGTTTCACTCCGAAGCGCAGGGCCACGCCGAGACCGGCGCCGACCATCGCGATGTTGATGACAGAGAGCGCGGCAACCTGGTCGACGGCGCCCGTCGCCCACAGCGACACGAGCAGCGCGCCGATCACTTCGGTGCCGGGCGACAGCAGATAGACGGCGGTCGAGTATTCGCGCTCGAAGATCATGAAGATCAGGAGCCACGCGGCGAGCAGGCCGAAGCGCACGAGCGGCAGCGTCACGTCGAGCGACACGCGGCTGCGCGTCGCGCCGACGCTGCGGCCGGCTTCCTCGAGTTCCGGGCCGACCTGCAGCAGCGCGCTTTGAATGAGCCGCATCCCGTATGCGAGCCACACGACCGTGTATGCGATCCAGATGCTCCACATCGAGTTCTTCAGTTCGCGCAGGCCCGGCACGAACAGGAAGATCCACAGGAACGCGAGACCGGCGAGCAGGCCCGGCACCGCGCGCGGCAGCAGCACGAGGTAGTCGAGCAGTTTCGTCGCCCAGTCGTTGCGGCGGTGGCCGGCGAACGCGACGAGCGAGTAGAAGCCGATCGCGACCGCGCCGCCGATCACGCCGATGCCGAGCGTATTGACGATCGCGCGCACGAGGTTGTCCTGCTCGAACAGCTCGACGAAGTTCTGCAGCGTCAGCGCTTCGGCGAGCGCGACGCCTTCGCCCCAGTTGGTCACGAACGCGCGCAGCACGATGCCCGAGATCGGCACGATCACCGTCAGCATCAGCCACAGCGCGACGATCGCGAGCGCGACCCAGCGCCATACGCCGAGCGGCAGCACCGTCGCACGGCCGGCCTTGCCCTTCACCGTGACGAAGCGGTTCGCGGTCTTCAGCAGGCGGCGCTGCAGCAGCACGAGCGGGAACGTGATCGCGACGATGCACACCGCGACCGCGGCCATCAGGTGATACGACGGCACGCCGAGCTTGTTGGTCAGCTTGTACAGGTAGGTCGCGAGCACGAGGTGGCCTTCCGGATCGCCGAGCACGAGCGGCAGCCCGAACACCTCGAAGCCGAGGAAGAACACGAGCACGCCGGCGAACAGCAGCGCGGGCATCGTCATCGGCAGGCTCACGTCGAGCGCGACGCGGAACGGCCGCGCACCCGTCACGCGCGCCGCTTCCTCGACGTCCGAGCCGAGGTTGCGCAGCGCGGCCGACGAGTACAGGTAAACGTGCGGCACGTGCGTGAGTCCGACGATCATCGTGATCGCGAAGATCGAGTACACATTCCAGGGCACGCTCTGCACCCCGAACAGTTCCTTGAACCACACGGAATAGAAGCCGACCGGGCCGGCCGCGACCACGTAGCCGAACGCGAGCACCATCGGCGACACGAACACGGGCGTGAGCACTAGCGGCTCGATCCAGCGACGGCCGGGCAGGTCGGTGCGCACCATCAGGAACGCGAGGATGCCGCCGAGCGGGATCGAGATGAACAGCATCCCGCCGGCGATGATGAACGAGTTCTTCACGGCCGACCAGAAGTCCGGGTCGGTGAAGATGAAGCGGAAGCCTTCGACGCCGAGCGTCTTGTTCGCGTCGAAGAACGGCGCGGACAGCAGGCTCTGGAACAGGATGAAGCCGAGCGGCAGCGCGACCGCGACGGTGAGCACCGCGACAACGATCCAGCGCAGCATGCCGGCGAGCGGCTGCAGGTTGCTGACCGGCAGCGCGGGAATCGCGCCGCCCTGGCCGGTGGTGGGCGGAACGGCCGGCGCCGCTCCGCGTGTGCTGGTTGAAAGCATGAGTTCGCCCCTGCGGCCATCCGGATGGCCGCCTCTAGGAAGTCGGTAAGGGGAAGGGGGCCGCCCGCGCGGCGTGCGGCGGGCGGCCGTCGGTCGGCCGAGGCCGAAGCCGATCAGCGGATCAGCTCTTGATCGCCTGCTGCCATTGCTTCAGGAACGCGAGCCGCTTCGACTGGTCCAGATAGACGAGCAGGCCGGTGCCGATCGGGATCGGCTTCAGCGAATCGCCGAGTTCCTTCGTGAGGCTCGCGGCCGACGTTTCGCCGGTCACGTCCGTGCGAATCGCGTACAGGTTCGCCTGGTTCGCGATCAGCGTCTGGCCGCGCTTCGACAGCAGGTAGTCGACCCACAGCTTCGCGGCGTTCGGGTTCTTCGCCTTCTTCGAGATCGTGGCCAGGCGGCTCACGACTTGTGTGTAGTCCTTCGGGAATACGTAGCCGATCGACTTGTCCTTCTTCGCCTTCGCGTACGCATACGAGCCGATGATGTTGTAGCCGATCAGGTTCTCGCCCGACGAGATGCGCTCCATCATCGCGCCGGTGCTCGACTGCAGCTTCGGACCGGTCGCGCCGATCGCCTTCACGAGCTCCCACGTGACCTTCTCGTTCAGGTGCGCGTCCTGCGTCAGCGCGTTGAAGCCGACGCCGGATTTCTCGACGTCGTACGTCGTCAGCTTGCCTTTGAACTTGTCGGGTTGCGACGTGAGCAGCTTGATCAGGTCGGTGCGCGTCTTCGGCACCTCGTTCTCGGGAATCAGCCGCTTGTTGTAGACGATCGCGAGCGGCTCGAACGTCGTGCCGTACGCCTGCTTCTGGTATTGCGCCCATTGCGGCACGTGCGCGCTTTCCGGCGAATCGTACGACGTCATCAGGCCGTCGTTGACGAGCTTGACCTGCAGGTCCATCGCCGAGCTCCACAGCACGTCGGCGCTGGTGCTGCTCGCGGCGTTCTCGCTGATGTAGCGGTTGTACAGCTCGGTGCTGTTCATGTCGTTGTACTCGACCTTCACGCCATACAGGCTTTCGAAGTCCTTGATCAGCGGGCGCACGAGGCCCGTGTCGGTCGTCGAGTAGACGATCAGCTTGCCTTCCTTCTTCGCGGCGTCGACGACGCCTTGGTAGTTACCCGGATACCCGGCCGGAACCTGCGCGGTGGCGGCGCCGGCGGCGGTGCCCAGGACGATCGCCAGCGCGGCGGCGAGCTGCTTCGGTGCAAACGGCATGTCTTCCTCCAGTTACGCGTGTGTGTTGTTCGAGTGACGCGGATGTTAATTGCGAGGCACTTTCAGCCTGCTTTCATTTCGGTTCACAATAGCGTCCTTTGTGTCATGGATTTCCCGAGGTCCCCATGCGTGTGCTGCTCGTCGAAGACAACCCGAATCTTGCGCAGTCGTTGAACGACGCGCTGAGTGCCGCGCGCTTCGCGGTCGATCACATGGCGGACGGGGAGGCGGCGGATCACGTGCTGCGCACGCAGGACTACGCGCTGGTGATCCTCGATCTCGGGCTGCCGAAGCTCGACGGGCTCGAAGTGCTGCGGCGGCTGCGCGCGCGCCGCAATCCGGTGCCGGTGCTGATCCTCACCGCGCACGGCTCGGTCGAGGACCGCGTGAAGGGGCTCGATCTCGGGGCCGACGATTACCTCGCGAAACCGTTCGAGCTGACCGAGCTGGAGGCGCGCGCCCGCGCGCTGATCCGGCGCAGCCTCGGCCACGAGCATTCGAGGGTCGATTGCGGGCCGCTTTCGTATGACAGTATCGACCGCAGCTTCCACCTCGCCGGCGAACCGCTGTCGCTCACACCGCGCGAGCGCTCGGTGCTGGAGGTGCTGATCCTGCGCAACGGTCGCGCGATCAACAAGGAGACGCTGTCGGAGAAGATCTTCGGGCTCGACGAGTCGGTCAACGCGGATGCGATCGAGATCTACGTGTACCGGCTGCGCAAGAAGCTGGAGAATACCGGCGTCGCGATCGTCACGCTGCGCGGCCTCGGGTATTTGCTCGAAGCGAAGGCGGCCGGATGAACCACCGCCGGGCTTGCCTTCTTTGCACCGGGCCGCGGTACGCGCCAAAGCGCTGCTCGGGATCGACACGTTCGCTGTCTGCCGAGGGCGCGCCTGCCATCCGCGGCCGGCCTGGCAAAGCCGGCCGGCTGCGCGGGCGCGGAGCGAGGCCGCACGCGTTCTCCGCCACGCCGGTTGGTGCAGCCAGGCGGGACGCAAGGTGACGCGCGCGAACCTGCGCACGCAGGTCGCGTTATGGCTGCTGCTGCCGCTGCTCGGCCTCCTCGCGCTCGACTCGTGGCTCACGTACCAGCGCGCGATGAGCGCCGCGCACGTCGCGTTCGACCGCACGCTGTCGTCGTCGCTGAAGTCGATCCGCGAAGGCGTGCGGCTCAACGAGGGCGAGATCGAGGTCGACCTGCCGTATCTCGCGCTCGAGATGTTCGAGTCGGGCGACGGCGGCAAGATCTATTACCTGATCCGCGAGGACAACGGCCGCACGATCACCGGCTATCCGGACCTGCCGCTGCCGCAGGGCGACGGCACGCTGTTCGTCACGCGCTACTACAACGTCGTCTATCGCGGCGAGCAGTTGCGCATGGCCGCGTTGCGCGTGCCGGTGCACGACGTGCCGACCGCGCAGACGCGCATCGTGTGGGTGATGGTCGGCGAGACGATCGAGGCGCGCCAGGCGCTCGCGCGCGAGATCCTGATGGGCTCGCTGCTGCAGGAGGGGCTGCTCGTCGTGCTCGCGCTCGGGATCGTGTGGCTCGGCGTCGGGCGTGGGCTGCGGCCGCTGAACCGGCTGTCGGCGACGGTCGCCGCGCGCAGCGACGGCGATCCGACGCCGCTCGATACCGGCGGCATGCCGAGCGAACTCGCGCCGCTCGTCGAGTCGATCAACCAGTACATCGGCCGCACGCAGCAGATGCAGGTCGCGCGGCGGCGTTTCTTCGCGGACGCGGCCCATCAGCTGAAGACACCGCTCGCGGCAGTGCAGGCCGGCGTCGAGCTGGCGTTGCGGCCGGACGAGCAGCCGCGCGTGAACGTGCATCTGCGGCGCGTGAACGGTGCGGTGCGGCAGGCCGCGAAGATCGTCCAGCAGTTGCTGTCGCTGTCGCGGCTCGATTCGGACAGCGGGCAGGCGGTCGCGCACCAGCCGGTCGCGCTGCACCGGCTCGCGCGCAGCGTGACGCTCGACTGGTCGCCGGTTGCGCGCGCGCGCGACATCGATCTCGGCTTCGAGCACGAGGCGGATGTCGACGTGCTCGGCCAACCGGACCTGCTCGGCGAATTGATCGGCAACCTGATCGACAACGCGATTCGTTATTCGGGCGACCGCGCGGTGATCACGGTGCGCGTGTCGCGCGATGGCGAGCATGCGCGGCTCGACGTGCTCGACAACGGGCCGGGCATTCCGGCCGGCGAGCGCGACGCGGTGTTCGAGCGCTTCCATCGCGGCAGCAAGACGCAGACGGTCGAAGGCACGGGGCTCGGGCTGTCGATCGTGCGCGAGATCGCGCGCGTGCATCAAGGCGGCGTGACGCTGGCCGATGCGGCGGGAGGCGGGTTGATCGTGACGGTGATGTTGCCGACGGCGGCGCAGTAGAAGGGCTGGTTCGCTCAGTCGCTCAGTCGCCGAACCCGATCTCCGCTTCGAGCGACTGCCCGACCTCCAGCCAGGCTCCCGCGCCTTCGACGACGATCGCATTGATGCCGAAGGTCAGCGCGTTTTCGTAGTTCGGATGCGCGCGATACGTCTGCATCGTGTCGGTCGGCTCGTGCGGCCACGCCGGGTTTGGCGCGCCGGTCACCTGGTCGATCGTCGGCATCGGGCAGCGCGTGCACAGCTTCACGAGGCGCAGCCGCACGGGTGTGTCGCCTTCGGCGTCGAGATGCTCGACGAAATCCTCTTCATACGCATCGAGATCCGACACGACGATGTTCGGGCGGAAGCGGTTCATCGGAATCGCCGGCGCGCCTTTCGCGACGAGCTTCGCGTTCAGGTCGTCGAGCGACGACTGGCCGATCACGAGCAGCGGATAGCCGTCCGCGAACTGCGTGTGCGTGTCGATGTCGCCGGTCCATTTGCGGTTGCAGCCGCGGCGCGCATCCGCGCCGAAGCGCGCGAGCTTCAGCGGCGTGCCGAGGAATTCGGTGAGCCATGCGGCCGTCTCGGCGCCCGTGTCGATCGCGTCGACGGTGTCGCGCCAGACGGTCGCGGCCATCTTCGGCGTGGTGGGCGTCGCGTCGCCGTCGAGCGGCGTGCGGATCTCGGGCATGCCCGGCGCGTTCAGCACGAGCGCATCGTGCTCGAGCGCGGTGCGGATCAGCGCGAGGCGCGGGTGCGTGCGCTGCGTGATCATCATCCCGTCCGGGGTGGTGATCAGCCAGTGGCGATCGTACGCGAGGCCCGTTTCGAGCAGTTGCGCGCGCGACAGCGCGATGCCGGTGCAGGATTTGATCGGGTAGACGAAGAGTTCGGAGATGGCTGGCATGACGCTGGCTGACACGGGCAGGATGGTCGAATCGCGATTGTGCCAGATCGTGCGAAAGCCGTTTGGGCGGTTGCAAGCCGCCGCACGGCCGCGGCCGGTCACGCGAGCGGAAAGCCGAGATCGAAGGTCGTACGCACGTCGAGCGGCTGGCGCAGCAGCCCGGCCTTCAGGTAGAAGTCGGCCGTGCGCTGCTGCCCGGCGATCACCGTCGCGTCGATCGGCTGCCAGCGCGTGTTGCGGCGCTCGAACTGCAGTTTCGCGGCCGCCGGCGGGATGCCGATGATGCGCGCGAGTGCCGCGGAATACGCGTCGACGTGCCGGTACGACCAGGCCTGCGCGCGCACCACCCGTTGCAGGAAGTCGCGCAGCACGTCGCGCTTCGACGCGATCGCCGCGTCGGTCGCCGCGATGTAGCTGAAGCCCGACCACAGGCCGCGGCCGTTGACGAGCACGCGCGCGCGGCCGCTCGTTTCCGCGAGGGCCGTATAGGGTTCCCACGTCGCCCATGCATCGATCGAACCGGTTGCGAGCGCAAGCATCGTGTCGGCCGGCGGCAGGAAGCGGAACGAGACGGCGTCGGGCGGCAGGCCGGCCGCGTCGAGCGCCTTCAACGTGACGAAATGGCCGATCGAGCCGCGCGTGGTGCCGATGCGCTTGCCTTTCAGGTCGGCGGCGTCCTTCAGCGTCGCGTCGGGCCGCACGAGCACGGCGGTGCCGTACGGGTCGGACCGGTTCGCGCCGATCACCTTGATGCGGGCGCCCGAGGCGAGCGCGAAGATCACCGGCGCGTCGCCGATCGGCCCGCAGTCGACGGCCGCCGCGTTCAGCGCTTCGGCCAAGGGTGCGGCGGCCGGGAATTCGGTCCATGCGATGTCGTACGCGAGGCCGTTCAGTTCGCCGGCCGCTTCGAGCAGCGCGCGCAGGCCGCCTTTCTGGTCGCCGGCACGCAGCAACGGCCGCGCGTCCGATTGCGCATGCAGCGTGGTCGGCGCGGCAGCGAGGGCGGCGGCGGCGAGGGCGCTCGCTTGCGCGAGGAAGTGGCGTCGGGTCGGATTCATCGTGAAGTTCGGTTCATCGGGGAAACGGTTCAGGGATTCAATGCGGGAGCCCGGCCTGCACGTCGCGTACGGGTTCGGCGTCCACGCGCAGCAGCAGCGCGGTCAGCGGATCGACGTTCGCGGCGCCAGTCGGCGCTCGCGCCGCGGCATCGGAGCGGCACAGCAAGTCGTCGGCCGACCAGCCCGCGCGGCCCGCCATTGCGCGCGCCCGCAGCCAGCCGCGCCGGTCGGCAAGCAGTTGCGTGCCGCCGAACGCAGCGGGCGGCACGCCGGCAATCGTCGCGAACGCTTGCCATGCATCGGGCGTCGATGCGACGCAGTTCGCGCGCGTGCCGATCGGCGGTGGCGGCGTGGACATATCGCCGGCGGTGACGAGCAGCGTCTGCCAGCGCGGGTCTTCCTGAGGCGGCGTGCCGCCCGGCGCGAGCGCGACGATGCGCACGCGCTGGCCTTCGCGCCAGCGCTCGAGCGGTTGCGGCGCGGCGCTGCCGCAGCGCACGTCGAGCGCCGGCAGCGGAACGGGCACGGGCCACGCTCCTTCCGCCTGCGCGCCGCTGCCGGCCGATAGCGCTTTCAGGTAATCGAGCACGGCCCACGTGTCGGCCGGGCCGAGCGTCGCGGCAAAGCCCGGCATCGACGCCGCGCCGCGCGCGTCGCGCGTACCGTGCCGCATGCGCCAATACAGTTCGCCGTCGAGCCGGCGGGCAAGCAGTGCGCCCGCGAAGGTCGGCGGCCAATGCGCGAGGCTCGCCGCGAGCGGGCCTTCGCCGCGGCCGTCCGCGCCGTGACAGGTCGCGCAATGCTGCGCATACAGATGCGCGCCGCGCATCAGGTTCGCGACGGAAAACGCGTCGGGACTGCGCTGGAAACTCGTGGGCACGGCCGGCGCGAGCCACACCGACGCCGGTGGCCACGGCGCGAACCACGCGACGGCCAACGCGGCGATCGCCGATGCCGCCCGCCACCTGCGCGACGCGAGTGCGATGCAGCCGAGCGCCGCGGCGAGCGTGGTCATCGCGACGGCGAACGCAAGCTGTCGCGTGAGCCCCGCGTCGATGCGCAGCGTTTCGAGCGCGATGCGGTGTGCCCAGGGCCACGCGGCCTGTCCGTCGGCATCGCCGGTCAGGCCGATCGCATGCAGCACCCGGGCCAACGCGATTTGTGCGCGATACAGCAGTTGCAGGAACAGGAGCGCCCAGTCGGCGAACGGCGGCGCGTTCATCGGCGCGGCCCTTGCCGCGCACCGGCCATCCTGCGAACGGCACTGCGCATCTACCAGCTCGCATCGAGTCCGAGATGCCGCAGCGCTTCGTGGCGCAGTTCGGCGAGACGCGGGTCGCCGCGATGGCGCGGATACGGCAGGTCGACACGCAGTTCCGCGACGATGCGTGCGGGCCGCGGCCCGAACACGATCACGCGCTGCGCGAGAAACAGCGCTTCCTCGACATCGTGCGTGACGAGCAGCGCGGAGAATCCGTCGCGTTGCCACAGCGCGGTCAACTCGGCCTGCATCGTCAGCCGCGTCAACGAATCGAGCTTGCCGAGCGGCTCGTCGAGGATCAGCAGGCGCGGATCGTTGACGAGCGCGCGGGCGAGCGCGACACGCTGCGCCATCCCGCCCGACAGCTGATGCGGAAACGCGTTCGAGAATTCCTGCAGCCCGACGCGCGCGAGCGCATCGTCGACGCGATGCTGCGACGTGCGGGCCACGCCGCGCGCCTCGAGGCCGAGCGCGACGTTCGCGCGCACGCGGCGCCACGGGTAGAGCGTCGGATCCTGGAACACGACGATGCGCGACGGATCGGGTCGTTCGATCGGCGCGCCGTCCTGCGCGATCGTGCCTTGCCGCGCGGCGTCGAGGCCCGCGACGAGCCGCAGCAGCGTCGATTTTCCGCAGCCGCTCGGGCCGAGCAGCGCGACGAATTCGCCGGCCGCGACCGACAGCGTGACGTCGTCGAGCACCGGCAGCGGGCCGCCGGGGCCGGCGAACGCATGGCTCACGCGGCGGATGTCGATGCGCGCGCCGCGCGGCGCCGTGGCGTCGAGCGCGGCGGGCGGCGTGGCAACGGACGATTCGAGAACGGCGGTGCTTACCATTTGACGGTTCCTTTCTGCCACGCGAGCACACGGTCGCGCACCGCGAACAGCAGCGCGATCAGCCCGGAAAACAGCAGCGCCATCACGATCAGCGCCGCATACATGTTCACGTACGATGCCCAGCCCTGCGCCCAGCTCAGGTACCAGCCGAGCCCCGACTTGACGCCCATCATCTCGGCGACGACCAGCACCGTGAACGACGCGCTCAGCCCCATGAAGATGCCGACGAACACGTGCGGCAGCGCGGCCGGAATCGCGACGCGCAACACGAGGAAGCGCGCGTTCGCGCCGAGCGTGCGCGCGACGTCGTAGTACTGCCGGTTCACGCTCGCGACGCCCGACCACGTCAGCACCGCGACCGGGAAGCCGGTCGACAGCGCGATCAGGAACGCGGCGGCCGAATAGCTCGTCGGGAAGAAGTAGAACGTGAGCGGCAGCAGCGCGGTGGCCGGCACGGGGCCGAGCACGCGCAGCACCGGATGCACCCAGTAGCCGATGCGGCGCGACCAGCCGATCGACACGCCGACCGCGAACCCGACCGCGACGCCGTATGCAAACCCGAGGGAAAGCAGCTTCAGCGTGTTGCCGGCGCTGCCGGCAAGGCGCGGCCAGTCGTCGGCGTAGACCTCGATCAGCGCCTGCGGCGGCGCGAAGAACGGCGTCGGCAGCCAGCCGGTCTTGGCCGTGACGATTTCCCACACGGCGAGCACGAGGGGCAGCGCGACGAGCCACGGGCCGGCCGGGCGCACGCGGGCGAGCCGCGCGCGCGTGGCCGGCACGCGATGGCCGAGCGTCGCGGCGGCCAGCAGCAGCGCGGCGATCGCCCACGCGGCGATGCCGAACGTGTCGGTGTACGCCCAGTCGGTGAACCCGACGACGCGGTTCGGCCACACGTAGGTCACCGCACCGAGCGCGGCCCACGCGAGCGCCGCGACGACGCCGGTCGGCCAGGTGCGTGCACGGCGGGCTTCGGCCGCGAGCGTCGCGTCGCAGGCCGTGCACGCGGGACGGGACGTGGCAGGCGCAGGCGGCGTCACGGTGGCGGCATTGCCCGAGATGGATGCGGTGCGCGCGGCGGACGCGTGTTCGATCGTCGACATCGCGTCACCCCAGCACGTTCGCATAGACCTGCTGCGCGAAGCGCTGCGGGTCGGTGCTCTTCTTCAGCACGCTGATCCGGCGGAAATCGTCCGCGTAGAACGCGATTTCCTGCTGCAGGTCGACGTTGGTCGGGTGGTGCGTGTAGGTCAGCGTCGCGTACAGCTTGCGCAGGTCGTCGGGGTTGATCTTCGGCGAATACTTCGCGAACGCCTTCGCGGCTTCGTTCGGGTTGTCGTGCGTGTACTCGGTGGCCTGCACGATCGAGCGCGCGAGTGCGGCGGCCGCCGGCCGGTCGTTGCGCACGAGGTCGCCGCGCGCGCCGATCACGCAGCACACCTTGCGCGCGTATTCGCCGGACAGGTTCGTCGCGAGTTCGGTGTACGCGCCGTTGCTGCGCTTCTCGAGCAGATAGAGGTTCGGGTCGCCGTCGGCGATGGCCTGGATCTCGCCCTTGTCGACCGCGACGCCGAGCAGGTCGGCCGGATACTGCCGCCACGTGATGTCGCGTTCGGGATCGATGCCGTTCTTCGCGAGCAGGATCGAGAAGAAATGCTTGCCGGGCGCCGCGAGATCGCTGACGCCGACCGTCTTGCCCTTCAGCGCCTGCAGGGTCGTCACGCCCGCTGTCTTCGACCCGAGCAGCCGCACGCAGCCGCCGTGCGAGCTGCCGATGATCTTCACGTCGAAGCCGGCTTCGAGCGGTTTCAGCCAGCGGTGGATCATCCCGACCGCGGCATCGGCCTTGCCGGTCGCGATCGATTCGAGCAGCTGGTCGGTCGATCCGCTGTAGTTGATCAGTTCGACCTTCAGCCCGTTCTTCTCGAAGAAGCCGTTCTCCTGCGCGACGACGATCGGCGTCAGGCAGAACGCATTCTGGTTCCACGCGAACGTGAGCTTCTTCAGCGGCGGCGCCGACCAGGCCTTGCGGCCGAGCGTGATCGCCGGCGCGGCGAGCGCGGCGGCGCCGGCCGCGCGCAGCAGCCGGCGGCGCTTGTCGTCATGGGCGCCGGTCGGCGCGGGTGCGGTGGGTTTGGTCATGGTGTGGTCTCCGGTTCCGGTCGTGTGGCGGGCGCTCAGTCGAGCAGGTCGGGTTCGTCGGCGACGACGCGCGCGAACAGGCTGTCGAACGCGTGCAATGCGCCGTCGGGGCCGCCGATCTGGCCGTGCGTGTGTCGCGCGGTCGCATGATCGATCGGTTGCGGCGTGCCGGCCGCTTCGGCCAGCAGCTGCGTGTGCGCGGCGTTGTCGAGCGCGATGTACCACCACGCGGCGGCTTCGACCGTCGGGCCGGCCGTCAGGATGCCGTGGTTCTTCAGGATCACGCCCTTGTGCGTGGTGCCGTCGGGCTTCGCGAGCGCATCCGCGATCCGCGCGCCTTCGCTCGTATCGACGACCATTCCGGTGAAGTCGTCGAACAGCGCGTGGTCCTCGTAGAACACGCACGCGTCCTGCGTCAGTGGGTCGAGCGGGCGGCCGAGCGTCGACCACGCCTTGCCGTAGGTCGAATGCGTATGCGCGGCCGCGACGAGGTGCGGATGCGCGTCGTGAATCGCCGCATGGATCGCGAACGCGGCCTTGTTCAGTGGCCGGTTGCCGATCGCGGTTTCGCCGCGCGAATTGACCAGCAGCAGGTCCGACACCTTGATCTGCGAGAAATGCACGCCGAGCGGATTCACCCAGAAGTGGTCGGGCAGTTCGGGGTCGCGCGCGGTGATGTGGCCGGCGAGGCCCGACGCGAAGCCGAAGCGCGCGAACAGGCGGAACGCGGCCGCGAGCCGCTCCTGCCGGTGGCGGCGCTCGGCGGCGACGTCGAAGCGTGGCGCGGGCGGATCGAACCAGAAATGCTGGCGCGGCGTGTCGGCGAGGACGAGGCCCGACGCGGTGCGCGCGGGCGATGACGAAGACAGGACGGCGGACATGGTCGGCATCTCCCCGTGCGTCAGGCCGCGCGGCGCGCCACGTCGCGAGCCGCGACGGCGCTGCGCACACGCGGAATCAGTTCGCGGCCGTAGTCGATCGCGTCTTCGAGCGGATCGAAGCCGCGAATCAGGAACGTCGTCACGCCGAGGTCGTAGTAGTCGAGCAGCGCGTCGGCGACCTGTTCGGGCGTGCCGACCAGCGCGGTCGAATTCGAGCGCGCGCCGGTGAGCTTCGCGATCTCGGTCCACAGCCGCTTGTCGACGCGCGAGCCGCGTTCGGCCGCGGCGAGCAGGCGCCGCGCGCCTTCGCTCTGCTGCGGGCCGCCGGTGGCGAGGCCGGCCGCTTCGCGCAGCCGGCGGGTTTCGTCGAGGATCCGGTGCGCGCGCGCCCACGCTTCGTCTTCGGTCGCCGCGAGGATCGGCCGGAACGACACGGAGAAGCGCACCTGCCGGCCGTGCTTCGCGGCTTCGGCGCGCACGCGCGTCGTCAGGTCGCGCACCTGGTCGAGCGATTCGCCCCACAGCGCATAGACGTCCGCGTGCTTGCCGGCGACTTCCAGCGCCGCTTCCGAGGCACCGCCGAAGTAGATCGGCACATGCGGCTTCTGGAACGGCTTCACTTCCGAAAAACCCTGCGTGAAGCGGTAGTGCGCGCCGTCGTGATCGAACGGCTGCGTGTCGGTCCAGATGCGGCGCAGGATGCCGAGGTATTCGTCGGTGCGTGCGTAGCGTGCGTCGTGGTCGAGGAAATCGCCGTCGCGCTGCTGCTCGCTGTCCGAGCCGCCGGAGATGAAGTGCACGGCGAGCCGGCCGCGGCTGAACTGGTCGAGCGTCGCGATCTGCCGCGCGGCGAGCGTCGGCGCGGTGAAGCCGGGGCGATGCGCGAGCATGAAGTGGATGCGCTCGGTCGCCGCAGCCGCGAACGCGATCGTCAGCGTCGCCGACGGGCCGGTCGAGTGGTGCGGGACGAGGATCCGGTCGAAGCCGGCCGTTTCGTGGGCGCGGGCGAAGTCGCGCACGTAGTCGGGGTCGACGACGGGGCCGGCAGGCGGATGGATTTCCGACTGCTTCTGGCTCTGGATCATGCCGATGAATTCGACGCTCATCTGGGTCTCCGATGCAAGGACGGCCCGGCGCGGCCAGCGATGGCCGGCCGGGCGGGAATGGAGCGCAGATTACCGCCGGGATCATGCGGAACGGAAATAATCAATCCCGAATTGAATATCAGATTTGCATGGTTTGGGTGCGTGTGCGTTGCGCATACGCTATGGGCTCACGATCGGGCCGAACGGGCGCCGGCTGCGTGTCGAGCGGGACTTCCGCGCCGGACAAACACGACGGGAGCCGGATCGGCATCGAGTTCGGAAGCGGGGGCTCGGGTCGAAGGCAGAGGTGGGCGGCGGATGCGTGCGCGAGCGCCCCGGATCCGCGCCACGCGCCCCCGGCGAATCCGTCGCCGATCGCCGCCGGCTCCACGAGCCACCGCCGCCATTCGCCGACCGATCGTCGCCACGACGTTTTATCCCGCTACCCAGTCACCGAGGGAATCCGTACCGATGTCCGCCAGCCTTGCCGCTTCCTCGCCGCTATCAGCGCAGTCGTCGCTGCGCCACCTGCCCGCCGACGATGCACGCGTCGCCGCGCTGCTCGCGCGTCTCGCACCCGAGCTCGCGGCCGACGCCGCCCGCAACGACGTCGACGGCCGTTTCCCGCACGAGAACTTCGCGCGGCTGCATCGCGCCGGGCTGATCGCGCAGGTCGTGCCGCGCGAGCACGGCGGCGCGGGCGCGACGCTCGCGCAGGCGAGCCGGATCGTGGCCGCGGTCGCGCGCGCCGATCCCGCGACCGCGCTGGTGCTGACGATGACGTACCTGCAGCATCGCGCGCTCGGTCGCGCGGACAACCGCTGGCCCGCGCGCCTGCAGCGTGCGGTGTTCGACAGTGCGGTTGCTGACGGCGCGCTGATCAACGCGCTGCGCGTCGAGCCGGCGCTCGGTTCGCCGTCGCGCGGCGGCCTGCCCGAAACGATCGCGCGTCGCGACGGCGACGGCTGGCGGCTGTCCGGCCACAAGCTGTACAGCACCGGCATTCCGGCGCTGCGCTGGCTGGCCGTGTGGGCCCGCACGGACGAACCCGAGCCGCGCGTCGGCGTGTTCCTCGTGCGGCGCGAGCGCGACACGGAAGACGATGCGCGCATCCGCGTGATCGAAAGCTGGAATCACCTGGGCCTGCGCGCATCGGGCAGTCACGAGGTGGTGTTCGACGACGTGCGCCTGCCCGCGGATCATGCGGTGGACGTGCGCGCGCCCGATGCGTGGGCCGTGTCGGCCGCGAGTCACGCGGATGTCGATGCGCAGGCCGACCAGCAGGCCTGGATGGTCGCGCTGCTCGGCAGCCTTTACGACGCGGTCGCCCGCGCGTCGCGCGACTGGCTGCTCGATTTCGCGACGACGCGCGCGCCGAGCGGGCTCGGTGCGCCGCTCGCGACGCTGCCGCGCGTGCAGGAGGCCGTCGGCGAGATCGAAGGGTGGCTGCACGCGAACCGCGTGCTGCTCGACGAGCACATCACGCGCACCGATGCGGGCGACGCGCCGACGGTGACGACGAGCGGCCTCGTCAAGCGGACCGTGACGGAACAGGCGATCCGCACGGTCGAGCACGCGTTGAAGCTGTCGGGCAATCACGGGCTGAGCCGCCACAATCCGCTCGAACGCCACTATCGCGACGTGCTGTGCAGCCGCGTGCATACGCCGCAGGACGATGCGATCGCGGTGGCCGCCGGACGGGCTGCGCTCGACGCGGTGGCGCGACGCGCTGCCACGAACGCGGAAGCGGAAGCGGGCGGAACGTCACGCGACGCGCCGGCATCCGGTCGCAACAGAGATGCGTGAGCGGGGCGGCGTGATGGTGGGCGCAAAGGCCGACGCAAAGGCCAACGCAAAGGCCAACGCAAAGGCCAACGCAAAGGCCAACGCAAACGCGACGACGCCGCGCAGGCGTCGTCGCGCGTGGTCAAGCGGCTTCGTCGTGCCCGGCCGCATCCGCCGGCAGCGCGAACGCGGTGCGCGCATGCGCGGCCACGGCCGCGAGCGGCGCCTTGAAGCGCGCGGCGTCCTGCCGGTGCAGCAGCCACAGATCGATCTGCGGCTTGAAATCGGCGAGCGGGACGATATCGACCGCGTCGCGCAGCGGGCTGCCTTCGACGAGCGGCAGCGGCATCAACCCGATCCCGAAGCCGTTCGCGACGCTCTGCAATTGCAGGTCGCGGCCGTAGGTGTCGAGCGTGACCGGCATCGGCAGCCCCTGCGCGTCGAGCGCGCGGCGCAGCCCCGCGCGAAAACCGCAGCCGTCGGGATTGAGCACCCAGCCGCGCGCCTGGCAGTCGGCGAGCCGGTAGCTGCGGCGCGGCCAGTCGCCCTTGCGGCCGACCGCGACGAGCCGCGTGGCCAGCAGCCGCTCGCCTTCGACCTGCGGCGGCAGCACCATCTCGCGCGCCAGAAACACCAGCGCGGCGTCGAGTTCGCGGCGCGCGACGCGTTCGACGAGCATGCCGCCCCACGCGGTCGTGACCTGCGTGGCGAGTGCCGGCCATTGCGCGGCGAGCTGCGCGATCAGGCCGGGCAGCATCAGCTCGCCGAGCCCTTGCGTGAGGCCGACGCGGAATTCGCCGGCGGGCGGCCGCTGGCCGGCCGTCAGTTCGCGCAGCGCGTCGACTTCGCGCAGGATCGCGCGGCACTGCTCGAACACCTGCAGGCCGATGTCGGTCGGGCGCGGCGGCTTCGTGTTGCGGTCGAGCAGCGTGACGCCGAGCGCCTCCTCGAGGTTCTGCACGCGCCGCGTGATCGCGGGCTGCGTCATGCCGAGCTCGGCCGCGGCCTGGCTCAGCGTCTGGCCGCGAACGACCGCTGCAAAAGCGTCGATATCGCTAATTTTCATGTTTGTTCTGCATGGTATTTCGGGTGCATCATGACGATCCATCATATTCGGCATCATATTCGAGGAGGCAGCCGATGAGTACGCTTTCGTTGCAGCAGACGCCGCTGCGTCCGTTCGTCGACGGGCTGGGCGCGTTGCTCGCGTCCGGCGCGAACGAGGCGCGCATCCTCGACGAGGGCGGCGCGCTGCTGGCCGCGCTCGTCGCGCACGACGACTGGCTGCCCGACGCGTTCGCGCAGCCCGATCCCGAGCGTTACCGCCAGTACCTGCTGCATCTCGATCCCGACGCGCGGTTTTCCGTCGTCAGCTTCGTGTGGGGGCCCGGCCAGACGACGCCGATCCACAACCACACGGTGTGGGGGCTGATCGGGATGCTGCGCGGCGGCGAGTTTTCGCAACCGTACCGGTTCGACGCGGCCGGCAGGCCGGTGCCGGCGGGCGACGCGGTACGGCTGCAGCCGGGCGACGTCGAGGCCGTGTCGCCGCGCATCGGCGACGTCCATCGCGTGACCAACGCGTTCGACGACCAGGTGTCGATCAGCATCCACGTGTACGGCGCGAACATCGGCCAGGTCGAGCGTGCGGTGTTCCTGGACGACGGCACCGTGAAGCCGTTCGTGTCCGGCTATTCGAACGCGTGACCGAACGCGTGACGCCGCCAGTCGCGGGCGCCCCGTTGCGAGGGCGTGCCCGCGGGCATCAAGCTGCATCCGTTTTCCGTGTGCTTTCTTCACCGACTCCAACAGAATCCGACAGAGACATCGTGACGCAATCCGTTGATTCCACTTCCCGTTTCCCCGTCGCGTCGTACCAGGACGTACGCGCGCGCCTGCTGGCCCGCGACGAACTCGCGCTGATCGACGTGCGCGAGGAAGATCCCTATGCGCAGGGCCATCCGCTGTGGGCCGCCAACTTTCCGCTGTCGAAGCTCGAACTCGACGCATGGACGCGCATTCCGCGCCGCGACACGCCGATCGTCGTGTTCGGCGAAGCCGGCGGCGAGGATCTCGCGCCGCGCGCGGCCGCGAAGCTCGCGCAGCTCGGCTATACCGACGTGCGGCTGCTCGACGGCGGCCTCGCGGGCTGGCTCGCCGCGGGCGGCGAACTGTTCATCGACGTGAACGTGCCGAGCAAGTCGTTCGGCGAATGGGTCGAGGCCGAGCGCCATACGCCGTCGCTGTCCGCGCAGGAGGTGCAGGCGCTGATCGATGAAAAGGCCGACGTCGTGATCGTCGACGCGCGCCGCTTCGACGAATACCAGACGATGAACATCCCGACGTCGACGAGCGTGCCGGGCGCGGAACTCGTGCTGCGCGTGCGCGCGCTCGCGCCGAATCCGGCAACGCAGGTCGTGGTGAACTGCGCGGGCCGCACGCGCAGCATCATCGGCACGCAGTCGCTCGTCAACGCGGGGCTGCCGAACCCGGTCGCGGCACTGCGCAACGGCACGATCGGCTGGACGCTCGCCGGCCAGACGCTCGAGCACGGCGCCGCGCGACGCTTTCCGGACGAGATCGCACCCGCGCAGCGTGAGGAAGCACGCCGCGCCGCGCGCGCGGTGGCCGAGCGCGCGGGCGTGCCGCGCATCGCGCTCGCGGAGCTCGCCGCGCTCGACGAACCGGGCCGCACGCTGTACCGCTTCGACGTGCGCACGCCGGAGGAACACGAGGCCGGCCATCTGCCGGGCTTCCTGAGCACGCCGGGCGGCCAGCTCGTGCAGGAGACCGACCATCACGCGGCCGTGCGCGGCGCGCGGATCGTGCTCGCCGACGACGACGGCGTGCGCGCGGACATGACCGCGTCGTGGCTCGCGCAGATGGGCTGGGACGTGCGGGTGGTCGAGCCGGCCGGCACGGCGGCGTTCACCGGGCGCGGCCAGCCGCCGCGCGACGTGCCCGCGACGCCGCAGGTGAGCGAGGTGTCGCCCGCGACGCTCGCGGGCTGGCTGGAGGAGGCGGCCGCGGGCGAGCTCGCGATCGTCGACGTGACGGCCAGCGCGAACTACGTGAAGCGCCATATCCCCGGCGCGTGGTTCGTCGTGCGCGCGCAGTTGCGCGACGCGCTCGCCGCGATCCCGCCGGCGCAGCGCTATGTGTTCACGTGCGGATCGAGCCTGCTCGCGCGGTTCGCGGCCGACGACGCGCGCGAATGGCTGCCGGCTTCGGCGGCGATCTCGGTGCTGACCGGCGGCACGGCCGCATGGATCGATGCGGGGTTGCCGCTCGAGCACGGCGAGACACGCCTCGCGTCGCCGCGCGTCGATCGCTACCGGCGCCCGTACGAAGGCACGGACAACGCGGCCGCCGCGATGCAGGCGTATCTCGACTGGGAATACGGGCTGGTCGACCAGTTAAAGCGGGACGGCACGCACCACTTCCACGTGATCTGACCACGGCGCGGCAACCGGCGTGCGGCACGCCATGCGCCGCGCCCGGTTGCCGCATGTTCAGCGGCTCGGCGCATTCGGCGCGTTCAGCGCGTTCAGCGCTTGAACGTATCGACGGCCGTGCGGCCGACGGCCGGATCGTCGGTGAAGAAGCCGTCGATGCCCGCGCGCAGGTATGCCTGGATCTCGCGCACCGAGCCCGCGGTGTTGCGCGTGGCCGGCGTGCCGCCGTCCTTCAGCGACGCGGGCAGGAAGTTGTTCTCCGGGCGGAACGTGTACGGATGCACGACGAGGCCGGCTGCGTGCGCGTCACGCACGTACGACGTCGGCTGCTGCAGCGTGCCGTCCGCGGACGCCGCGATGATCGACGTCTTGTACGGACCGACGCCGTTCGCATAGGACGCGATCTCGCGCATTCCGTCGCGCGTCGACAGGTCGCCGTAGGTGCGCTTGTCGTTCGCCTTCACGAAGTCGTACGGACGCTGGCCGGCTTCGTCCATCAACTGCACGAGCTTCCAGTTCGGCTGGCTCGACTTGATCCGGTTGCGGATCGCCTTCAGGTTCGCGACCTCGAACGACTGGATGTAGACGGTCGCCGTGCGCGCCGTGTACGGATCCTTCAGCAGCGCGTCGACGAGACGGTCCTCGAGCGGCAGGCCGATCGACTGGAAGTAGGTCGGGTGCTTGGTTTCCGGATACAGATGGATCGTGCGGCCGGTCTGCGCGGACATCTGTTTCGCGAGCGCGACGATCTCGTCGAAGGTCGGAATCTCGAACTGGTCGTTGTACGCGGTGTTCGCCGGGCGGACCTGTGGAATGCGCTCGCGGGCACGCAGCGTCTTCAGCTCGGCGAGCGTGAAGTCTTCGGTGAACCAGCCGGTCAGCTGCGTGCCGTCGATCGTCCTGGTCGCCTTGCGGCTCGCGAACTGCGGCAGCGTCGACACGTTCGTCGTGCCGGAGATCTCGTTCTCGTGGCGCGCGACGAGCACGCCGTCGCGGGTCGCGACGAGGTCGGGCTCGATCACGTCCGCGCCGTCCTCGATCGCCTTGCGGTACGACGCGAGCGTGTGCTCGGGGCGCAGCGCGCTCGCGCCGCGATGGCCGACCACCTGGACCTTCGCGGAGATCGGCTGGGCGGGATCGGACGCCGAGACGTCGTCGCCGCCGCAGGCGGCAAGCAGGACGGCGGCGGCACAGGCGAACGGGATGCAGCGCAGGGCGATCGGGCGCATGAAGAGCATGTCGATGAACCTTCGAAACGGAAGTCGGTGAAAGGGCGAGCGGTCCGGCGATGCGCGGCCGCGTGAGAGAACGGGACGCGATCGTCGCACCGGAGCATTACATATGTATTACTTTCGCCTTTCTGTTTTGTTGTCGCGTCAGGCGCGAGAATTGCGGGAACACGTGGCGGTCGAGACGGTGCGATCCGCCCGTCGCCGCTAGCCGGCGCCGCGATCGTCGCGCCGACGCGGTTCGGCGGTCGCGCGCCCACTTCGTCGGACGGATCGCGAGCGTGGTCGCCGGATGCACTAAACTTGCGGGACTTTTGCATTGCCGCGCCGGGCCGACACCCGCCCGCGCACGGCGATGCGGCGACTCGCGGGCCGGCGCGGGCGCCCGGCGCCCGCGTGCGTCCGGGGCCCGCGCCGGCCGATTTTTACCGACCCATGACGACGCATACCGATCCCGCCTACCTGCTCGGCGACCTGCTGAAGAACGTTTCCCGCTCCTTCTACCTGACGCTGCGCGTGCTGCCCGACGGCATGCGCGACCCGGTCGGCCTGGCCTACCTGCTCGCGCGCGCGGCCGACACGATCGCCGACACGGCGCTGGTCGCGCCCGATCGCCGCGCGGCGCTGCTGACCGACCTGCGCGACGAAGTCGAGCGGCTCGGCGACGGCGCGGCGCTGTCGCGCTCGCTCGAGGACGTGACGCGGATGCAGACGGATTCGCACGAACACGTGCTGCTCGGCTCGATGCAGCCGATGCTCGCGCTGCTGCGGGCGCAGCCGGACGCGGACTGCGCATCGATCCGCAAGGTCGTCGCGACGCTGACGTCGGGGATGGAATTCGACCTGCGCACGTTCCCCGACGAACAGTCGGGCCGCGTCGCGTCGCTGCCGAACCGCGCCGAGCTCGATCGCTACACGTACCTGGTCGCCGGCTGCGTCGGCGAATTCTGGACCGACATGACCGGCGCGCACACGCGCGCCGCGCGCGGCTGGGACGTGCCGGACATGCGCGAGAAGGGCATCCGTTTCGGCAAGGCGCTGCAGATGACCAACATCCTGCGCGACTGCGCGAAGGACCTGCGGATCGGCCGCTGCTATCTGCCGGAGGACGTGCTGGCCGCATACGGCGTCGGCGTCGCCGACCTGATGACGCCCGATGCGTCGGCGCGGGCGCGCGGCGTGCTGGTCGACCTGCTGCGCGTGACGCTCGACCAGTATCGCGACGCGTGTCGCTACACGCTCGCGATTCCGCGCCGCTTCGTGCGGCTGCGGCTCGCGTGCCTGTGGCCGATCATGATCGGCCTCGAAACGCTCGAACTGCTGGCCGGCCACGCTGCGTGGCTCGATCCGGCGACGCCGGCGAAGGTGCCGCGCAAGCGGATCTACCGGATCATGGCGTCGTCGCTCGCGCTGGTCGGTTCGAACGCCGCGATCCGCGCACGGATCACCGCGCTCGTCGACGCGGTGAACGCGCGGATCGCGCAGCCGTCCGCGCGCTGAATCGCGCTGAACGATGCCGGCGCGTGACGCGACTCGCGTCGGCATCACCCCTCGGCCCGCGTTCACCGGGCCGCTCCCGTCCGATCTCCCCCGCACGCGGACTGAAACGTTTTCACGATTTCGCTTCCCGAAACGTGGGTGTCATGAATGTCAGCGATCCTGCGCGGCGGCGTGAATCGCGGCGTCAGCCGCGCTTGCGCATTCGTAAGAAGGTTGTTGCCGAGGGCGTCTGACGACATTGGACGGTCGCGATGCACCAGTAAAAATGTAAAGCTAGGGTTTTCACCGGGAAATGCCGGAAAGGCCCGCTGCGTAAGCGTTTTCAGGTGTTATGTAACCGTTTGGTGAATCCCCGCGTTGCGTCGATCATACGATGACCGACTGCACATGTTGGGAAACGATTGGTAATCCGTCAGAATCGCACCGGCATGTACTCGCACATGTGTCAGTCATAAAACCACACCAGAAAAGAAATCATTCTTTGAGGACGGAGAATCAATGAAAAAGCGCGTCGCTTTCGCCATGACGGCAGCGGGTCTCGCAGCCGCTACCGCAGCCCACGCCCAGAGCAGCGTGACCCTGTACGGTATCGTCGATAACGCTATCGCCTGGCAGAACAACTCGTCGGCCACCAGCGCGGTTTCGGGCGGTCACTCGAAGGTGCAGATGGCCACCGGTATTTGGGCAGGCAGCCGCTTCGGCCTGAAGGGCAGCGAAGATCTCGGCGGCGGCACGAAGGCGATTTTCCAGTTGGAAGCCGGCTTCAACGCGAACAACGGCTCGTCGCAATGGACGAACGGCATCTTCACGCGTCAGGCGTGGGTTGGCCTGACCAACGCGACGTACGGTACGCTGACGGCCGGCCGCCAGTACACCGCGTATTACACGCTGCTGTCGCCGTATAGCCCGACGACCTGGCTGACCGGTTACTACGGCGCGCACCCGGGCGATATCGACTCGCTCGACACCAGCTACCGCGCGAACAACTCGCTCGTCTACATGTCGCCGAAGTTCTACGGCTTCACGGTCGGCGGTTCGTACTCGCTCGGCGGCGTGGCAGGCAGCTTCAACCGCGGCTCGACCTGGAGCGCGGCGGTCCAGTACCTGAACGGCCCGGCAGGCATCGCGGTTGGCTATCAGCGCATCAACAACGCGACGCTCGGCGGCGGCGTGTGGGGCGCGAACTCGACCGCGCAAAACGGTCTGGATTCGAGCGGCAACGGTGCGGAGCAGGCCGTGTCGTCGATCAACGGCGGCTACAAGACGGCACAGTCGCAGCAACGTGTCGCCGTGACGGCCGGTTACCAGTTCACGCCGGCGTGGGACATCTCGGTGTCGTACTCGAACGTCCAGTACATCCCGGGCAACCTGTCGGCATTCCACAATACGGCGATCTTCAACACGGCGGGCGCAGTGCTGCACTGGAAGGCAGCGCCGCAGTGGGACTTCGCGGCAGGCTACTCGTACACGCGTGCGACCCAATCGAACGGCGTCTCGAGCTCGGCCAAGTACCATCAGGTCACGCTGTCGCAGTACTACAGCCTGTCGAAGCGCACGGGCCTGTACGCGGTTGAAGCGTACCAGCACGCTAGCGGCAACACGATCAGCGGCCTGACCGGCGGCATCGTCAATGCAACGACGTCGATCGGCGACGGCGTGGGCGCAGGTTCGAAGCAGAACCAGATCGCGGCCGGCGTCGGCCTGATCCACCGCTTCTGATGTCGCGCGGCGCGTGAGCGCCGCTCACGGCATGCGGTACGAAAACCGGCCTTCGGGCCGGTTTTTCCATTTGCGGCACGCGTTGTGCGTATTGCGGGTTCAGTCATCGGCGGTCATCGAATGGAAGCGGGCGGCGACGCCAGCCGAGCCTGACAAGTGTGCCGCTCATACGGCGCATGGCGTGCAGGCCGGTAGCGTCCGGCCGGTGCCGACGCCGTCCTGTCGGTCACCGCGCCGCCTCATCCATCCAGTTCCCCGCCAGCGCCTGGAACAGCGCCGCCGTGTCGGCCAGCCGGTCGGCCTGCGCGCGCGTGCGGTCGAGCGTGGTCTGCAATGCCTGCCGCTGGGCGTCGAGCAGCGCGAACGTGCTGATCCCGCCCGCCGCGTAACGGTCGCCGGCAATCGCGTTGCCTGCCGCCGCTTCCCGTGCAGCCGTGTCCCGCGCGGCCAGTTCCGCCGCATCGTGTTCGACCGCGCGCATCGCGTCGGCGACCTGCTGGAGCGCCAGCAGCACGGTTTCCCGATAGCTCGCGAACGCGGCGTCGTACGCGGCTTCGGCCGCGCGCTTCCTCGCGCGCAGCTCGCCGCCGTGAAAGAGCGGCTGCGTCAGGCCGAGGCCGACATTCCACACATTGAGCCCGCTCACGATATCCGCGATGCGCGTGCGTTCCGAACCGATCCCCGCCGAAATCGAAAAACGCGGATACAGGTTCGCGGTCGCCACGCCGACGTTCGCGCTCGCCTGGTGCAACACGGCCTCCGCCGCGCGGATATCGGGCCGTTCGCGCGCGAGCGTCGACGGCAGCGCGACCGGCAGCGTGCGCGGCAGCGCGAGTGCGTCGAGCGCGAGGTCGGGCAGCTCGGCACCGGACGGCGGCGCGCCCAGCAGGATCGCGAGCCGGTGGCCGGCCTGCGCGTAGCGGGCCGCGAGCGGCGGCAGCGAGGCCTGCGTCTGCGCGAGCAGCGTGCGCTGCGCATGCACGTCGGCCCGCGATACGCCGCCCGCCGCGAAGCGGGCGTCGACGATCCGCAACTGCCGGGCTTGCGCGTCGACGAGCTGCCGCGTGAGCGCGATCTGCTGCGCGAGCGACGCGCGCAGGATCGCAGTCGCGACGACGTTGCCCGCGAGCGTCAGGCGTGCGGCGTCGAGCATGTACGCCTGATAGTCGACCTGGGCGCGCAGCGCCTCGAGCGCGCGCCGGTTGCCGCCGAACACGTCGAGCGCGTACGACACGCTCACCGACGCGTCGTACAGCGTGAACGGCCCGGGATTCGGCACGTTGGCGGGCAGCCCGAATGCAGCGATGTCGACCTTCTCGCGCGTGGCGGACAGGTTCGCATCGACGCGCGGCAGCATCGTCGCGCCGGCTTCCGCCGCATGGTTCTGTCGCGCTTCGTCGAGCCGCGCGCGGGCCTCGGCGAGCGTCGGGCTGTTGCGCCACGCGGTATCGACGAGCCGGTTCAGCGGTGCCGAGCCGAACGCGGTCCACCACTGTTGCGGCGTGTGCGCGGCCGATGCGAACGTCTGCGCGTCGCCGGCCGGGCCGCCGGCGGCGGCCGTCGTGACCGGCGGGGCATCGCGCGTGTATTGCCGTGTGGCCGGCGCGTCGGGCGTGCGGAAATCCGGCCCGACCGTGCATCCGGCGACGAGCAGCGCAACGGCTGCCCATGCGCTGCGGCGGGCGGCGGGTCGGGCGCGACGCGAAGCCGGTTTCATCGTGCGGCCCCTAGTCGAGCGTGCGCCGGTAGAAGCGCAGCGCGACGCCCATCACGACGAGCGTGAACAGCGCGACGGGCCACACGGACGGCCACAGGTCGGCCCAGCCGTTGCCTTTCAGCAGGATGCCGCGCACCAGGCGGTTGAAGTAGGTGAGCGGCAGCAGGTTGCCGATGAACTGCGCCCACTTCGGCATGCCGGCGAACGGAAACATGAAGCCCGACAGCAGGATGTTCGGCAGGAAGTAGAACACCGCGAGCTGCATCGCCTGCAACTGGTTCTGCGCGAGCGACGACAGCGTGATACCGACCGTCAGGTTCGCGGCGATGAACAGCAGCGCGGACAGGTAGATCGCGACCATGCCGCCGACGAACGGCACGTGGAACACGAAGCGCGCGGCCAAGAGGATGATCGATACCTGGATCAGCCCGATGAATACGTACGGGACGATCTTGCCCGTCATCACCTCCAGCGGCCGCACGGGCGTCGCCAGCAGGTTCTCCATCGTGCCGCGCTCGCGTTCGCGCGTGATCGCGAGGCCCGTCATCATCACCATCGTCATCGTCAGGATCACGCCCATCAGGCCCGGCACGACGTTGTACTGCGTGATGCCTTCCGGGTTGTACAGGCGGTGCAGCACGATGTCGAACGCGGCCGGGCGGCCGTTCAGGTGTGCGAGCGGGCCCGTCAGGTCCTTGTCGGCGACGGGCTGCACGAGGCCCGGCAGCGCGCCGAGCGCCGACGCGGTCGCGACGGGATCGGTCGCGTCCGCCTCGACGAGCAGCGACGGGCGCTCGCCGCGCAGCAGCCGCTTCGAGAAATCGGCCGGCACGCTCAGCACGAACTGCACGTCGCCGCGTGCGAGCGCATGCCGGCCGGCCGCTTCGTCGGGCAGCGTCGCGACGATGTCGAAATACGCGGAATTGCGCATCGCGGCGATGAAGCTGCGCGCGAACGGGCTCGAGTCGGCGACGACCACCGCGGTCGGCAGGTGCTTCGGATCGGTGTTGATCGCGAAGCCGAACAGCGCGAGCTGGATGATCGGCACGCCGACGATCATCGCGAACGTCACGCGGTCGCGGCGCAGCTGCAGGAATTCCTTCAGCACGATGCTCCACCAGCGCGCGACCGAGAACGCGTCGCGCAGGCCCGTCCACGTGCTCATGTCGCCGCTCCGCCGGGCGGCCCCGATGCGCGGCCCATCATGTAGATGAAGACGTCTTCGAGCCCGGTGTCGATCGGCGCGACCTGCAGCGGCGCGTGACCGTTCTTCTGCGTGCCGGCCTGCGCCGCGACCTGTGCGAGCGTCGCGTCGAGCAGCGCGCGATCGCGGCCGCTCACGTGCAGCGTCGAGCCGAACACGACCGTCTGGTCGACGCCCGGCATCGTGCGCAGGCGCGCGGACAGTTCCGCCAGGTGCCCGCCGGTGACCGTGCGCGTCGACAGGTGCTGCGACGCGACGATTTCCGCGGCCGTGCCCTGCGCGAGCAGCGCGCCTGCGGCGATGTACGCGAGCTTGTGGCAGCGCTCGGCTTCGTCCATGTAGTGCGTGCTGACGAGTACCGAGATGCCTTGCGCGGCCAGCCGGTGCAGTTCTTCCCAGAAGTCGCGGCGCGCGGCCGGATCGACGCCGGCGGTCGGTTCGTCGAGCAGCAGCAGCTCCGGCTCGTGCAGCATGCACGCGGCGAGCGCGAGACGCTGTTTCCAGCCGCCCGACAACGCGCCCGTGAGCTGGTCCGCGCGGCTGGCGAGACCGAGCCCGTCGAGCGCGCGCGCGACGGCCGCCCGGCGATCGGGCATCCCGTACACGCGCGCGACGAAATCGAGGTTCTCGCGGATCGACAGGTCTTCCCAGTACGAGAAGCGCTGCGTCATGTAGCCGACGCGTCGCTTGATCTGCGCGCTGTCGCGCACGATGTCGTAGCCGAGGCAGGTGCCGCTGCCAGAATCGGGCGTGAGCAGGCCGCACATCATGCGGATTGACGTCGTCTTGCCGCTGCCGTTCGGCCCGAGAAAGCCGAAGATCTCCCCGCGCGCGACGCGCAGCGAGACGTCCTTCACGACGTGCTTGTCGCCGAAGCGCTTGTTCAGGCGGTCGACGTCGATCGCATACGGGGCGGGCGGCGCGTTCATCGCATCCTCACGGCGACGGGCTGGCCCGGGTGCAGCTTCGGCGCGTCGGCGACGGCGGGGCGCGCCTCGACCATGAACACGAGTTTGGTCCGGCTCTCGTTGCTGTAGATCACGGGCGGCGTGTACTCGGCCGCGCGCGACACGTACGTGACGCGCGCGGGGACGTCGGCCGGGCAGCCGTCGCAGCGGATCGCCACCGTGCGCCCCGGCGCGATCGATGCGACGGCGGCCTCCGGCACGAAGAACCGCACTTTCAGGTTCTGCGGCGGCAGCATCTGCACGACCGGATTGCCGGCCTGCACCCATTCGCCGACGCGGTACAGCGTGTCGTACACGCGCCCGGCGGCGGGCGCGGCGACGCGCTTCTGGTCGAGTTTCCATTGCGCTTCGGTGACGGCCGCCTGCGCGGCATCGACCTGCGCGGCCTGGGCCGCCACCTGCTGCGCGCGGCCCGGCAGGCGCGCGACGTCGACCTGGTTCTGCAACTCGCGCACCTGAGCGGCGGTGGTCTGTGCGGACGTGCGCGAATCGTCGAGCTGCTGCCTCGACAGGCCGCCGGCCGCGTACTGACGTTCGTCGCGCGCGAATTGTGCGGCGGCCCGCGCGGCCTGTGCCGTGGCCTGCGCGAGCTGGGCCCGCGTGACCGCGACTTCCGGCGGGCGCTTGCCGGTCTGCAGGTCGGCAAGCTGCGCGCGCGCGGCGTCGAGCTGGTGTTGCGCCTGCCGCAGCGCGGCCGTTTCGTTGACGGCTTCGAGCGAGAACGCCGGCGCGCCGGCTGCGATGGCCTGGCCGCGTTCGACCGACAGTTGTGTCAGCGTGCCCGCCTGCGACGACGACAGGTATACGAATTCGCCTTCGACATAGCCCTGGAAGGTCGCGACGTCGTCCGCCGGCCGTCCGCAACCGGCGAGCAGCGCGACGGCGGCGGCCAGCGCGAGCGGCAGCGGGCGGGGTGCGTTCACGACGGCCTCCGTCGCGAATGCGCGTCGGGATCCGGCGCGGCGGCGGGCGGCTGCATGCCGGAACCGAGCAGCGCGCGGACGTGGCGCTGCAGCACATCGCGATCGATCGGTGGCAGGCCGCGCGCGCTCTGCCACAGCTTCGCGGTGGCGAGCGGCAGCATCACCAGCGCAATGATCGAATGGAACAGGAACGCGGGCTCGAGCGCGGGGTTCAGCGTGCCGGCCTGCTGCGCGGCGCGGATGCGCTCGGCAAACCGCCCGACATGCTCGAGCGGAATGCGCCGGATCATCCGCTCGCGCAGCAGGCCGCCTTCGTGGACGATCTCGCGCAGCCAGATCGACGGCAGCCAGGGCATGCGATGCGTGACGTCGAAGAAGCGGTCGACGAGCTCGGCGACGAGCGCGAACGGATCGTTTTCGATGTGCGGCGCGGTCGGCCGCCACACGAACGCGATGACCTGTGCGAGCCGCTCCTCGACGATCGCGTCGAGCAGCTGCTCGCGATTCGTGAAGTAGTAATGGACCATTGCCGACGTGACGCCGGCGGCTGCGGCGATCTGCGCGACCGTCGTCGCGGCGATGCCGCGCTCGGCGAACAGCTGGATCGCGACGTCGAGCATGTGGTCGCGCAGGTCGAAGTCGTCCACCGACGGGCGGCGCCCGCGCGGCCTGGCGACGGTGGATTTCGCATTCATGAAATCGACGCTAATTGATGAGTTAGTTAATTTCAAGGAAGGGTTTTCGCCCGCGTTGATCGCGATCAGGCGAGTGGCGAATGGCGGGGCGGACGGGCGGGGCGGCGGCGCGGCGAAGGGGCGTGTGCCGGCGGTGGAGTGTAGGGAGCGGCTAATGGGGAAGACGCGGGAACTCGCGGGGAACTGGCGGGTGATCGACGGGTGAAATGGCGGGTGAAACGTTGATCGAAACGTGGGTGAAACGGCCGGCGAAACAGCCGGCGAGACGGCGGGCCAAACGTCAGGCGAAACGGCAGGCGAAACGGCAGGCGAAACGGCGGGCGAAACGGCGGGCGAAACGGCGGCGAAACGGCGGGCGAAACGGCAGGCGAAATGGCGGGCCAAACGGCAGGCGAAATGGCAAGCTAAATGGCAAGCTAAATGGCAGGCGAAATGGCAGGCGAACCGGCCGCGCCCGACGCCGCCGAGGAAGCCTCGAGGCACGGGCCGGGACGCCAGCCGTGCAGCACGGCGGCGTACCCGGCGCGGCACGCCCCCTAAAACGTCGTCACTGATCGATCGGCGACTTCAGCGGCACATGCTCGCCCGTCAGCCCGAACACGACGAGTTGCGCGGGTTCGGTCGCGCTCGCATTGCGCGACACCGGGTGGCGCGAACCGGGCGGCTCGTACCAGCCTTCGCCGGCGCGATAGCGGCGCACCGGGCCGTCGTTCACCTGCGACAGCACTTCGCCTCTCGACACGACCGCGAACACCGAGCCGAGGTGCTTGTGTGCGTCGGACGCCTGACCGGGCGCATAGTCGACGGTCGCGACGACGGCGAGCTTGCCGGGCGCTTCGGGCACGGCCTGTTGCATGATCGCGTGCACGCTGTCGCCGGTATCGTGCGCGTGGGCGGCGGCCGGCAGCGCGGCGCCGAGCGCGAGCGACGCGCACAGTATCGCGCGGCGGAGCGTGGAGCTGGAGCTGGAGCGCATCATCGTCGTCTCCCCTTACTCGGGCATCTTGCGGAACGCGATCGCGAAGCGGTTCCACGTGTTGATCGTCGCGATCAGCATCGACAGCTCGAACAACTCCGTGTCGCTGAAATGCGGCTTCACGGCTTCCCACACGGCATCGGGCACGTGGTTGTCGGCGACCAGCGTCAGCGCTTCGGTCCATTCGAGCGCTGCACGTTCGCGCTCGGTGAAGAACGGCGTTTCGCGCCAGACGACGACCGTCGCCAGGCGGCGATCGGTTTCGCCGCCCTTGCGCGCATCGGTGGTGTGCATGTCGACGCAGAACGCACAGCCGTTGATCTGCGACGCGCGCAGCCGGACGAGTTCGGCCAGCGGCTTCTCGATCGAGCTTTTCGCGAGGAATTCCTCGGCGTTGCGCATCACCTTGATGGCGTTCGGGCTGGCGGTATAGAAGTTCAGACGCGGTTGCATGGCAGGTCATTTTCGGTTGGATGCGCCCAGTGGCGCGACAGGACCCACTTTAAGCGTGCCACTGGCCTGCTTGAATGGCCAATTCCGGGAAAATTCAGGTAACCAGTGGTGAACCGCCGACGCGGCCAGAATCCAGCAGCGCAGCCAGCTTCGCGAGCGCGCTGTCGATGCGCAGTGCGTCGATCCCGCCATAGCCGAACAGCAGCCCCGCGCGGGCCGCCGAGCCGACGTGGAACGCGGTGATCCCGTACAGGCCGATGTCGTGCTCACGCGCCGCGCGGACCAGCGCGGCTTCGTCGAGCCCCGGTTTCAGGTGCGCGGCGAGGTGGATGCCGGCGGTCGGCACGATCGTGTCGAACCACGGCGCGAGGCCGCCGCGCAGATGCGCGAGCAGCATCTTGCGGCGCGCGTCGTAGTGCTTCTGCACGCGCCGCAGGTGCCGCGCGAAATCGCCTTCGAGCATGAAGCGCGCGAGCGCCGCCTGCGTCAGCGTGCAGGTGTGCCAGTCGACGATCTGCTTCGCCTTGGCGAGCGCGCCGCGCAGCGCGCGCGGCGGAATCGCGTAGCCGATCCGCAGTTCGGGAAAGATCGTCTTCGAGAAGGTGCCGACGTACGCGACCAGACCCGTGCGGTCGAGGCTCTTCAGCGATTCCACCGGCCGGCCTTCGAAGCGGAACTCGCCGTCGTAGTCGTCCTCGATGATCACCGCGCGGCGGCGCTGCGCCCATTCGAGCAGCGCGACGCGCCGGTCCAGCGTCATCGGCATCCCGAGCGGGAACTGGTGCGACGGTGTCACGTAGACGAGGCGCGCGTCGTCGGGCAGCCGCCCGGTGACGAGGCCATGCGCATCGACCGGCACGCCGATCACCGTCGCGCCGAGCGACGCGAAGGCCGCGCGCGCCGGCGGATAACCGGGATTCTCGACCGCGACGACGTCGCCGGGCCGCACGACCACGCGTGCGATCAGGTCGAGCGCCTGTTGCGCGCCTTGCGTGACGAGCACGTCGTCCCAGCCGCACGCGACCGCGCGGCTGAACGCGACGTAGCGCGCGATCGCGCCGCGCAACTGCGGATCGCCGGCCGGCTCGTGGTACTGGCCGGGGCCGCGCGCCTGCTGGCGCAACGCGTGATGCAGGCAGCGGCGCCATGCGTCGAACGGGAACAGTGTCTTGTCGGTCACGCCGCCGCGGAAGTCGAACGCGGGCGCGTCCTGCGGCGTGGGCATCGCGAGCGCGTCGGGCAGCTCGTCCCACAGCGCGCGTGCGTCGACGGCATGGACGGGCGGCGAATCCTCGACGAGCGACGGCGTTGCGGCCGCCGCCGCGTGCGGAACCCGCGCGAGGCCGCCGGCGACGAACGTGCCGTCGCCCGCGCGCGTGTTCAGGTAACCCTCGGCGACGAGACGTTCGAACGCGTCGAGCGTCGTCTTGCGCGACACGCCGAGCTGTTTCGCGAGATCGCGCGTCGACGGCAGCCGGGCGCCGCCTTCGAGCCGCCCGTCGACGATCGCGGTGCGCAACTGCCGGAAGATTTGTCCGGTCAGGTCGTGACGGCCTTCGATGCGGATCGCGATGTCCATCGCAGTGGTTACCTCGAACGCGGAAATATGACGTCGATCAGCATACCGGAAGTTCATGGCCGGCACGGCGTTCGCGCGTGCGCGGGCGGCGTCGTTCGGCCAGGGCACGCGCGTGGCGTCGAGGGGGCACGGAACGCCGGCACGCAACGCCCGCCGGACGCGGCAAATGGCACGGCGCGCTGCGGCGCTCCGGCCGGCACGGCATCCGCCCGCTGCGGGCAGCGCCATTCGATTGCGCCGGTGCCCGCCGCTGCCTTACGATCCACCAGACCCCCCGACCGGAGTGCCCTCATGCTGTCCGAAGACGAACTCGCGCTGCTCGATGCGATCCGCGCCACCGGCAGCCTGTCGCGGGCGGCCGCGCGGCTCGGCAAGGCGCCGTCGACCGTGTCGCACGCCGCGCGGCAGCTCGAAACGCGCTTCGACGCGCTGCTGTTCGACCGGCGCGGCTACCGGCTGCAGCTCACGCCGGCCGGCCAGCTGCTGACCGACGAGGCATCGCGCCTCGCGCTGGACGTCGCGCGGCTCACGCAGCGCGTGCGGCAGGTCGCGAGCGGCTGGGAGGACCGGCTGTGGATCGTCAGCGACGAGGTGCTGGAATTCGATACGCTGCTGCCGGTCGTCCGCGCATTCGATGCGCTCGAATCCGGCGTGTCGCTGCGTTTCACGCACGAAGTGCTCGGCGGCACCTGGGAAGCGCTGCGCGACGGTCGCGCGGATCTGGTCGTCGGCGCGACCAACGAGCCGCCAGCGATTCCGGGCTTCAAATGGTTCGAACTTGGCGCGATGGAGTGGGTATTCGCCGTCGCGCCGCGCCATCCGCTGGCGTCGGCGGGCGCGCGGCTGACCCGGGACGCGATCGGCGCGCATCGCGCGGTCGTCGTCGCCGACTCGTCGCGGCAGGCCGTCGGCCGCGCGTACGGGCTGCTCGGCGGGCAGGCGGTGCTCGCGGTGCCGTCGATGCGCGCGAAGATCCTCGCGCAGCGCGACGGGCTCGGCGTCGGCTGGGTGCCGCGCCGGCGGGTCGCGTCGCTGCTGGCGCGCGGCGAGCTGGTCGAGAAGGAAACGGCCGATCCGCGCGAGCCGAACGTGCTGTATGTCGCGTGGCGCGGCGACCGCGACGGCCGCGCGCTGCAATGGTGGCTGGAGCAACTGCGCGAACCGCGGCTCGCGCAGCGCCTGCTCGACGGGATCGACGTGTCGGGCTGAGCGCGCCGGGCGGGCACGCGCCGGACGGCCGGGGGCAAACACGTTCGAAGATTTCGCACATGTCTGCCGCGCCGGTCGTACGGCAAGACCGGGCGCCGCGCGCATCCTGTGTTCACGGTCAACTCACCGGTTCAAGGAGAACATCATGCAACGCTTCGAAGGAAAAACGGTCCTCGTCACGGGCGGCAACAGCGGCATCGGCCTGGCGGCCGCACGGGCATTCGCGGCCGAAGGCGCGCGGGTCATCATCACCGGTCGCGACGAGCAGACGCTTGCCGCCGCGCGCGAGTCGCTCGGCGACGGCGCGCTCGCGATCCGCAACGAGGCCGGCAGCGTCGCGTCGGCGCGGGCGCTGGCGGACGCGATCGCGGCCTCCGGTGCGCGCCTCGACGCCGTGTTCATCAACGCGGGCGTCGCCAAACTCGCGCCGTTCGCGGATATCGACGAGGCGTTGTGGGACCTCGTGTTCGACACGAACGTGAAGGGCGCGTATTTCCAGATCCAGGCGCTCGTCCCGCTGCTGAACCGCGGCGCGTCGATCGTGATCAACGGCTCGATCAACGCGCACATCGGGATGCCGGGTTCGTCCGTGTATGCGGCGAGCAAGGCGGCCGTCAATTCGTTCGCGAAGACGCTGTCGACGGAACTGCTGCCGCACGGCGTGCGGGTGAACGTGGTGAGCCCCGGGCCGGTCCAGACGCCGCTGTACGGCAAGCTCGGCCTCGATGCGGCGACGCTCGACGAGACGGCCGACAAGATCAGGGGGCTCGTCCCGATCGGCCGGTTCGGCACGCCGGACGAAATCGCGTCGACGGTGCTGCACCTGAGCGCGCCCGAGTCGGCGTTCATCGTCGGCGCGGAAATCATCGCGTCGGGCGGGATGGGCTTGCTTTGAGCGTAGAACCGGCGGGGCTGCACGGCCTGACGCGAGGTCAGGCGGTGCAGCCCCGCCGTACAATCGCATCGCTAGCGCGATGCACAGGCGTCACGGACGTCGCCGGCCTGATCGCGTCCGTGGAGCTGCGTGACCGTCAACCCCGAAAACGTCGCGCTCCCGTGCTCGGCGAACACGGCGACGCGGTCCGCATCGGGCGGCGGGAAGATCAGGTCCGTCAGTGCGACGTGGCCGCCGTTCGCGAACACCTCGACCGAACCGCGATCGACGACGATTTCGAGCCGCAGTTGCCCGTGCTCGAGCGGCAGATCGACGATGTGCTCGCGGCTGAACGTGCCCGCGAAATCCGTGGCGCCGGAGCGCGAGCGGTCGAGCGTCAGCGTGCGCTTTGCCGTGTCGTACACGATCCGGGTGCCGATCGAGCCATCCGCGGAGCCCCGCACGATCAAACCCGCGCGGGCCGCGCGGCGCGGCGCGATCGTCACCGTGATGCGCTGGACGGTGCCGCGCGTGGCGTCCGACAGCGCGCGCGTGGCGGACTCGACGTTCAGGTTGCCTTCATGCACGGCGGGCCGCCCGTCGGCCCACGCATCGAACGCGGCGGCCGGCGTCACGACGAGCGTCGGTTCGCCGCCGATCGTCTTCAACGCGAGTTCGCGCGGCACCGTCGTCGCGCCGCGCCAGGGCGCCGTCGGCGCTTTCGCCGCGTAGTCCCAGTTGCTCATCCATGCAATCGCGACAGGGCGCGCGCCCGGCGCGCCGGAGAACGTGCCGGCCGCATAGAAGTCGGCGCCGTGATCGACCCAGCGGAATCGCGCGGGATCGGAACCGGCCGGTGCGACCCGATCGGGGACGAACGTGCGGCCGTCGAAGTCGCCGACGAAATACATCGCGCCGGAACCGCCGGCGATCGACCACGGGTTGACGTTGACGATCATGACCCACTTGATGTGCCGCGGATCGTCGTCGACGGGCAGCGGCACGAGGTCGGGCATTTCCCACAACACGCCCGCATGCGGCACGTCCGGCAGCGTGAAATCGCTCAGGAACGACCAGTGGATCAGGTCGTCGGAGCGATAGAGCTTCACGACCTGCGCATCGGCGACGACGGTCGTCATCAGCCAGTAGCGTCCCGGCGCGTACCACGACACCTTCGGGTCGCGGAACTGCTTCGATTCCGGATCGAGCGTGAGCACCGGATTGCGCGCGTAGGGCCGCCACGTCGCGCCGTGGTCGAGGCTGTACGCGAGCGACTGCGCCTGCGTGCCGGGTGCGTGACCCGAGCCGTCCTTGTAGACGCTCGTGTAAAGCGCAACCAGTGGCGTCTCGCCCGGCGCGCCGAGTCCGGACGTATTGTGCGTATCGGCGACGATCGAGCCGGAGAAGATTTCCTCTGTCGCGTTCGCGCGCATCGCGACCGGCTGCTCGCGCCAGTGGACGAGGTCGGTGCTGGTCGCATGGCCCCACGACATGTTGCCCCAGTCGTGGCCGAGCGGGTTGTATTGGTAGAACAGGTGATAGCGGCCGTTCTCGTACACGAGGCCGTTCGGATCGTTCATCCAGTTGCGTTGCGGCGTGTAATGCACGGCCGGTCGCCATTGTGGCGTGCCGTTTTCGGGCGGCGTGCCGCAGGGCGCGGCGGTGGCGTGCGTGCAGGCCGCGCTTGCCGCACATGCGAACAGCAGCCGGGCGATCCGGCGGGAAAAGCGAAAAAACGTCGAATTCATGCGGGGTTCCGTGCTTCGGCGCGCGAAGCGGGGAAGGAAGGCGCATGCCGCTTGCGACGGCGGCATGCGCGATTCTGCGAAGAAGGGAGGCGGCGCGCACGCGACACGCGTGACGCGCGCCGCCTCGACGCGGGCGGGCGGTGCCCGCCGCGTCCGTAGCGGCCCCGTTACGGACGGGTGCCCGGGTTGCCGTTAGTGACCGGCGCCCGTTGCCGGCAGGTTCGCCGGGATGTCGCCGTAACCGCCGAGGCCGCCACGTCCGTACGTGCGGTCGACCGCCGTCGACGTGCCGTTGATGTTGACCTTCACCGTCGGCGCGAGCGTGCCGCCGCGACGCGGGCCGATCGCATCGATGAACGACTCGACGAGCCCGCCCGGCATCACGAAGTGCGAATACGACTGGAATTCGCGCGGGTTCTGGTTCGGGTCCTGCGAATACGGCGCGCCGGCCGGTGCGGAGAAGTCGGTCGGGTTGCCGAGCACGAGGCCGCTGCCGCCGTTCAGCGGCAGGAAGTCGCTGCGGATGCCGTTGCCGACGAAGCCGTAGACGCCGTCCGGCCCGTCGACGCCCGCGGCCATCGTCGTGCGGTGGCTGATCGTGAACAGGTAGTACTTGCCGTCCTTCAGATAGATCTGCGGGCGTTCGGTCTGGTCGTCGACGCAGTTCGCCGACAGGATCGGCGGCAGGAACTTCCATTCGGTCAGTTGCGGGTTCGTCGCGACCGCCAGGCCGACGTTTGCCTTTTGATACACTGCGCCCGAGTTCATCACGGCGTTGAGGTCTTCGCGGTACGGATCGTTCGGCGCGTAGCCGAGGTCGGCCTCGGTGCAGGTCCGGGCGCCGCGCTGGCCGCCCGTGTTGCCTTCGAACACCATGTAGGTCTTGCCCGGATGCGCGGGGTCGGTGAACACGAACGGATCGCGGAACGAGAAGTAGGTGTTCTGCTGGCCGCTCTGGTAGTAGTTGCCGTCCGGCTGCAGCAGCGCCTTGTGATCGTCGAAGCCGCTGAACCAGACATGCTTGTCGTCGGCATGGATATGACCGTCGGCGCGCGTGATGATCGCCTGCGGCGGCGTGATGTCGGCGCCGCCGGGCGCCGAGCGGTTGAACGACGTCGCGGTGTAGTACAGGTTGACGTTGTCGCCCTGCGTGAGGCGCGCGGAGCCCGACCATTCGGCGTTGTTGGTCATCGGCGACGTGCCGAACACCTTGGCGCTCGCACCGTCCGGGAACAGGTGGCCGCCCCAGGTCCAGCCGCCGTTCGCGGGCCGCTGCGACGCGGGAATGCCGGCACGGCGGTAGAAGAAGCCGATGCGCGCGTGGACGTGACGATCGTCGAACGTGTAGCCGGCATGCGGGTCGGCCGTGAGCGAGAAGATCACCTCCCAGCCCTTGTAGCTGAGCTGGTTCGCGCGCAGGTCGGCCAGCGGCCAGGTATCCCAGACCCACACGTTCGAGTTGATCAGCGGGAAATCCTGCGGGATGTCCGGCATCGTCAGCGCCTGCGGCAGCGAGTTCTTGTCGGCGCCGGCCGTGTGCGACTGCGCGACGATCTGGCGGATGTCCGCGCGGGTCCAGCGCATCGTGAAGTTGCCTTCGGGGTCGTAGGCCTGCTGCGTATGCGGCGTGGGCGCGGGGGCGCCGGTGCTCTGTGCATGCGCGACGGTCGACGCGGACGCGAAGGCGGCCAGTGCCGCGCCAGCGAACAGCAAACGTTTGGCCGCGGTCGCGCGGCAAAAAGGAAAGTAAGTCATGTAGGCGTAGTTTCCGTTGACGGTGAGAAGGAACTGCTGACGGCGATATCGATATCCAAACCGGTTTGGATGCTAATTCAAACCGGTTTGGGCGTCAAAAGATTAATTTTTGACAGTAATAACTACCATTCGGAAATAATTGCTGCACGAGCGGCCCGGCCGAATGGCATGCACAACGCGAGGAGCGACGTGAAGGTGAATCTGAAGGCACTGTCGGATGCGCTCGGGCTGTCGCGCACGACGGTCAGTCGGGCGCTGAACGGCTATGACGACGTGAGCGAGGCGACCCGCGAGCGCGTGATGAAGGCCGCGCGCGAACTCGGTTATGTCGCGGATCCGACCGCGCGGCGGCTGGCGACGGGGCGTGCCGATGCGATCGGCATCGTGTATCCGTTCGGGGCCGGCGATCTGGGCGACCCGCGCTTCGGTGAAGTCGTCGCCGGCATTACCGAGCGGCTCGGCGAGCGCAATCTCGACTTCATCATCGCGGCCGCGCGGCCGAACGCCGAGCTCGACACGTATCGCCGGTTCGTCGACGGCAGGCTCGTCGACGGGCTGATCGTCGCGCGCACGCTGGTCGACGATCCGCGTCTCGCGTACCTGCGTTCGCATGGGTTTCCGTACGTCGCGTATGGCCGCACGCAAGCCGCCGAGCCTTACGCGTGGTTCGATTTCGACAACGAGGCGGGCGCGCGCGATGCGGTGCGGCGCCTGATCGGCTTCGGTCATCGCCGTATCGCGATGATCAGTGCGCCGCTGTCGCTCAATTTCGCGATGCAGCGTCGCGCCGGTTATCTTGCGGCGCTGCGCGAGGCCGGTCTCGCGCCCGATCCGGCATTGCTCGTCGAGTGTCCGTTTACGCGCGACGGCGGGCAGCAGGGCGTCCAGGCGCTGCTCGCCCGGGCCGAACGGCCGACCGCGCTGCTGGTCGACAACAACATCGTGGGCGGCGGCGCGTTCCGGGCGCTGATCGACGGCGGCTTGCAGCTGGGGCGGGACATGTCGCTGATCGTCTACGACGGCGTGCCGCCGGACGTCGCGCATCCGCATCGCGTGACCGCGGTGGTGCAGCCGACCGGACATGCGACCGGGCGTGCGCTCGCGGACCTGATGCTGGCGTTGCTCGCGGACGGCGTTCGCGGCCATCGGCTCGAGATGCCGGTGATCGACGCCGGCGATACGGACGGGCCGCTGCACGGGTAGCCGACGCGGCGTGAACCGGGGGAGCGGGGCGCGATCCGCAACGGACGTTGCGGGACGCGCTCCGTCGCAAAGGCCATGACGGCGGCAGGGGCGAATGCCGGGTTTCTAGACGACCGGTCTAATTCGGCGCTATCATCCAGCCTCATGAATGCGACGTCATTCCTGACCCACGGACGCGAAGTGCCATATCGCGCTGCGATGCTGGCCGTGCAGGTGATGCCGTCGCTTTTTTTCGAGCCGCTTCTAGACGACTGGTCTATTAGGCCCTGGCAATATTTTTGGTACGGAGCCGGCACGTTGACGCACGCCGGCGGCCTAACCGGCAGGCGCGCCGTCGTCGCCGGCATGCGGCGTGCGTCAAACTCGCCGCCGCCGCGACGCGGCCCCGTTCCCCCATTTCGAAGGAGTGTCCGATCATGAAGATTCTGGTTGTCCTGACCTCGCACGACACGCTCGGCGACACCGGCAAGAAAACCGGCTTCTGGCTCGAGGAACTGGCCGCGCCGTATTACACGTTCAAGGATGCGGGCGTCGAGTTGACGCTCGCGTCGCCGAAGGGCGGCCAGCCGCCGCTCGATCCGAAAAGCAGCGATCCGGCCGCGCAGACCGACGCGACGCGCCGCTTCGACGCGGATCCGGCGGCCAAGGCCGAACTCGCCGCCACGCGCAAGCTGGCCGAGGTGTCGGTCGACGATTACGACGCGGTGTTCTATCCGGGCGGGCATGGCCCGCTGTGGGATCTCGCCGAGGACCTGCATTCGATCGGCCTGATCGAGCGCGCGCTGGCGGCCGGCAAGCCGGTCGCGGCCGTGTGCCACGCGCCGGGCGTGCTGCGCCACGTGAAGGACCCGAAGACCGGCGAGTCGGTCGTGCGCGGCAAGCATGTGACGGGCTTCACCAACAGCGAGGAAGCGGCCGTCGAGCTGACGGAAGTGGTGCCGTTCCTCGTCGAGGACATGCTGAAGACCAACGGTGCGCAGTTCGAGCGCAGCGCCGACTGGGCGCCGCATGTCGTCACCGACGGGCTGCTGATCACGGGGCAGAACCCCGCGTCGTCGGAGCCCGCAGCCGAGGCGCTGCTCGCGAAGCTCGGCCGTCAGTAAGCCGGCCTGGCGCCGGCATGACCGGCGCCGGATGGTTTCCGTCGTCGGGCGCGACCGTCCCGGCGACGGCCCGCATCGTTCCGCCGTGCGCACCGCGCGGCGGCTCATCCCGTCGTTTCGCAGAACCAAGCAAAGGAGTGGTGGATGTCTGCCCTGTTCGAACCGTTCAAACTCAAGGATGTCACGCTGCGCAACCGCATCGCGGTGCCGCCGATGTGCCAGTACGTCGCCGAAGACGGCGTCGTCAACGACTGGCATCACGTGCATCTGGCCGGCATCGCGCGCGGCGGCGCGGGCCTCGTGATCGCGGAGGCGACGGCCGTGTCGCCGGAAGGCCGCATCACGCCGGGCTGTGCCGGGCTGTGGACCGATGCGCAGGCCGAGGCGTTCGCGCCGTCGGTCGCGGCGATCAAGGCGGCCGGCGCGGTGCCCGGCATCCAGATCGCGCATGCGGGCCGCAAGGCGAGCGCGAACCGTCCGTGGGAAGGCGACGACCACATCGCCGACGGCAATCCGCATGGCTGGCAGACCATCGCACCGTCGGCGGTGCCGTTCGGCGCGCACCTGCCGAAGACGCCGCGGGCGATGACGCACGACGACATCGCCCGCGTGCAGGCCGACTTCGTCGCGTCGGCGAAGCGCGCCCGCGACCTCGGCTTCGAATGGCTCGAACTGCACTTCGCGCACGGCTACCTCGGCCAGAGCTTCTTCTCCGTGCATTCGAACCAGCGCGACGACGAGTACGGCGGTTCGGCGGAAAACCGCGGCCGTTTCCTCGTCGACACGCTGAAGGCCGTCCGCCAGGTCTGGCCGGAGCACCTGCCGCTGACCGCGCGTCTCGGCGTGATCGAATACGACGGGCGCGATGAAGCAACGCTCGCCGAATCGATCGCGCTCACGCAGCGGATGAAGCAGGAAGGCCTCGACATGCTGAGCGTGTCGGTCGGCTTCTCGACGCCCGACGCGCGCATTCCGTGGGGCCCGGCGTTCCTCGCGCCGATCGCGGAACGCGTGCGCCGCGAGGCCGGCTTGCCGGTGTCGTCCGCCTGGGGGATCGACACCCCGCAACTGGCCGAGCGCGTCGTCGCCGAGCAGCAGCTCGATCTCGTGATGGTCGGCCGCGCGCATCTTGCCGATCCGCACTGGCCGTACTACGCGGCCAAGCAGCTCGGGGTCGAGCGGCCGTCGTGGACGCTGCCCGCGCCGTACGCGCACTGGCTCGAACGCTACCGCGTCGCCGACAAGGTGGCCTGAGCACGCGTTGCACCGCGCGGCGGTGCGGCGTTCGCGGCACGCATTTGACGATGCTTGGCAGTGCGTGCGCATGCCGTTGCGGCGTCGATGGATAGAATGGCGGTTCGTACAGGCTTGCGGCCTGCACGACCGCCATTTTTTCATTTCGACCGAGGTGCCATGCGCGCACATGTCTCGCCTTCCCAGGATTCCGCCACGCGGCCGCGTGCCCAGCAGATCGCCCGCGCCGTGCTGTATGCGGCGCTGCTGGTGCTCGCGCTGTGGGTGATCCGCGATTTCCTGCCCGCCATCGCGTGGGCCTGCGTGATCGCGATCGCGTTGTGGCCGCTGCTGAAACGCTTCGAATCCGACCGCTGGTTTCGCGACCGGCCGACCCTGATCGCGACCGTGATTACCGCGGGCGTGTCGCTGCTGGTCGTGCTGCCGGTCGCGATCGCGCTGGGGCAGGCGATCTCGCAGGCGCACGACCTGCGCATCTGGCTGCATTCGATCCAGGACAACGGCATTCCGCTGCCGGACGTCGTCAGCCGGTTGCCATACGGTGCCGCGCAGGTCACCGAGTGGTGGCAGGCCAATCTCGGTCATCCGCTGCACGCGGGCAGCGCGATGCATGGCGCGAGCGGCGAGAAGTTCATCGCGTTCGGCCGGCAGTTCGGCACGAAGCTCGCGCATGCGCTGTTCGAGTTCGGCTTCATGCTGGTCACGCTGTTCGTGATCATGCGGGCCGGCCACAAGCTGTCGGGCGCGTTGCTGCAGGGCGCGCGGCGCGCGTTCGGCCGCGGCGGCGCGGATCTGATCGAACGGATGGTCGCGGCCGTGTACGGCACGGTGACGGGGCTGGTCGTCGTCGGGCTGGGCGAGGGCGCCATTCTCGGCGTCGCGTATGCGCTCGCCGGGGTTCCGCACGCGGCGCTGCTCGGCCTCGTCACGGCCGTCGCCGCGATGCTGCCGTTCTGCGCGCCGATCGTGTTCTGCGGCGCGGCGCTCTGGCTGTTCGTGCAGGGCGCGACCGCGTGGGCCGTCGTGGTGCTGGTGCTCGGCTTCGTGGTCGTGTTCGTCGCCGAGCATTTCGTGCGGCCGGTGCTGATCGGCAGCTCGACCCGCCTGCCGTTCCTGCTCGTGCTGTTCGGCATCCTCGGCGGGGCCGAGACGTTCGGGCTGATCGGGCTGTTCGTCGGCCCCGCGCTGATGACGGTGCTGACGATGCTGTGGGCGGAATGGGTCGCTTGACGATGCCGCCCGTCGCGCCGATTCGAAGCATCGACGTCAGGGGGCGAGCGGGTGCGCGAACGCGCCCGGCACGGCAACGATTCGTGACGCTCGGGCATGCGCCGGACGGCGTCGGGCAGGGCGTCGGACACAAGTCTCTACATTTCTTTTCGATCCGGACCCAAAGGTCGAGTAGCATGGGGCTTTCGATCACGCCGGCATGGCGCAGCAGATTTCACCAAGCATGCGATTGATTTCGATGTCCCGCCCCGCAGCGACGCTGTCCCTGGCCGCCAGCTGCCTGATGCTGCACGGTTGCGCGTGGTTCGACTCGTGGCTGCCGTTCTCGTATTCGCGCACGCCGCTGGCGAGGGCCGCGTCGCGGCACGGCGCGACGCGCGCCGACGTCGTCCGTGCCGGCGGCAATCCGCGCAGCGTGTGGATGGTCCGCAACGGCAGCGGCGTCTGCTACAACTACTTCATCGAGCACGGCAACGATCACCGGACTTTCTTCGTCGTGTTCGACAAGGCCGGTGCCGTCACGCAACACGGCTTCGATACCTGCATGGACGCCGATCGCAAGGGCACGCTTCAGTCGGACAAGGCCGCCTCGCGCTAGCGCGGCCGCCCTGCGCCGCGCGAGCGTGTCACGCAGTCGTCACGCTATCGTGTCGACCACGCCGCCGTCGACGCGCAACGCCGCGCCCGTCGTCGCCGAGGCCTGCGGCGAGCACACGTACACGACCAGGTTCGCGACTTCCTCCGTCGTCGCCGGCCGCTGGATGATCGAGCTCGCGCGCTCGCTGCGCACGAAATCCACCGCGACGTCGTCGATGCTGCGGCCCGTGGCGTCGGCCGTTTCCTTCAGCAGCGCCCGCACGCCTTCCGACATCGTCGGCCCCGGCAGCACCGAATTGACCGTCACGCGGGTCCCGGCCGCGAGTTTCGCGAGGCCGCGCGCGATCGCGAGCTGCGCGGTTTTCGTGAACCCGTAGTGAATCATGTCGACCGGGATGTTCAGCCCCGACTCCGACGAAATGAACACGATGCGGCCCGTGTTGCGCGCGAGCATCCCCTTCAGGTAGTGCCGCGCGAGACGCACGCCCGACATCACGTTCATCTGGAAGTATTGGGCCCATTCGTCGTCGTCGATGTCGAAGAACGCCTTCAGCCCGTAGATGCCCGCGTTGTTGACGAGGATGTCGGCCTCCGGCGTGTGCTGCGTGATGCGCGCGACGCCGGCGGCGTCGGACAGGTCGGCGGCGATGCCGTCGATGTCCGCGCCGGGTGCCGCGGTGCGCAGCTGCGCGAGCGCGGCATCGACCGACTTGTCGCTGCGTCCGTTGACGACGACGCGTGCGCCCGCCTGCGCGAGCCCTTCGGCGATCGCCAGCCCGATGCCGGCGGTGGAAGCGGTGACGACCGCGGTCTTGCCTGTCAGATCGATGTGCATGAGTGTACCGGTTGGAAGATGGAACGGAACCCGCCGGGCGTGCCGCGGCGGCCGGAATTCAAAGCTTAGGCGATCCGGCGGCGAAGCGTCGGGTCGCGGTTGCATCGCGCCGCGCAGTCTTGTACGGTGTGCGTTCGCCGTTCGATCCGGGAGCCCGTCGCGTGAGCCGTTCCGCCAACCCCTTCGCCATGCCGTCGCCGTTCTGGCGCGACGCCGCGCTGCCGTTCATCGAGGCGCGCACCGTCGACGACGGGCGGACGATCTGCTACGCGAAGCACACGCACGACACGTTTTCGCTCGGCGCGATCGTCGGCGGCACGAGCACCTACCTGAACGGCGCGACGAAGGCGCACGTCGGGCGGGGCGTGCTCGTGATCATCGATCCGGAGCAGGTGCATGCGTGCAATCCGTACGGCCCCGACGCATGGGCGTACCGGATGGTCTACGTGGACGTGCCGTGGCTCACCCGCCTGCAGCATTCGCTCGGGCGCGACCCGAACCGCGATTTTCACGGCTTTTCGCCGAAGTTGACGGAACGGCGCGACCTGTTCGCACAGTTCGGCGGCTTTTACCGCACGCTCGTGGCGCCCGGCGTCGATCCGCTCGGCAAGGAGAGCGCGGCGGTCGAGTTCTTCACACGGCTGCACGGCGCGCTCGATCGCGAACTGCCCGACGCCGCTCGGCGCGGGGCCGACAACGCGAAGCTCGCGCGCGCGGCCGACTACATCGCCGCGCATTGCCGTCAGGCCGTCACGCTCGATGCGATCTGCGCGGCCGCCGACTTGTCGCCGTCCTACCTGATCCGCGCGTTCAACGCCCGCTACGGGATGACGCCGCATGCGTTCCTGATCGACCGCCGCGTGCAGTACGGGCGGGCCGAGTTGCGCCGCGGCCGGCCGATCGCCGACGTCGCGCTCGATGCGGGCTTCGCGGACCAGGCGCATTTCCAGCGCGCATTCCGGCGCATCGCGGCCGCCACGCCGGGGCAATATCGAAGCGCCGCGAGCTGACCGGCGAACGGTGGGGCGGTGCCGGCGCCGTGACCACGCACCGAAGACGGCGCTAAACGTCGAGCAGATAAAGCGCGCTGCCCGCGAGCAGCAGCGCCATCGCGCGGTTGAACAGCCGCATCCGCCGCGCATTCGCGAGCCGGTGCCGCAGCGACGCACCCGCATACGCCCAGCACGCGATCGACGCAAAGCAGATCACCAGATACAACGCCGCGAATTGCCACACCTGCGCGGGCTCGCCGTCGGCCGCATACGCGCCCATCGCAGCCACGCACGCGAGCCACGCCTTCGGATTCAGCCATTGCATCGCCGCGCCGGCCGCCGCCGACGGGCCGGCGACGTTCGGCGCAGCCGGATCGTCCGGATCGGCCGACAGCCGGCCGTCGTCGAGCGCGAGCCGCAGCGCGAGGTAAAGCAGGAACGCGATTCCCGACCATTGGGTGACGGTGGTCAGCATCGGCCAGCGCGCGAGCGCCGCGTGCAGCCCGAGGCCGATCAGCAGGAACAGCGCGACGAAGCCGAGCGTCGCGCCGGCCGCATAGCGCAGGCTCGCGCCAAGGCCGTGGCGCGCGCCCGCGCTGAGCGCGACGATGTTGACGGGACCGGGCGTGATCGACGACGCCAGCGCGAACGCGGCCATCGAAACCAGCATGCTCATTGATTGCCTCCATGCGAATGTCAAAGTCGCATCGAGACTAAAGAAGCCGCGCGTGTCCGTATTGAAGAAAACTGCCCTCGGCGGCGCTGTCGGGATTCACGTCGCGCTGAACCGGGCGCAGCGCTCACCGGCGACCGAAAGCCGCTGGACGCAGGCGTTGCAGCCGACGTCATCGAGTCTCGCGTCACGGACGGGCGGTGGTCGCGAGCGCGTCGAACGCGTCGGCTTCCGGAAGCTGCAGCCATGACTCCGGGCCTGCGTCGATTTCTTCGACCGTCAGCAGACACGCATCGAGTTCGCGACGCAACCGGACGTGATCGATCGACTGCCCGATGAACACGATTTCCTGCCGGCAATCACCGGTCGGCTCTTGCCATTTTTGCAGCACGCCATCGCGACGATAGTCGTCGTGCGGCCAGTCCGAGCGAGAAACGAATCGCCACCATCGCCCGACGTAACCCCACTGGAACGCTCCGCCCGTCTGCACGAGCATGGCGATGTCGGCATATCGGTGCGCAGCCCAGAGATATCCCTTGCAGCGCAGCAGTCGGCCGTTGGTCCAGGGGCGACGCAGCAACGCGAGCAGGCGCGCCGGATGAAACGGCGCACGTTCGCGATAGGTCCACGACGCGATCCCGTACGCATCCGATTCCGAGGGGCGCTCGTCGACCTGCATGCGTTGCATCCATCCCGGCGATTCGACGAGCGCCGGGAGATCGAAGCGCCGCGTATCCAGGACGTCCGACGGATCGACCTTGCCGTGCTGCATCGGCAGGATTCGCGCAGAGGGATTCAGTGACGCCAGAATGGCGCGCAGCCGGTCGAAACCCGCATGGCCGATCCGGTCGAGTCGGCTCACGAGAATCACGTTCGCGTATTCGACTTGTTCGATCAGCAGATCCGACAGCTTGCGCGGCGGACCGGAATCGCTGCCGTTCGCGAGCGTGGCGTCGCGCGTGACCGGTTCGGCCGACGCGATCATGTCCTCGAACGTCTCGCCGTTGACCACCGTGACGAGCGTGTCCAGCCGCGCGAGCTCGCTGAGGCTGAAACCGTCCCGGTCGAGAAACGCGAACGTCTCCGCAACCGGCATCGGCTCCGAGATGCCGGTCGACTCGATCAGCAGATAATCGAAGCGACGCTGCCGCGCCAGCGTGCTGATCTGCTCGAGCAGATCGGCGCGCAGCGTGCAGCAGATGCAGCCGTTGCTCATTTCGACCAGTTCGTCCTCGCCGCGATGCAGCTCGACGTTGCGCCGCACATCGTCGGCATCGACGTTCACTTCGCTCATGTCGTTGACGATCACGGCGACCTTCAGGCCGGCGCGGTTGCGCAGGATGTGGTTCAGCAACGTCGTCTTCCCGGCGCCGAGGAAGCCGGACAGCACGGTGACCGGAATCCTCGGCGGCGCGGCGGCCGGCGCTCGCCGATTGCCCGGCGTCGTCATGCGTTCTGCCCGGACGCGCGATCCAGGTAGCCTTCGAACAGGTCGACCACGACGTAGCCGTCGTCGGCGGCGTCGCCCCATAGATCCTTCACGCGGAACTCGACATGATAGGTCGGCTGATGCGCGGCGCCGGTGTCGCCGTGGCCGATCGCGTCCGGGAATGGCCACGATTCGGTCGTCCGGTGCAGCACGATGCCTTCCTTGCCGCGAACGTAGCCCGGCGCGCGGATGTGTCCGCTGATGTATTCGTCGCGAACGACGACGCGATCGCCGACCTCGAACCGCGTGGAGTCGGGTGGGGCCGTCCGGCCGCCGGATCCCGGCGGGTTCGCGAGCCGGAAATGCGAACCGAGCGCGCGGTCGAGTTCATCCTGCGTGAGCACGCCGGTTTCGACGAGCAAGGTTGCGGTCGCGATCACGTAGCGCTCGTAGTAGCGCGTGCCGACGTGCTGGCGCACGTCGATGCGCTCGACTGCGTGACGTACCTCGTCGACGCTGAATTTTTTCAGTTGGTCCACGCCGACGAACATCAGGCTGTACGCGAGATGCTCCCAGTCTTCCTTGAAGACCGGCTTGTAGTCGAGACTGTTGATCGTGTGCGGCACCGGGCCGAAACCCTGGAATCCGCCGAGGTCGTGAAAGCCGTCCATATGATGTGATCTCCGAGATGAAGGTCGAGAGCGAAAACGGGGTGCGCGTCAGTGCGCGTGCGGCAGCGCCACGCCGATCAGCACGTCCTTCGTGACGAGCGTGCGCAGTTGTTCCTCGGTCATGTGCTCGCTGCCGGCGGGCCGCACGGGCAGCACGAGATAGCGGCTTTCGGCGGTCGTATCCCAGACCTTCACGACGACGTCGTCGGGCAGGTCGGTGCCGAGCTCCCGCAGCACCGTGCGCCCTTCGCGGACGAGCCGCGCACGATATTCGAAGCCCTTGTACCACTCGGGCGGCAGCCCGAGCACCGGCCAGTTCGTGCATGAGCACAGGCTGCAGACGATCACGTTCTTCAGCGTCGGCGTGTCTTCGAGCGCGACGATGTATTCGCCCTGCGGGCCGGTGTAGCCGAACTGCGCACACGCGGCCGTGCCGTCCTTCAGCAGCAGTTCGCGAAATGCCGGGTCGACCCACGCACGCGCGACGATGCGCGCGCCGTTGGCCGGATCCCACGTCGTGGACATCAGTTCGGTCAGGCCTTCGATATAGCCGTCGGGGATCAGGTTCTTCTCTTTCATCACGCGAAACAGCGCCCAGGCACGTTCGCCGGGCGTCGAGACTGTTTCCGCGGAAGGGGTCGCGCTCATCGTGGGGCTCCTTGTGGTGGTTCGGGTTGACCGCCGCCATGGCGTTGCGACTGCCGTGGCGCGGTGTGGAGGCGTGGTGTCGGTCACGCTCGACGAGCAGGGTAAGAAGAGAAAAAGCGCGGTTCTTTGCCGGCACGGATCGGAAACTGTGCTGAGACGGCCCCGTTGCGCGGCGGGGGCCGACGCGCAACGGATGCACGGCGATTCGCGGCATCGACAGGGCGCCCGGCACGCGACAGCGGCCGCCTGCGCACGTTTTGCGACCGCCGTATGGCACTGGCCGCGGAGGTCCGCCACAGCCAATTTCTTGTTCCGCCGGAAAACAGAAATGCGGATTTTGCCTTTCTATTCTCACCCTCAAGCGACGGCCGTTCGATGTCGCGAATCGCCGGCACTCCCCCGAGCACCGGCGGAACAACAGTCAGCCAGCACCCCGCGATTCCATCGTCCGGCAACGGTTTCCGTTCGTCGTACGTCGAGCGTGGCGGTGTCTGCGCATCCAGGTGAGGAGCATGATGGACAACGTCAACAGAATGAAACTGAAGCGCATCGCGCGCTGGATCGGCTTGTCGCTGATGGTCGTCGCATCGCATTACGCGGGCGCGGTCGAGGTCGATCCCGGCGACTACGAGCAGTATCCGGTCGGCGCGACGATCGGCGTGCTGTACTACAACTATTCAACGACGAACGCGTACTACGCGAACGGCCACCGGACGTCGGATTTCGACCTGCAGTCCAATATCGGCATCGCCCGCCTGCTGCATGTGTTCCAGCTCACCGACAGGCTCACGATCGATCCGCAGGTGTTGCTGCCGTTCGGGCACATCAGCAGCTTCGGCAACGCCGGCACGCTTGGCAGTACGAACGGTGTCGGCGACGTGATCCTGACCGCGCCGTTGAAATTCCGCCTGAACGACGCGAAGGACGTCGTCGCCGCAACGGTCTACGTTTACGCGCCGACCGGGAGTTACGACCAGAACCGCGGTCTCAATCTCGGCGCCAACCGCTGGTCGCTCGATTTCCAGGCGGCCTACATCAAGCACTTTTCGCCGCAGTGGGCGCTCGATCTCGTCGGCGACGCGATCTGGTACGGCAACAACACCTCGTACGGCGCGAGCGGCACGACGCTGCATCAGCGGATGAGCTACAGCGCACAGGCGATGGTGCGTTACATGCCCGATCCCGGCACGTCGCTCGGGATCGGCATCACGCAGCTCTGGGGCGGTGAAACGAGCGTCGGCGGCGCGGACCACAACGACGCGCTTCGCACGACGCGCATGCGGATCACCGCTTCGAAATTCGTGACGAAGGCCGACCAGGTGCAAATCCAGCTCGGCACCGACCTGAGCGTGCGCAACGGCCCGAAGAACAGCGTGCTCGCCGGCCTGCGTTACGCGCACATCTTCTGACAGCCTGAATGCGCCGGGATACAACCGGTGCATGCCGCTCCGTGTCCCCAACGTCGATACCTCGACATCCGATTCCCTTTCCAGAGAGGTCACGCATGGAATCCGCCATCGACAAACACCTGATCTGCCCGCGGACGCTGTCGCGCCGCGTCGCCGACGATTACCAGCCGCCGTTCCCGATGTACGTCGCCCGGGCCGCCGAAGACCTGAGCCAGGTCGTGATGGGCTATTTCGGCGTGCAGTATCGCGGCGCCGACAAGCGCGCCACGGCGCTGGCCGCGTTGCGCCGGATCGTCGCCGATTTCGGTGCGCAGGACGGCCCGAACAACTTCGATCTGACGCAACACACCGACGACCAGGGCTACGAGAACCTGATTGCCGTCGGCTACTGGCGCGATCCGGCCGCGTATGCGCGCTGGATCGCGTCGCCGGCACTCGTCGAATGGTGGGCCTCCGACGCGCGCCTCACGGACGGGATCGGCTACTTCCGGGAAATCGTCGCGCCGCGCGCCGAGCAGTTCGAGACGCTTTACGCATTCACGAGCGATTTCCCGGGCGTCGGCGCGATCATGGACGGCGTCAGCGGCGAGATCGAGGAGCACGGCTACTGGGGATCGATGCGCGACCGGTTCCCGATCTCGCAGACGGACTGGATGCGCGCGGACGGCGAGTTGCGCATCGTCGAGGGCGATCCGGCCCGCGGCGGCCGTGTGGTCGTACTGGCCCACGACAACATCGCGCTGATTCGCTCCGGTCAGGACTGGCGTGCGGCCGAGCACGACGAGCGCCGACTGTATCTCGAGGAGATCGAGCCGACGCTGCGCAGCGGAATGGAATTCCTGCGCGACAACGGCACGGACGTCGGCTGCTACAGCAATCGCTACGTGCGCTCGATCGATCTCGACGGCAACGTGCTCGACGAGAGTTACAACATCGGCCACTGGCGCTCGCTCGACCGCCTCGAGCGCTGGGCCGAATCCCATCCGACGCACCTGCGGATCTTCGTCACGTTCTTCCGCGTCGTCACCGGGCTGTCGAAACTGCGGCTGTATCACGAGGTTTCCGTCTTCGACGCCAGGCATCAGGTCTACGAATACGTGAACTGCCATCCGCGCACCGGGCTGATGCGCGACGCCGTCGCCATCGCCCGCTGAATCCCGCCGCACCGCCGGGGCCGGCGGTGCCGCTTACCGAACTGGAGAACGTCGATGGCCATCAAACGCCCGACCCGCGAACAACTGTCCGACCTTGCAGCCGGTTTCGGCTTTCATGTCGATTCCCGCCAACTCGCCGAATACGACGATGCCCTGCAGGCGAACTTCGACGCGTACGACGCGATCGACGCGCTGCCCGACTATCTGCCCGTCGTCGCGTATCCGCGCACGCCCGGCTACCGTCCGGAAGGCGACGAGAACCGTTACGGCGCGTGGGCGCGCAAGAGCACGATCCACGGCGCCGCCGACGGCAAGCTGCGCGGCAAGACGGTGGCCGTGAAAGACAATATCTGCGTCGCCGGCGTGCCGATGCGCAACGGCGCGAGCACGTTCGAGGGCTACGTGCCCGATATCGATGCGACCGTCGTCACGCGGGTGCTCGACGCTGGCGGCACGATCGCCGGCAAGTCGACCTGCGAGTACTACTGCTTTTCCGGCGGCTCGCACACGAGCGCGTCGGGGCCGGTGCACAATCCGCGCAAGGCAGGGCACTCGTCCGGCGGCTCGTCGTCAGGCAGCGGCGCGCTGGTCGCGAGCGGCGAGGTCGACATGGCGCTCGGCAGCGACCAGGGCGGCTCGGTCAGGATCCCGTCCGCCTATTGCGGCGTCTACGGGATGAAGCCGACGCACGGGCTCGTGCCCTACACCGGCGCGATGCCGATCGAGGCGACCGTCGATCATCTCGGGCCGATGACGAGCACCGTGCTCGACAACGCGCTGCTGCTCGATGTCATCGCGGGCGACGACGGGCTCGATCCGCGCCAGCGGGCGTTGCCGCCGCGCACCGACTATCTCGGTGCGATCCGCGACGGCATCGCAGGCCTGCGGATCGGCATTCTGCGCGAGGCGTTCGGGCTCGCGAATGCGGAGAAAGTGGTCGACGAGGCCGTGCTGGTCGCCGCGCACCGGTTGCGCAAGCTGGGCGCGAGCGTCGAAGAAGTGTCGGTGCCGCTCCATGCGGCCGGCACCGCGATCTGGTTGCCGATTGCGGCCGAGGGGGCGACGCAGCAGATGATGAAGGGCAACAGCCACGGTTTCAACTGGGGCGGCCTGTACGTGACCGGCATGATCGATCATCACGCGGGCTGGCGCGAGCGCGCCGATGAGTTGCCGGATACCGTGAAGGTGACGATGCTGCTCGGCGAATATTTCACGAGCCGGTATCGCGGGCGCTACTACGCGAAGTGCCAGAACCTCGCACGGCGCTTGCGATCGGCTTACGACGCGGCGCTGCAGTCGTACGACGTATTGGTGATGCCGACCGTACCGATGCGTGCGTCGAAACTGCCGGAGCCCGGTTGCGCGATGTCCGAGTCGCTGACGCGGGCGTTCGAGATGCTCGCGAATACCGCGCCGTTCGACGTGTCCGGGCATCCGGCCATGTCGCTGCCGTGCGGGGTAGCCGACGATCTGCCGATCGGGCTGCAACTGGTCGGGCGCCGCTTCGACGAGGCGACGCTCTACCGCTGCGCCTATGCGTACGAACAGTCTTCCGACTGGCGTCAGACGACCTTCGCATGACATGCCCGGAGCGGTAGCGCGTCGCCGCCGCGCCGCGTGCCGGTCCGACCGGCCACGCGGCGTACACGGTGATCGATTGGACAATGCGCTTTTGAACGGGCACGCTACCGGCTGCGTGTTTGCTAACCCATGTGGGGCACGACCATGACGATGCGTCCTATCGCGCGCGCAAGCGGCGACTCGCCCGGCCCGGCGTCCGACAGCCCGCCGGATGAGCGGACGAATTCGGCCATCGAGGTGGCGACCGAAGGCTCGCTCAGCCAGCGTATCGAATTCTGGCGCGAGACGATTCTGCGCCTGTTCGCGGACGTGCAGATCGCGGCCGTGCAGAAAGCCGATTTCTTCGGCCAGGTGCGGCAGCGCAAATGCGAAAAGATGCGAATCTCGGAAATCCACGCGAGCGAGCAGGCCGTGATCCGGCGTTATCGGCAGGCGCGCAGCGAGTATGAGGACAAGTATTTCGGCGTATTGATGCTCGAGGGCAGCCAATCGGTCGAGCAGGACGGCAAGATCGTCACGCTGCACCCCGGGGATTTCGCGATCTACGACGCGACACGGCCTCACCACCTGCAGTTCGGCCAGTCGTGGCGCGAGATCGTCGTCAGCATTCCGCGCACGACCCTGAACCAGCTCGTCATCGGGATGGAACACCGCACGGCCAGCCCGACGCAAACCGGCGAGGGCGTCGGCAGCGTCATGCGCGCGTTTCTCGAGCAGATGTCGTCGCAGATCGGTAGCGTGACCGAGGACGAGATGCGGCAGTTGTCGGATACCGCGATCTCGCTGATCGCGATGACGCTCGGGGGCATGCAGCGCAACGACCTCGCGCAGTCGAGGATGAAGGCGTTGACGCTGACGCGTGTGAAGCGGCATCTGCTCGAGCACCTGCACGACCCGGAGCTGAACCCGCTGATGATCGAGCGGTCGATCGGGATTTCGTCGCGGTACATCAACAAGCTGTTCGAGGCCGAGAACACGTCGCTGATGCGTTACGTATGGAACCTGCGGCTCGAACGGTGCGCGCAGGATCTCGTGAATCCGCAATGCGCAGTGCTGCGCGTGTCCGACATCGCGTTGCGCTGGGGATTCAACGACATGTCGCATTTCAGTCGCGTGTTTCGCGAGCGGTTCGCGATGTCGCCGCGGGCGTGGCGCGAACAGGGTAGCAAGCCACGCGCGTGACGCGTCCCGGGCCGCGTCCGTGGCGTGCAAGCGCCGATCGGAAGCGGCTGAACCTCGACAGGCGCGGCCGCCGTCAATGCATCGCGCGCGGCGCGTGCGCCGGCCGCAGCTCGTGCGGGTCGCCGGCGTCGGCCGCGTGCAGCGGGCCGCTGCTTCCCGGTTGCGTCGACACCGAGAAGCCGAACGTGTTGACGCCGCCCGCGCATGCGACGAACACGCTGCCGCCGTGCATCTCCGCGACGGCCTTGACGATCGACAGCCCGAGCCCGTGATTCTCCTTGCTGTTCGCGCGCGCTTCCTCGAGCCGGTAGAAGCGCTCGAACACGTGCGAGCGCTGTACCGGGTCGATCGGCTCGCCGGGGTTGGCGACCGACACGTCGACGAGCGTATCGCGCGGCGCGATCGTCACGTTCAGCGTCGCGCCGGGCGCCGAATGCTGGATCGCGTTGATCAGCAGGTTGGTCATCGCGCGGCGGAACAGCGACGGGTCGACGGCCGCGCGCGCATCGCCGTGCAGTTCGGCGCGCAACTGGGCTTCGTCGAGCGGAATCTCGAGAAAGTCGAGCATGCGCCGCACTTCGTCGGCGAGCGACACGTGCTTCAGGTCGGTCGCGCGTTCGCCGCGATCGCTGCGCGACAGGAACAGCATGTCGTTGATGATCACGCGCAACCGTTCGAATTCCTCGAGGTTCGACTGCAGCGTCTGGCGCATCCGGTCGACCGAGCGGTCTCGGCTCGTCAGTGCGACCTGGGTCTGCCCGATCAGGATGCTGATCGGCGTGCGCAGCTCGTGCGCGACGTCCGCATTGAACGCCTCGAGCCGCGCGTAGGTCTGCTGGATGCGTTCGAGCGCGCCGTTGAACGACGCGGCGAGATCGTGCAGCTCGGTCGGCAGCGCGTCGGTGTGCAGCCGCTGGCGGCGGTCGGTGGCGCTGATGGCCGCGGCGTCCTGCGACATCCGTTCGAGCGGCGCGAGCCCGAAGCGCGCGACCGCGCGGCTCAGCAGCAGCGTGATGACGGTGGCGATCGCGATCAGCGCGGCGAGCGTCCACGCGAAATGGCGCAGCATGCGCTGCGTGCGCTCGCACGACGACGCGACGATCAGCTTCAGGTCGGGGCGCTCGCCGCTGCCCGCGATCGGGACGGTCTTCGTCATCACCTCGTAGCTGCTGTGGTTGAGCGCGTACTGCTGGAACGCGCCGAACGGTTCGCCGACGGGCACGCCGTCGACCGGACGGCCGAAGCGGAAGTCGGCGTCGGGGCTGTCGACCTGGTAGCGCGTCGACCCGTCGGGCGGTTCGAGGTCGGCGAGTTTTTCCTGCATCAGGCGGCCGCGCGCGGCCGTGGTCGCGTGCGACACGATCATCTGCGCAACCTTCGCGCGCGTGTCGATCGTCGCGCGCAGTTCGGCGAGCAGCTGGCGCTCCATCATCACGAACAGCCCGCAGCCGACCAGCGTGAACACGAGCAGCGACACGATGCCGAACATCGCCGACAGACGCAGGGTGATCGAGCGTTTCATGCGTGCCGCTCCGCATCGCCGTCCTCGCGCGCCTCGAGCACGTAGCCCATCCCGCGGATCGTGTGCAGCAGCTTCTCCGCGAACGGGCCGTCGAGCTTCGCGCGCAGGCGCTTGATCGCCGTCTCGACGACGTTCGCGTTGCTGTCGAAGTTCACGTCCCACACGAGTTCGGCGATCGTCGTTTTCGACAGCACCTCGCCGCTGCGCCGCGCGAGCACGCCGAGCAGCTGGAATTCCTGCGCGGTCAGGTCGAGGCGCGTGCCGTCGCGGGTCGCGCGCCGGCCGATCAGGTCGACGCGCAGGTCGCCGATCGAGATCAGCGTCGATTCCTGCACGCGCGCGCGGCGCGTCAGCGCGCGCAGCCGTTCGATCAGCTCGAGGAACGAGAACGGCTTGGTCAGGTAGTCGTCGGCGCCGCCGCGCAGCCCGCGCACGCGGTCGTCGACGCGGTCGCGCGCGGTCAGCATGATCACGGGCGTCTGCTTCTGCGCGCGCAACGCGCGCAGCACGCCGAAGCCGTCGAGCTTCGGCAGCATCACGTCGAGCACGACCACGTCGTAGTCGAATTCGACGGCCTTCCACGCGCCGTCCTCGCCGTCCAGCGCGGTGTCGACGACCCAGCCTTCCTCGCTCAGGCCGCTCTTCAGGTATTCGACGACTTTCGGTTCGTCTTCGACGATCAGGACTTTCATGGGCGGGTCCGCGTAACCGGGTTAGGGGGTGATGCTGGTGGCGGGTTGCGGGCCGGCCGCCGCGACGTCGGTCGGCGCGGCGCCGTCCCAGCCGCCGCCGAGCGCCTTCGCGAGAAACACGACGAGCGCCGCGCGCTGGCCCTGGATCTGCACGGCCTGGCGCTCGCTCGTCAGCAACTGCTGCTGGGCCGTCAGCACGTCGATGAACGGCGTCAGGCCGCCCGCATAGCGGTCCTGCGCGAGCGACACGAGCTTGCGCGCGTCGTCGACGGCCGCCGACGCCTGCTGCGCGGCTTCGGCCAGCACCGACAGGCCCGTCACCGCATTCTGCACTTCCTGGAACGCGGTGAGCACGGTCTGCCGGTAATTGGCCTGCGCGGCGACGTAGCCCGCCTGCGCGAAATCGACGCCGGCCTTCAGCTTGCCGCCTTCGAACAGCGGCTGGCTGACCGACGCGCCGATCGACCACAGCAGCGCCGGCACGGTGAACAGGCCGGAGAAGCGCGTCGCGTCCCAGCCGATGTCCGGCGACAGCGCGATGCGCGGGAAATACGCGGCGCGCGCGACGCCGATCTGTGCGTTCGCCGCGGCCATCGCGCGCTCGGCCGATGCGACGTCGGGCCGGCGCTGCAGCAGGTCGCTCGGCATCCCGGTCGGCAGCGCGGGCGCGTTGATCGGCGCCACGCGCGGCGGCAGCGAGAACGCGGGGGCCGGCGTGCCGACCAGCGTCGCGATCGCCGTCTCGACCTGAGCGCGCTGCTGGATCAGCAACTGCGCCTGAGTGCGCGTCGCGTCGAGCTGCGCGCGCTGCTGCAGCAGGTCGAGGCCGGACACCGCGCCGAGGTCGTGGCGCGCGCTCACGTAGTCGAGCGCCTTTTGCTGCAGGTCGATCGAACGCCTGACGACGTCGATCTCGGTGTCGAGCTCGCGCAGCGCGAAGTAGCTCGATGCGAGATCGGCACTCAGCACCAGGCGCGCGTTCGCGAAATCGTCGCGCGCCTGCTCGGAGCTGGCCTGCGCGGATTCGACGCTGCGCCGCACGCGGCCGAACAGGTCGAGTTCGTAGCTGACGCTCGCGGCGACCTGGATGTCGTTCTGCACGGTCGACGTGCTCTTCGTCGCGTAGTTGGTCTGCGGCCGGTCGGCGGAGATCTTGAAGCGCTGGCCGCTCGCGTTCAGGCCGACGGCCGGATACTGCGCGGACGCGACCGACGCGAGCGTCGCCTTCGCCTGGTCGTAGCGCGCGGCGACGGCCTTCAGGTTCTGGTTGTTGCGCAGCGCGTCGGTTTCGAGCGCGTCGAGCTGCGCGTCGCCGAACGCGCTCCACCACGCCGGGTCGAGCGGCGCACGGGCCGGCGCGGCCGGGTGCCAGTATGCATCCGCCGGGTCGAGCCGCCACGCGGCGGGCGTCTCGACGGCGGGACGGCGGTAGTCGGGGCCGACCGTACAGCCGGCGAGCGTCGCGACCGCGACGACCCCGGCGAGGCGCAGGCAGGCGCGCGGCGCGCTCACGACTGCGCTCCCGCGGTCGCGGAGGCCGGCTTCACGACCGGCGGCGCCTGCACGATCACGGTGTCGCCGTTTGCGAGCGCATCGCTCGGGTTCGCGACGAGGCGGTCGTTCGGCGTGAGCGGGCCGTCGACTTCGAGCGTCTGCCCGATCGTGCGCGCGACCGTCACCGCCTTCAGACGTACCTGGCCGTTCGCGTCGACGGTCGCGACCGTCGGTCCTTCGGCGCGGAACAGCAGCGTGTTGGCCGGAATCTGCAGGCGGCCGACCGGCGTCATCGGCAGCGTCGCCTGCACGTACGCGCCGGGCAGCAACCGCCCGTCCGGATTCGGCAGCGTGATCTCGATCTGCAGCGAGCGCGTCGCGACGTCGATTGCCTGTGACGTGCGCGTGATGGTGCCGTCGAAGGTCTGGCCGGGCAGTTCCGCCTGCGCGACGCTCACGCGCTGGCCGGCCTTCACCTGCTGCGCATAAGCCTGCGGCACCTGCACGTACAGGCGCAGCCGGTCGGCCTGCACGACCGTGAACAGCGCGCGGCCCGCGTTGCCGGAATTGACGAGGTCGCCGACGTCGACGTTGCGCTGCGTGACGATCCCGTCGATCGGCGCGACGATGCGCTGGAAGCCTTTCAGCTCGGTGAGCCGGCGCATGTTCGCATCGGCCGCCGCGAGGTTCGCGGTGCCCTGGTTGAACGCGCCTTGCCGGTCGTCGAGTTCCTGTTGCGACACCGCATCGCGCTGGCGCAGCTGCTGCGCGCGGTCGAACGACGTCTTCGCGAGCGCGAGCGCGGCCTGCGCCTGCTGGCGCTGCGCGGTGGCCTGCGCGAGTTCCTGGTTCAGCTCGGGCGTGTCGAGTTCGGCGAGCAGCTGCCCCTGCTTCACGTGCGCGCCGATGTCGGCCTGCCAGCGCAGCACGTAGCCGCTCGCACGCGCGTAGATCGGCGCTTCGACGAAGCCGCGCAGCGTGCCGGGCAGCGCCAGCTTGCCGCCGGTGGCCGCATCGACCGGATGCACGACGTTCACGTACTGGCGCGTGTTCTGCTCGGCCACCGCGTCGAGGTGATTCCGGTTCAGCACGTTGACGACGATCGTGCGCGCGGCGCCCGCGGCGAGCAGCACGCCGATCACGATCAGGACGATCCGTCCGCGCCGCGACACCGACGTGCGCGTCGGCAGGTGCATGCCGTGTTCGTCCACCTGGATGCCGACGGAGCTGTGATGTTTCTCTTCCATGAATTGACCGGGTCTGGAGGCTAAAGGCGAAAGTCAGTGTCCGGCGTGGCGCGCGCGCCGGCGGGCCAGCCGCGCATGCACGCCGCCGAACACGAGCGGCACGAACAGCAGCGTCGAAACGGTGGCGAACAGCAGGCCGCCGATCACCGCGCGGCCGAGCGGCGCATTCTGTTCGGCGCCTTCGCCGAGACCGAGCGCCATCGGCACCATCCCGATGATCATCGCGAGCGCCGTCATCAGCACCGGGCGGATCCGCGTCGCGCCGGCCTCCAGCGCGGCCGTGAGCGGCGGCGCGCCTGCCGCCAGGCGCTGGCGCGCGAACGACACGACCAGGATGCTGTTGGCGGTCGCGACGCCCACCGTCATGATCGCGCCCGTCAGCGCGGGCACGCTCAGGTGCGTGCCGGTGATGAACAGCATCCACGCGATGCCGGCGAGCGCGGCCGGCATCGCGCTGATGATGATCAGCGGATCGAGCCACGACTGGAAATTCACGACGATCAGCAGGTAGACGAGCACGATCGCCATCGCGACGCCCGCGCCGAGGCCGAGGTACGACGTGCGCATCGTCTCGACCTGGCCGCGCACCGTCAGGTCGGTGCCGCGCGGCAGCGTCGCGCGCGCGTCGGACACGATCCGGTCGATCGCGCCCGCGACCGAGCCGAGGTCGCGGCCCTCGACGCTCACGTACAGGTCGATTGCCGGGCGGATGTTGTAGTGCGTGATCACGGCCGGGTTCGCGACGGGGTGGATCTGCACGAGGTTGCCGAGCAATTGCAGCGGCATGCCGGTGCGCCCGCTTGCGGAAATCGGCGTGCCGAGCAGGTCGTCGATCGACGCGATGTTGTACTGCGGGGTCTGGATCTGCAGCGGGTACTGGACGCCCGAGCGCGGATTGATCCAGAACGACGGGGTCGTCTGGGAACTGCCGGACAGCGAGATCAGCATGTTCTGCGCGACGTTCTGCGCGGAGAGGCTGAGCTGCTGCATGCGCGTACGGTCCATGTCGGCCACCAGGGTCGGTTCGTCGTTGCGTTGCAGCACGTGCACGTCGACGGCGCCGGGGATTTGCCTGATCTTCTTCATCAGGCTGCTCGCGATAGCCATGTTACTCGCGAGATCGTTGCCGAGCACCTGCACGTCGATCGCGGCCGGCTGACCGAAGTTGAGGATCTGCGTGATGATGTCCGACGGCTGGAAGAAGAATTCGACGCCCGGGAAGCGCTGCGGCAGCAGCGTGCGCAGCAGCTGCACGTAGTGCTGGGTCGAGCGGTGGCCCGGCTTCAGCGCGATCATCAGTTCGCCGTCGAGCGTGCCGATCGTGCCGGCATTGCTGTACGACAGGTTGATGCCGCTCACCGGCAGCCCGAGGTTGTCGACGATCGCGCCGAGCTCGTCCGCCGGCACGGTTTCGCGGATCACGCGCTCGACCTGGTCGGCGAGGCGCGCGGTCTCCTCGATCCGGTAGCCGGTCGGCGCGCGCATGTGCAGCCGGAGGTTGCCGGAATCGGCGTTCGGGAAGAAGTCGCGGCCGAGCACGAACACGAGCCCGGTCGACAGCACGCAGAAGCCGAGGAAGCACGTCGCGTAGAAGCGGCGGCGCACCAGCAGGATGCTGAGCAGCACGATGTACCACGCGCGCAGCCGCTCGAACGCGGCGTTGAACGCGTGATGGAGGCGCGCGAATCGCGACGTCGCATGATCGGGGCCGCTCGTGGCCTGCTGCGGGCGGAACAGCAGCATCGCCAGGGTCGGCACGAGCGTGCGCGACAGCACGTAGGACGCGAGCATCGCGAACACCACGGCTTCGGCGAGCGGCACGAACAGGAAGCGCGCGACGCCCGTCAGGAAGAACATCGGCACGAACACGATGCAGATGCACAGCGTCGACACGAACGCGGGCACGGCGATCTCGCCCGCGCCTTCGAGGATCGCATCGTGCAGGTTCGTGCCGAGATGCAGGTGCCGCTCGATGTTCTCGATCGTGACGGTCGCGTCGTCGACCAGGATCCCCACCGCGAGCGCGAGCCCGCCGAGCGTCATGATGTTGATGGTCTCGCCGAGCGCGGAGAGCGCGATCAGCGACGTGAAGATCGACAGCGGAATCGAGATCGCGATGATCAGCGTGCTGCGCCAGTTGCCGAGGAACAGCAGGATCATCATCGCGGTCAGCACGGCGGCGATCAGCGCCTCGTGGATCACGCCCTGCACGGCGGCGTTGACGAACACCGACTGGTCGAACAGCGGCGTGATCGTGAGTCCTTCGGGCAGCGTCGGGATCACCTTCGGCAGCAGTGCCTTCAGGTCCGACACGACCTTCAGCGTCGACGCGTCACCGGTCTTCAGGATCGACATCAGCACGCCGCGCTGGCCGTTCTGGCGCACGACGTTGGTTTGCGGCGCGAAGCCGTCGCGCACTGACGCGACCTCGCGCAGGTAGGTCGTCGCGCCGTTGACGGTCTGGACCGGCAGGCCGTTGATGTCCGCGACCGTGTCGGCCGACGCGTTCGTGTCGATCCGGTATTCGGTCTGGCCCATCTTCGCGGTGCCGGTCGGCAGCACGAGGTTCTGCGTGTTGACCGCGTTGACGATGTCGGCGGGCGTGAGGCCCTTCGCGAGCAGCGCCTGCGGATCGAGGTCGATCGCGACCACGCGCGTGCGGCCGCCGTACGGAAACGGGATCTGCGCGCCCGGGATCGTGATCAGTTGCGGCCGCAGGAAGTTGAGCGCGATGTCGGCGAGCGACTGTTCGCTGAGCGTCTTGCTCGACAGCCCGAGCTGGATCACCGGGATGCTCGACGCCGAATAGGTGATCACGAGCGGCGGCGTCGCGCCCTGCGGCATCTGCCGCACGATCGCCTGCGCGGACGAGACCGTCTGCGCGATCGCGGTCTGCACGTTCGCGCCGGGCTGCAGGAACACCTTCACGACCGCGATGCCCGGCAGCGACGTCGACTCGATGTGCTGGATGTTGTTGACGGTCGTCGTCAGGATCCGTTCATGAACGGCCGTGATGCGGTTGGTCATCTCCTTCGCGGAGAAGCCGGTGTAATTCCAGATCACGCTGATGACGGGAATGTTGACCGCCGGCAGGACGTCGACAGGCGTGCGCATCAGCGCAAGCGGGGTGGCCAGCACGATCATGATGGCCATCACGATGAACGTGTAGGGGCGCCTGAGCGCGAGATTGACGATCCACATGGAGGCAGCGGGACAGGCGGTGATCAGGCGTCGGTGAGGGGAACCCGAATGATAGGCGTCGGGGCTGAACGGGTCACTGACACGAAACTGGCGGATTTGTCAGGTTCGGCGCGAGGTGACCGAGGTGACGACAGACCGATTGATCGGATGAAAACGCGCGCGGACGCCGATGCCCGAAAAAGGCCGCCGCACCGCGCGCGCATGCCGCAGCAGCGACGCTTCCGTTCATCGGACGTCGCTCAGATCTGTTCCATCCCGACCCGCGCGAGCGCGGCCAGGTCGACGACTTCGATCTGGTTGTACGCGAGCCGCAGCACGCCGAGTTTCTCGAGTTGCTGCAACGCCTGGTTGATCCGCTGCCGCGACACGCCGACGAGCATCCCCAGTTCCTCCTGCGAGATCGCGAGCGACGGGCCGGTGTCCGGATACAGCGCCGGGTTGAACAGCTGCGCGAGCGCTTGCGCGACGCGCGCGTCGACATCGAGCAGCCGGCTGTTCTGGATCGACGCGATGAACTCGCCCATCCGGTTGTTCAACTGGTGGATCACGAAGCGCGTGAACGGCAGGCTCGTGTCGAGCAGCGCATGGAACGTGTCGACCGGGACGAACAGCACGATCGAGCGCTGGACGGCGACGACTTCGTACTTGCGCAGCTCGCGCTTGATCACGCTGCCTTCGCCGAACCAGCCGCCCGACGGCACGCCGGAAAACGTGCAGCCGCGCCCCGACGCGTTGAAGATCGCGAGCTTCAGCAACCCGCGATGCACGCCGATCCAGTACTCGGACGGTGCGAGCCGCTGCGCGATCACGTCGCCGGCCTCGTGCTGCTCGGCGCGCGACTGCGCGAGCACGAGCGCCTGGTGTTCCGGCGCGAGCGCGCGGAACCACGCACATTGGCCGAACAGCACGGACAGGGCGGGCAACGGGCCCGGTTCGAGCGGCGTGTCGGCCGGCGGGCTGACAGCGGCGGCGGCCGCGTCGGGCGGCGCAACGAGGTGGTCGTGCATGGATGCGGGTTTGCGAGGATAGGGATAACGCGCAGCGCTCATGAGGCACTCTGTCGTTTCGATGACAGACGGCTCACAATAGCGCCCGTTAGGCTAGCGGCAATTGAACCACATCAAGACCGGTCGGGGTGCATGCACACTTGCCGGATACGAGGCCGACGCACGCGCCGGTCGACAGAAAACGGGAGACAGGATCATGACGCAGATGTTCGAGGCCGGACTCGGCCGCCGCGAAGCCAACTACGTGCCGCTCACGCCGATCGACTTTCTGGTCCGTGCGGCCGAAGTCTACGGCGCGCGCCTCGCGATCGTGCACGGCGACGTGCGGCGCACCTGGGGCGAGACCTACACGCGGGCGAAGCAGCTCGCGAGCGCGCTCGCGCAGGCCGGCGTCGCGCGCGGCGAGACGGTGGCCGCGCTGCTGCCGAACATCCCGGCGATGGTCGAGGCGCACTTCGGCGTGCCGATGGCCGGCGCCGTGCTCAACACGATCAACACGCGGCTCGACATTTCATCGGTGCTGTTCATGCTGCGTCACGGCGAAGCGAAGGTACTGATCGTCGACACCGAATACGCGGAGCTCGCGCATCGCGCGGCGCTCGAAGTGCCGGGCCTGAAGATCGTCAGCGTCGCCGATGCGATGCCGGCCGACCCCGTGCGCTTCGCGGGCGCGACCGACTACGAGGCGTTCGTCGCGGGCGGCGACCTCGACTACGCATGGACGCCGCCCGCCGACGAGTGGGAGGCGATCGCGCTGAACTACACGTCCGGCACGACGGGCGACCCGAAGGGCGTCGTGTATCACCATCGCGGCGCGTATCTCGCGGCGATCAGCAACCTCCTCGAATGGGACATGCCGAAGCACGCGGTGTATCTGTGGACGCTGCCGATGTTCCACTGCAACGGCTGGTGCTTCCCGTGGGCCGTCGCGGCGCGCGCGGGCGTGAACGTGTGCCTGCGCAAGTTCGACGCGAAGACGGTGTTCGACCTGATCCGCCGCGAGCGCATCACGCATTACTGCGGCGCGCCGATCGTACAGAGCGCGATCGCGAATGCGCCGGCCGAGTTGCGCGCCGGCATCGATCACACGGTGCACGCGATGGTCGCCGGTGCCGCGCCCGCGCCGGCCGTGATCGCGAAGATGAAGGAGATCGGCTTCGACCTGCTGCACGTGTACGGATTGACCGAGGTCTATGGCCCGGCGACCGTCTGCGCGAAGCAGGCGCACTGGGACGAGTTGCCCGACGACGAGCGCGCACGGCTCAATGCGCGGCAGGGCGTGCGCTATCACCTGGAAGCGGGCGCGACGGTGCTCGATCCGGACACGATGACGCCGGTGCCGGCCGACGGCGAGACGCTCGGCGAGATCATGTTCCGCGGCAACATCTGCATGAAGGGCTACCTGAAGAACCCGCACGCGACGGAGGAAGCGTTCCACGGCGGCTGGTTCCATACGGGCGATCTCGGCGTGCTGACGCCGGACGGCTACATCCGCATCAAGGATCGCCGCAAGGACATCATCATTTCGGGCGGCGAGAACATCTCGAGCATCGAGGTCGAGGATGCGCTGTACCGGCACCCGGCCGTCGCGGTCGCGGCGGTCGTCGCGATGCCCGACCCGAAGTGGGGCGAGGTGCCATGCGCGTTCGTCGAGCTGCGCGAAGGCGCGAGCGCGACCGAGGCGGAGATCGTCGCCCACTGCCGGCAGTTGCTCGCGGGTTTCAAGGTGCCGAAGGTCGTGCGCTTCGGCGAGCTGCCGAAGACGTCGACCGGCAAGATCCAGAAATTCCAGCTGCGCAACGCGGTCGGATCGGACAAGGCGATCGACCTGGCGGGAGACAAGAAGTAACGGCCAGGGCGTCGTGCGGGCGGACGCCTTGATGCTTGAATGCGTCAGTGCGCCAAGGTGTCAAGGTGTCAATGCATCAAGGCACGACGAGCCACGCGATCGCCAGATACCGCCCGACCTTCGCGATCGTCACGATCGCGACGAAGGTCGGCAGCGGCTCGCGCAGCACACCGGCGATCATCGTCAGCGGGTCGCCGATCACCGGCGCCCAGCTCAGCAGCAGCGACCAGCGGCCATAGCGCCGATACCAGCCCTCGGCGCGCGCGAGCGCGGCCGGCTTCACCGGAAACCAGCGGCGGTCGCGGAAGCGCTCGATGCCGCGGCCGAGCGCCCAGTTGATCGCCGAGCCGGCGACGTTGCCGACGCTCGCCACCAGCACCAGCGCCCACACGGGTTCGCGGCCGGCGAGCAGCAGGCCGGCAAGCACGGCTTCGGACTGGAGCGGCAACAGGGTCGCGGCGACCATCGACACGGCGAACAGGCCGCCGTAAGTGAGCAGTTCGGACATCGCGCGATTGTACTGGTCGTACCGGCCGCGCGTCGGCCGGCGCGGGGTGACGCGCGCCGCAGTGTGCCGCGTCACGCGCGCAGGCGGCCGCTCAGTTCCAGCCGACCATGATCGCGCCCATTCCGACCAGCAGCCCGCCCGTCACGCGATTCATCGCGCGCATCCGCGCCGGCCGCTGCAGCGCGCGGCTCAGCCGGTGCGAGAACAGCGCCATCGACGCGACGCCGCCGGCGAACAGCACCGCGAAGGTCGCCGCGAGCAGCAGGAATTGCGCGTTCAGGCTCCAGTCGGGATTCGGGACGATGAACTGCGGAAAGAACGACGGAAAGAACAGCAGCGTCTTCGGGTTCAGGCCGGAGGTGGCGACGCCGCGCCAGAACAGCGCGCGTCCGGTGACGGTGTCGTCGGGTGCCGTGCTGCCGGCGTCCGTCGACGCGGCGGGCGCGTTGGCCGGTGCGCGATTGAGCCATTGCTTGCAGCCGAGCCAGACGAGGTAGGCGGCGCCGGCCCAGCGCAGCACGGTCAGCGCGTGCTCGTCGAGGTGGACCAGCGAGTTCAGGCACAGCGCGGTCAGCGCGAGCTGCAGCAGCACGGCGAGCGTGCCGCCCCAGACGCACGGCAGCGCGCGGCGCCAGCCGGCGCGCAATGCCTGGTTCATCGTGAGGAGGTTGACGGGGCCGGGGGCGTAGATGAGGACGGCGGACGCAGCGAGGAACGACAGATAAAGCCTGAACGACATGACGGGAGTGCGGAAACGGAGGATCAGGCGCCGGCCCGTGCGACCGGGTAGGCGCGCGGGGGGCGGGACGTTGCATGCCTGCGTGTCCTGCGCCGCAACTCGTGATTGCGGCCAGGCGTCCCGGTGCGAAGGGGTTGTCGCGGGGAGCGTGCCGGACAACAGGCATGGAGAAAATGTATCAAGCGGGCCGGTTAACAGGCTTCCTGTTTTCCAGCAAAATGCACCCGAAACCGGAATCATGTTCAGCTAGAATGAGGATTTTCAGTAGAAAATTCTTCCTGCCATGGCTACCCGCGAACGCACGCCGAAAACCCTCGACAACCAGGACCGCAAGATCCTCGGTGCACTGCAAAAAAATGCGCGCCTGTCGAACGCCGAACTGGCCGAACAGATCGGCATGTCGACCACCGCCTGCTGGAACCGCACGCGGCAGCTCGAACTCGACGGTTACATCGACGGCTACGTCGCGCTGGTCAACCAGCGCATGCTCGGCTACGCGGACATCGTGATCCTCGAAGTCACGCTCGATCGCCACGAGGACGATGCGCTCGCGCGTTTCGGCGCGGAACTCGCGGCACTGCCCGAAGTGCTCGAGGCCTACCTCGTGTCGGGCGAATACGATTACTGGATCAAGGTCGCCGTGGACGGCACGGCCGGCTACGAGCGCTTCCTGCGCGAGAAGCTGTACAGGATTTCGAGCATTCGCCACAGCCGCTCGATGTTCGCGCTGCGGTGCATGAAAGACGTGCCGTCGATTCAGGTGTGATGACGGGGGCGACGCGCCGCGCGGTGTCGTGACGACGCGGTTCGCGGCGGTGCTGGAGAAGGGCGGGAATCGGGCTGTCGCGACCGTTGCGCGCGGCCCGGAGCCGGATACAGGCAGACGATGCCCGCGCGGCGGGAAAACGGATGAATCTTCCGTGACGGCCAGGCCCGGCGCGTGGTGCGCAGCGGGCATGCATCGGCTACGCAGCGGCCGGACATTCCGGGAAGCTGCGATCGACACCGTGCCGACAAGTTCGTCGGCACCGGCATCTGCGTATCGACATCGCTACGACCGTGCTCACAGCGCGTGAGCACCATGCCATCGAGGGCATTCGCCCTTTTTGCGACTTCCGTCCGGCGCCCCGTGCCGGACGCGGCGGCCTTTCGGCGCGCGTCCCGGCAGGCGCATCAGACGGATGGCGTGCGGCCGGCTGGCGGCCAGTCGCTGCGCTTAGCGCGGCAGGCGGGCGTGCGCTTCAGCGATGACTGCGCAGTTCTCGAGGTGCAGTGCCCATGCTTCTGCAAGCAGCTCGCCAACACGTGCGAGCCAGCCAGCGGATTGGGTGGAACGATTGGAGACATTAGACGTTTGCATGACGAAGCCCCATGTAGGTGGTGAGTTAGGGATAACCCTAATCATAAAGAAACGTCACCGTCTTGTGAAATGCGATTTCGTTATATGAGAATTACTGACAATTTATGTTGCTGCTGCGCAACATGAGCTGCGCCAGCTTCTGCGTGGCGGGCAGGCGTGACGAGACCGTGGCGAGCACGGCCTCGCATTGACGGGCGAAAAGGGAAAGCCGGGCAGCGGGGCGGCGATTACCCGCCGATCCACCCGAAGCGCCACGACAGGCGGCGCGCCGCGGCGAGCAGCGTATGCGCGAGTTCGCTGTGCGGCCCGCGCGGGAAGCAGCGCGACGAGCCGATGATCGCAATCACGAGCCGGATGCTGCCGGTGTGATCGAACACGGGCGCGGCGATCGTCCCGATGCCCGGCACCGGCGCATCGAAGGCGAAATCGAGTTCGTCCGTGCGGATCGCCGCGAGCCGCGCGCGGAACGCGTCGTCGACCTGCGTCGCGCGGCCTGCGAGGCGCACCGGCTCGTCGGCCAGGAGGCCGGCCAGCACGTCGTCGGACATGCCGGCCGCGAAAATCCGCCCGATCGCCGTATTCACGAGCGACATCACCGTGCCGACCTGCAGGCTCACGTGCTGCGGCCGTGCCGATTCCTCGAGACGGATCACGGTCGGCCCGAGCGGCCCGAGCGTCGCCGCGGCCACGCTCAGGTCGGTCGCGGCCGCCAGCGCGACGATTTCGGCTTCCGCATCGCGCGTCGGCGACACGCGCTGCATCGCGATCAGCCCGAGCGCCTGCGCGAGCGGCCCGCCGCCGAAGCAGCCCGCGTCGTCGCGGCTCAGCAGGCCGATCTTCTGCAGGCTCACCAGGTGCGGAAACGCCTTCGCGGCCGGCATGCCGGCGGCTGCGGCGAGATCGCGCAACGGCAGCGCACGGCCCGCCGAGACGAGCGCGAGCAGCAGCTCGCCCGTGCTGTCGAGCGCGTTGATGCCGCGCTGCGCTTTCGGGTCGTCGGCGAGCGCGGGCGGCATGCGTTGCGTGGCCGGCGGCATGCCCGGCGCGACCGGCGGTGCGTCGCGTCCCGCGTCGAGCGCCGCGGTCGCTTGCCGTGCCGCATCGCGCAGCGCCGTCGCGATCGGGCCGTCCCAGCCGACATCGATCGAGCCGCTCGAACCGATCACCGTCAACGCGAGTTGCAGGCGGCCGTCCGCGTCCAGCACCGGCACGCACATCGCGCTGACGCCGGGGCTCGGCCGATCCACGCCGCGTTCGATCCCGCGCGCGCGGATCGCGTCGAGTTCGGCTTGCCACGCACGGGCATCGGATGGGGGCTGGTCGCCTTCCGCGCCGGCGAGCGCGGCGCCGGCGCCGGCCTGGCTGGCCGCCATCGCGTCGAGCTGTGCGGGGTCGCCGAACGCGCGGAACACCCGGCCGGTCGCCGTCGTGTCGAGCGACATGACGGATCCGACGTGCAGGTTCACGTGCAGCGGATAGCCGCCGTGCTCGATGCGCACGATCGTGGGCCCGAGCGCGCCCGGCACCGACAGCGCGACGCTCAGGCCGACCGTTTCCGCGAGCCGCGCCGCGTGCGGCAGCGCCGCGCGATAGGCCGGCTGGCGCTCGATCGACATCAGCCCGAGCCGGAGCGACAGCGGCCCCGGCTCGTAGTTGCCGGTGAGCGCGTCGCGCTTCACGAGCGCGAGCCGCGTCAGGCTGACGAGATAGGTGTGCGCCTGCGCGGTCGACAGGTCGGCCGCGGCCGCCAGCTCCGACAGCCCGAGCGGCTTGCGCCGGCGCGCGAGCGCGTCGAGCAGCCGGCCGCCGACCTCGACGCTCTGGATCCCGCGCTGCGCCTTGGGCGGCGCGTCGTCTGCGCTGACTTCGTGGTTCTGCACGCGATGATTCTTCCGTTGACGAAACCCCGCATGGTATCCGACGCCATTTATCGCGCCAGCCCGCAGGTTTACCCGTATTAAACAATAGCAAGCGACTTTGTCATTGACAAATAATCGGCGCGGGAAGATGATCCGCTCACTCCCCTCAACACATGGCTCGCAGCCACGGAACGCAACATGGCCAAAGCATTCGCCTCCCAAGCCGATCTGGAAGAGAAGAAAGTCACCTGGACGCAGCTGTCCGAGAACGCGTACGCATACACCGCCGAAGGCGACCCGAACTCGGGCGTGATCATCGGCGACGACAGCGTGCTGATCGTCGACACGACCGCGACGCCCGCGATGGCGCAGGACCTGATCGCGAAGATCCGCAGCGTGACCGACAAGCCGATCAAGCACGTCGTGCTGTCGCACTACCATGCGGTGCGCGTGCTCGGCGCGTCCGCGTATTTCGAGGAAGGCGCGCAGCACGTGATCGCGAGCCGCGGCACCTACGAAATGATCGTCGAGCGCGGCGAGGCCGACATGAAGTCAGAGATCGAGCGCTTCCCGCGCCTGTTCGCGGGCGTCGAGACGGTGCCGGGCCTGACCTGGCCGACGCTCGTGTTCGAGCGCGAGATCACGCTGTTCCTCGGCAAGCTCGAGGTGAAGATCATGCACGTCGGCTCGGGCCACACGAAGGGCGACACGATCGTCTGGCTGCCGTCGCAGAAGGTGCTGTTCTCGGGCGACCTGGTCGAGTACGACGCGGCTTGCTATTGCGGCGACGCGCAGCTCGAACAGTGGCCGGCCACGCTCGAGGCGCTGCGCGCGCTCGGCGCGGAAAAGCTCGTGCCGGGCCGCGGCCCCGCGCTGCTGAATCCGGCCGAAGTGAACAAGGGCCTCGACTACACGAAGGATTTCGTGACGACGCTGCTCGCGCAGGGCCGCAAGGCCGTCGAGCGCAAGCTCGACCTGAAGGCGTCGATGGCGCTCACGCGCGAAGCGATGGATCCGAAGTTCGGCCAAGTGTTCATCTACGAGCACTGTCTGCCGTTCGACGTGTCGCGCGCGTACGACGAAGCGAGCGGCATTACGCATCCGCGCATCTGGACCGCGCAGCGCGACAAGGAAATGTGGGACGCGCTGCAGGACTGAGCGGGTCACGGCGGCGGGGCGTCCGGGCGGGCGTCCCGCCGTTTTCCTGACGGCGCCTGAGCGGCGGCTGCATCGCGCGGCCGTTCAGGGAGCCGACTTCCGATCTCACAAGAAAGCCGGGCGCATGCACGCCCGCGGAGACTGCTGCGCGCGCGAATCGCGCGGCCCGTTTGGAGAGAGACATGCCCCAATCGCTTCCCGCCGAAGCGACGATCGCGCACGCGAGTGCCGCGGCGTCGACTTCCGCCTACGAATCCGCATCGGCAACCGCTGCCGGCGACGCGCTGCTGTTCCGCAAGATCGCGTGGCGGATCGTGCCGTTCCTGTTCCTCTGCTACGTCGTGTCGTTCCTCGACCGCATCAACATCGGCTTCGCGCAGCTGCAGATGAAGCACGACCTCGGTTTCAGCGATGCGATGTACGGCCTCGGCGCCGCGGTGTTCTACGTCGGCTACGTGTTCTGCGAGGTGCCGAGCAACCTGCTGCTCGCGCGCTTCGGCGCGCGCCGCACGTTCACGCGGATCATGCTGCTGTGGGGCATCGCGTCGACCGCGATGATGTTCGTGTCGCAGCCGTCGCATTTCTACGTGCTGCGCTTCCTGCTCGGCGTGTTCGAGGCCGGCTTCTTTCCCGGCATCGTGCTGTACCTGACCTACTGGTTCCCGGCGAACCGCCGCGCGGCGGCGATCTCGGTGTTCTTCGCGGGCGTCGCGGTGGCGGGCGTGCTCGGCGGCCTGATGTCGGGCTGGATCATGCGCGACATGAGCGGCGTGCTCGGGCTGCACGGCTGGCAATGGATGTTCGCGATCGAAGGCGCGCCGGCGATCGTGCTCGCATGCTTCGCGTTCACGTACCTGGTCGACCGGCCGCAGGACGCCGCGTGGCTCACGTCCGACGAAAAGGCGCGCGTCGCCGCGCTGTGCAGCGATGGCCGTGCGCATGGCGCGCATGACAAACGCAGCCTGGTCGCCGCGCTCGCGAACCCGCGCGTCTACCTGTTCGCGTTCATCTACTTCTCGCTGACCTGCGCATCGCTGACGCTCAACTTCTGGATGCCGCTGATGATCCGCGATTTCGGCGTGACCGACGTCGTGTCGGTGAGCCTCTACACGGTCGTGCCGAACGCGGTCGGCGCGGTCGGGCTGATCCTGATCGCCCGCCATTCCGACCGCACCGGCGAGCGCCGCAAGCACTTCGCGTGCTGTACGATCGGCGGCGGGCTGGCACTCGCGGCGCTGACGCTGCACCTGCACAGCTTCGCGGCGATGCTCGCGTGCCTGTCGATCGCGGCGACGCTGATCTTCGCCGCGCTGCCGATCTTCTGGGCCGTGCCGACCCGCTATCTGTCGGGCAACGCGGCCGCGGCCGGGATCGCGCTGATCAGCAGCATCGGGATCACGAGCGGCATCGTCAGCCCGTGGGTGATCGGGCTGATCCGCACGCGCACCGGCAGCATGGATCTCGCCGTGTACCTGCTGGCCGCGCTGCTCGCGCTGAGCGGCGCCGCGCTGATGCTCGGCGTGAAGGGCGAACCCGCGCGCCGCGCCTGAATCACGGCCGGGCGCTGCCGGCGGGCGGCGGCGACCGGCGTTGCATTGCCTGTCCGCACCGTATCCGCATCCATCGAGGAGACGATCGATGTCAGCCCATCTTCAAGCGGACGCCGGGCATCCCGTCGCATCCGCGTCGCGCCCGTCGGACAACGACGCGCTGTACCGCCGCATCGGCATGCGGATCGTGCCGTTCCTGTTCATCTGCTACATCGTGTCGATCCTCGACCGCAGCAACATCGGCTTCGCGCAGTTGCAGATGCGGCAGGATCTCGGCCTGACCGATGCGATGTACAGCCTCGGCGCGGTGCTGTTCTTCGTCGGCTACGTGCTGTTCGAGGTGCCGAGCAACGCGCTGCTGCGCCGCTTCGGCGCGCGCCGCACGTTCGCGCGGATCATGTTCCTGTGGGGCGCGGTGTCGGTCGCGATGATCACGGTCGACAGCGCGAAGCACTTCTACGTGCTGCGCTTCCTGCTCGGGCTGTTCGAGGCCGGCTTCTTCCCGGGCGTCGTGTTCTACCTGACCTACTGGTATCCGGCGCGCCGGCGCGCGTCGGTGCTGTCGATCTTCTATGCGGGCGTCGCGGTGGCCGGGATGGTCGGCGGGCTGCTGTCGGGCTGGCTGATGCGGGCGATGTCGGGCGTGCTCGGGCTGCACGGCTGGCAGTGGATGTTCGCGATCGAGGGCGCGCCCGCGATCCTGCTCGGCGTGATCGCGTGGTTCTGGTTGTGCGACCGCCCCGAACAGGCGCGCTGGCTGTCCGACGACGACCGCCAGCGGCTCGCGGCCGACCTGGCCGCCGACCGGGCGGAGGCGCCCGCGCATGCGGCGTCGTCGCTGCGGCAGGTGCTCGCCGCGCCGCGCACCTGGCTGTTCGCATTCATCTATTTTTCGCTGACGACGGCGCTGTTGATGCTGCTGTTCTGGATGCCGCTGATGATTCGCGAATTCGGCATTCACGACGTCGTGCACATCAGCCTGATGTCGATCGTGCCGAACGCGATCGGCGCGGCCGGCCTGATCGCGATCGCGCGGCGCTCCGACCGCAAGCGCGAGCGTCGCCGGCACTTCGCCGCGTGCGCATTCGGCGGCGCGGTGGCGCTCGCGTTGCTGACGCTGCACTTGCCGAGCATCGTCGCGATGATGGCGCTGCTGTCGATCGCGGCGATGCTGATCTTCGCCGCGCATCCGGTGTTCTGGGCCGTGCCGTCCGCGTATTTCTCGGGCGCCGGCGCGGCGGGCGGGATCGCGCTGATCAGCAGCATCGGCGTATCGAGCGGGATGATCACGCCGTGGATCGTCGGGGTGATCCGCACCCGTACCGGCAGCATGGATTCGGCGATGCTGATGATCGCGGGATTGCTGGCCGCGTGCGCGGTCGCGATGCTGCTCGGTGTGCGCGCGACCTCGCGCGACGCGGCGCCCGTGTCGCGTTGATCGCGTGATGCGTCGACGCGACGCGCTTACGACGGGGTGTGCGGCCAGGACAGGCGCAAGCCCGTTGTCGGCGGGAACACGCGCTAGGCCCGATACACTTCGATCCGGTTGCGGCCGCGCTCCTTCGCGACATACAGCGCCTTGTCGGCACGCGACAGCGCCTGGTACGCGCCGAAGTCGGACGTCCGCATCGCGTCGATGCCGATGCTGACGGTCAGCACGAGCGGCTGATCCTCGTGCACGAGCCGCGAATCGGCCGCGCGCTGCTGCACGCGCAGCGCGAGCGCGCACGCCGCGTCGATCCCGGTGTGCGGCAGCACGATCGCGAATTCCTCGCCGCCGACGCGCCCGACGATGCCGTCCGTCCCGATCTCCGCGAGCAGCAGCCGCGCGAAATGCCGGAGCGCGCGATCGCCGAGCGGATGGCCCCAGCGGTCGTTCAGCGCCTTGAAGTGATCGAGGTCGAGCATCAGCACCGCGGCGTCCTGGCCGGTCGCGCGCACGCCGCGCAACGCGGCTTCGCTCTGCCGCATGAACGCGTGGCGGTTCGACAGCTGGGTCAGGTGATCGGTCGTCGCCATCCGGTGCAATTCGGTCTCGATGTGCTTGCGCTCGGTCGCATCCGTGATGAAGCCGTGCCAGACCCTGCCGCCGTCCGGCGTGCGTTGCGGGCGCGCGTCGCCTTCGCGCCAGCGCATCCCCTGGTCCGGCAGCAGCACGCGGTATTCGAGCCGCCACGGCGCCAGGCGCTCCGCGGACATCCGCAGCGACTGACGGTAGGCGACCAGGTTGGCAGGATGAATCCGGGTTTCGACCGCATCCGCGTCGCGGGCGATCTGCTCGGGCGTCAGTTCATAGATGTCGCGTGCGCCCGCGCTCGCGTACGAAAAGAACCGGCGGCCGTCGGCGGTCTGCCGCAGCTGGAACACGAGGCCCGGCACCTGGTCGGTCAGGTTCGTCACGAGCGTGACGGAGTCGCTCAAGCGGCCGGCGAGTTCGCGCAGCGCGGTGATGTCCGTGGTCGTGCCGACCATGCGCAGCGCGCGCCCGTGGCTGTCGCGGGCGATGACCTTGCCGCGGCTGCAGATCCATTTGTACGTGCCGTTCTTGCAGCGGATGCGGTGTTCGACCGCATAGCTGTCGGTCCGGCTTTCGAAGTGCGCGAGCATCGCGGCTTTCACGTCGGCGACGTCGTCCGGGTGCAGCCGTTCGTATGCATCCTCGATCCGGCTCGTCAGTTCATCGGGCGCATAACCGAGCAGCGCCTTCCAGGCCGCCGAGTAATGGATCTCGCCGGTTTCCACGTTGCGATCCCACACGCCGGTGCCGCTTTCGTTCAGCGCCAGCGTGGTCAGCGCGCTGTGTTCCTCGACGACGCCGAGCCGTTCGTGCAGCGCGGCTTGTGCGTTCGCGCGGCCGATCGCGCGTTCCGCCAGTGTCGCCAGATCGTGCAGGAAAGCGCGCTGCGCGGTGTCGAGCGTCAGGCCGGTGCCGCCGGCGACGCATAGCGCGCCAAGCGCGGTGCCGTCGGGCGCGACCAGCTCGCAGGCCGCGACGACGTGCGGCGCGTCATTCGGGAGGTCGCCCGTAGCGGGCGTGATGAAGCGTCGGTCGGCCGCCGGAGCGGGCTCGGCACGCGACGGGAAACGCATGGCAGGAAGCGTGGCGGGCAGCGTGCCGTCGGACGCCGCCACGCGCTGCGCGCCGGCTTCGGCGTACGCGATGAACGCACCGGCCGTGCCGAAATGCGCGCGGGCGAGACGGCACACGGTGTCGAGTTCGGGCAACGGCGCAAGCGCCGGTCGATCGTCGGCGGGAGCGCGAGAGGAGCCGGGCGTGTCGCCGGTCCCGGTGGTGATACGGAACCGCATGGTCGAAATCCGCGACGGTCGATTGCGCCGATGATCGGACGAATGCCGGAGGGCGCTGCTTCGGGGGCTGCGATCGTAAAGCTTATCGTCGCGAGGAATGCGTGGCAAGCAAGGCGAATCCGGCTTGGCGCGCGGCGAGTACGGGGCGTAGAGAGAGGGCGTAGAGAGACGGCGTTGCGAAGGGGCGTAGAGAGGGGGGGTAGAGAAGGGACGTAGAGAAGGGACGTAGAGAAGGGACGTAGAGAAGGGACGTAGAGAAGGGACGTAGAGAAGGGACGTAGAGAAGGGACGTAGAGAAGGGACGTAGAGAAGGGACGTAGAGAAGGGGCGCTTCAGGCATCCTGAATGAATGCGCGGGCAAACCGGCAAGCGCCGGCTTCGCAGTCCGACCGTGCGGAAGCCGGCGCCTTTCGGCAGATCAATGCGTGCGCAGGATTGCGCCGCGCGACGTCACGCGATGGGAATCGGGTTGTCGACGATGAAGCGGTTGAACTCGTCGACGAACGCGTGCTCGTTCGGCCCGGCGTTGTCGCGCAACGGCTTCGCCGCTTCGACGACGACTTCGGTGGTGGCGGTCTCGAGCAGCGCCAGCGTCTCGGCGACGAACGCATCGACCGGCATCGCGCGCGCATCGCCGCTCTTGTGCACGAGATCGGTGTCGACCCACGGCGGCGCGATTTCCAGCACGCGCACGCTCGTGTCGCGCAGCATGAAACGCTGCGATAGCGTGTACGAATGGATCGCGGCCTTCGTCGCCGAATACAGCGCGGTCGACGCGAGCGGCACGTACGCGAGCACCGAGCTGTTGTTGATGATCGTCGCGTCCGGCTGCCGCTTCAGGTGTTCGACGAACGCCGCGCTGACGCGCACCGGGCCGAGCAGGTTCGTCTCGACGAGGCGCACGGCCTGTTCGTCGTCGAGCGGCCCGGCCGCATCGTCGAACGGCATGATGCCCGCGTTGTTGATCACGACGTTCAGCGCCGGGTAGCGGTCGATCAGCCGCGCCGCGACCGCGCGGATCTGCGCGGCATCGCCGACGTCGAGCTCGATCGTGTCGATGTTCGGATACTGCCGCGCGATCTCGTCGAGCAGCTTCGTGCGCCGGCCGGCGACGACGACCTTGTTGCCCAGGTCGTCGAGCGCGATCGCCAGCGCACGGCCGATCCCGGACGTGCCGCCGGTGATGAGGATGGTATTGCCGTCGAGTTTCATGATGATGCGCCTCAGCGGGCGGCCGCATAGCGCGGCGCCGGCGAATCGGTCGACAGGTGCGGCGCCATCGTGCGGCGCGCGGCCTCGAACGCATCCCATTCGTCAGCCGCGTGCAGCGACGGAATCGTCACGAGTTCGCGGCGATCGAAGCCGACCAGCGCCGCGTCGACCAGGTCGGACGCCGACATCACGATCTCCTTCGGCAGGTGTTCGAGCGGCAGGCCGCCGGTCTGCCAGAAGTCGGTGGCCGTCGCGCCGGGCAGCACGGCCTGCACCTGCACGCCGTGGTCCGCGAGTTCGTGATGCAGCGACTGGCTGAACGCGAGCACGAATGCCTTGCTGCCGCCGTAGACGCCATTGAGCGTTTCCGGCGACAGCGCGACGATCGACGAGATGTTGATCACGGCACCGCGGCCGCGCGCGACGAAGCCGGGCACGGCCGCATAGGTCAGGCGCGTGAGCGCGGTCACGTTCAGGTCGATCAGCCGCGTCATCGCGTCGACGTCGCTGTCGAGCAGCGGCGCGTGCGTGCCGACGCCCGCGTTGTTGACGAGCAGCGTGATGCTAGCGTCCTGCTTCAGCTTCGCTTCGACGGCGGCGAGCGCCGCGCGGTCGTTGAGGTCGGCGCCGACGATCTCGACGCTGCGCTGCGTGTCGTTCGTGATGCGCTCGGCGAGCGAGGCCAGCCGGTCGCGGTTGCGCGCGACCAGGATCAGGTCGTAGCCGCGCCGCGCGAGGCGGTCCGCATAGATCGCGCCGATGCCGGACGATGCGCCGGTAATGACGGCGGTACCGCGATGTGCTTCAGTCATGATGTCGCTCCGTGTCGAGGAAAGGGTGAGTGCGTGAAGGCATTCTGGCCTCGAATCGCTGCGACACAAATGACGTAGATGGGTATGATTCAGGACATCGGGTGACGATCGTGACGGTCGTGCCGCCCGCCACCGGAGACACGCATGCACCGCATCGGCTTTCTGATCAGCGACGGCTTCCAGATCATGGCGCTCGCCACGCAGTCGGTGTTCGAGTACGCGAACCTGGCCGCGGGCGAACCGTTCTACGTGATGGACAACTATTCCGTCGAAGGCGGCGACGTGCGCTCGTCGCTCGGGTTGTCGGTTGCGACGCGCGCGCTGCGCGGCCGGATCGACGTCGATACGTGGATCGTCGCGGGCGTCAACGATCCGCTCGCGTCGCCGGCGCCGGCCGGCGTCGTCGCGTTCCTGCGGCGCACGAACGCGCGCGCGCGGCGGATCGCCGGCATCTGCACGGGCGCGTTCGTGCTCGCCGAGGCCGGGCTGCTCGCGCAGCGCCGCGCGACGACGCACTGGGCGTACGGCCGCGACATGCAGAAGCACTTTCCGGACATTCGCGTGGAGGAGGACCGGATCTACATCGTCGACGGCCCGATCTGGACGTCGGCCGGGATGACGGCCGGCCTCGACCTGACGCTCGCGATGGTGGAGAAGGATCTCGGCGCGGACGCCGCGCGCTCGGTCGCGCGCAAGCTCGTGATGCACCAGCGCCGCTCGGGCGGGCAGTCGCAGCATTCGGAAATGCTGGACCTCGCGCCGAAATCGGACCGGATCCAGAACGCGCTGAACTATGCGCGGCAGAACCTCGGCCGCGCGCTGACCGTCGAGGAACTGGCCGACGCCGTCCACCTGAGTCCGCGCCAGTTCAGCCGCGTGTTCACGCTGGAAACCGGGCAGTCGCCGGCGAAGGCGATCGAGCGGCTGCGGCTCGAGGCCGCGCGGCTGATGATCGAGCAGAGCCGGCACTCGCTCGACGTGATCGCGAAGGAGAACGGTTTCCGCGACCGGCGCCACCTGCGCGACGCGTTCGTGCGCGGCTTCGGCGTGCCGCCGCAGGCGGTGCGGCGCGACGCGCGCGTGGATGACCGGGGCGGTCGCTAGGCCGGTGGTCGCCGCAGCCAGGGGCAGGCAGACGAATCGGGGCGGGCGAGGGTTGAATCCGCCGTCGCCATCCGCCGGACGAAATTCCACGGGCGTTGCGCGCACCTCAGGCACCGAGACAACGATCCATCCGACGCCGCGCCATCGCCGCCACAGTGCATCGGCACCTCCCGCGCAAATGACGGCGATCAACCCGCAGCGAGCGATCTGGCCAGCACGCGCGCGTGCTCGGCGAACCGCTCGGCAACGGGGCTCAGTGTCCGGTTCCGCAGCGTGATCAGCATCGTCGGGACAGCCCAGGTCGGCAGGTCGATCGGCAGCACCTTGATCCATTCCTGATCGGGGCCGAAGCGCAGCAGCGAGTGCGGCATGACCGTCACGAAGCGCCCGGTGCGAAGCAACGTGCGCCGCAGATTCAGCGATCCGGTCAGCACGCTGGCGGTCGGCGGATCCGCGCCGATCGCCCGGAACGCTTCAACGATCGGCGAATGCGGCCCGACCTCGTTCGGCGACAGGATCCACGGTGCGTCGACGAGCTCGGCGAGCGAGGGCTGGCGCCGTTTCCTGACCCATTCGCTGCGGTTCGACACGACGATCCGCAACTGTTCATGAAACAGCGGTTCGCCGTCCATGTCCGGATCGGGTGCCGCAGCGAATGGCCTCGCAATCACCAGTTCGCAGAGTCGCTCGCGCAGGAAGTGGGCCTGCAGCACGGGCGCGTCGCCCGATGCGACCGAGAAAATCAGGCGCGGATACCGCTGCGACATCTCCTCGACGATGGCTGCGGCCAGTCCCGCGGTGATCGTTTCCACGCATCCGATGCTGAGCTCGCCGGCTTCGGGATCCGCCAGAAATTCGATCTCGGCCGCGCCACGCAGCAACTCGTCGAAGATCGCCGCGCCCCGCTTGAGGAGCGCCTGCCCGAATACGGTCGGCTCGACGCCGTGCCGGCCGCGATCCACCAGCCGTACGCCAAGCGCGCTCTCCAGATCCGCGATCGCTTTCGATATGGCCGGCTGCGATACGTGAAGCTGCGCGGCCGCCTTTCGCATGCCGCCCGCGTTGACGACCGTCATCAGCGTGTCGAGGTCGCGCAGTTTCAGCCGTCGTCGGAGTCGGTCGCCGTCCATGTCCGGAGCCATTCGATTTCGTGATCACTCGATCGTAATTTGAAATTATCTGTTGATCAAACGGCAACCTAGGATGGTACTCGGGACGGCCTTGCGAGCCCGCAAGCCGTAGCGGCAAGCGATCGAAAAAGGAGACGGCGATGCTCATTCCGGCGCTGGTGAATATTTGCGTCATTGCGCTTCTGGCGCTAGTCGGCCTCGGCGCGGCGTGCGCGGACGAACTCAAGGTCTTCAGCACGCCGACGCTGAAGTCGACGCTGGCGGAAATCGCACCCGAGTTCGAGCGACAGACCGGACATGGTCTCGCAGCCACGTACGACAACGCGGCCGCGCTGAAGCGGCGGATCGACGCGCGGGAGGCATTCGATGTCGCGATCCTGCTGCCCGATCAGATCGACGATCTGATACGCACGGGCCGAATCGTATCGAGCACGCGCGCCGACATCGCGAAAGCCGCGGTCGGCATGGCGGTGCGCGCGGACGCGCCGGTGCCCGACATCGGGACGGTCGACGCGTTCAGGCGGGCGCTGACGGCTGCCCGTTCGCTGTCCTGGTCGCCCGGAAGCGCGAGCGGCGCCTATCTCGTCGATCTGCTTGGCCGGCTGGGCGTCGCGGACACGGTCAGGTCGCATCTCGTGCCCGTGCCGGGCGGCGACGTGGTCGCTGCCGTCGCGGGCGGCACGGCCGATGCGACCGTCATCACCGTGCCCAACATCGTCGACGTGCCGGGTGTCCGTCTGGCTGGCTTGCTGCCACCGGAGCTGCAGCACGACACGGTCTATACGGCCGGAGTTGCGACCTATACGGAGGATCCGGACGGGGCGAAGGCGCTGATCCGCTTTCTGACCTCCGTCGATGCGACCGCAGTGCTGCGCAAGAAGGGGCTCGAGCGAACGTCACCATGAGTCGATGCGCGAGCAACACGAGACGATGACGGCGCGGCGCACGCGGCGCCACGCAACTCACGGGAATCCGGCGGCGCGAAGCAATCCGCACCGGAACAGCCGCCGGAGCGGGACACCCGGCTGGCTGGCGAACACGCTTGCGCAAACCGGGTCAGCCCGCCGTGGTATCGCGTGCCCGGGTTGCGTCTTGAACGAATGTCGGCACGGCGCGTGGATTCGCATCGGAACCTCGCGTCCGACACCGCCCACGCGCTCAGCGCGTGACGAACGCCGTCGCGTCGTGCGGCGCCGTACGCGCATGCTTGCGCTGGCGCAGCAGCGCGACGCGGCAATTCTCGCGCGCGGTCTCGCGGCCGTCGTCGTCGAGCAGCACCAGGTCGCCGCGCATCACGTTGAGCGTGATCACGTCGTCACCGGGCGCGCCGAGCGTTTCCGGCGTGTGCACCGACCCGGCCGGTTCGAGCACCGTCGAGCCGGCGTGCGCGATCCACGCGTACTCGCGGTAGCGCCACGCACCCTGCAGCGTATGGACGAACACCTCGCCGTCGTGGCGATGGCGCGGCAGCGTGCCGCCGGCCGGCATCTTCAGCAGCGCGGTCAGCGTGTCTTCCGCCGCATTGATATGCAGATACTTGATCGCGAGCCCCGGCAGGTCGGCGCTCATCGGCAGCCACGGCAGCGCGTCGCCGGGCAGGCACGAAATCGGCGGCAGGTCGGTGGAGAGCGGGGCGGACGGCTGCGTCATGGCGGAGGGAGAGCGGAAACGGGGAAGTGCGCATTATCGCAGAGCGCGAGCGGGCGGCCGCCACGGCCGCGGCCGGACGGTCGCGCGGGCGAAGCCTGAACCGGGCTACGCGTCGGCGCTGTCGTCGCCCGGTTGCGGTGCCGCATGCGCGGCCTCGAGGCACGACTGGAACAGCAGCGCCGCCCGCGATGGCCGCGGCGAGCGCCGCAGCAGGCTCACGAACCGGCACCGGTAGTTGAAGCGGTGCGGCGCAATCGGCTGCATCAGCCCCTTGTTTTCGAAGCTCTCCGCGTAATGGTCGGGCAGGAAGCCGAGATAGCGGCCGGACAGGATCAGCGTCGCGATCGATTCCTGGTCCGACGCCGTCGCGCTGCGCGTGAGCTTCGCGCGATGGCTCAGTTCCATGTTCGGCGAATGGAAGCCGAGCCCGGCGAACGCGTGGTTGCGGATCGTCGTCCACGTGAGCTTGCCGTGCGGCGCGTCGAACAGCGGGTGCTGGCGGCCGCAGTACAGCAGCATCCGCTCGTCGAACAGTTCCGAATACACGAGGCTGCCCGAGCTGCGGTGCGCGGGGATGATCCCGACCTGATAGCTGCCGTCGATGATCCCGCGCTCGACCTCGTTGATCGACGCGACATGCAGGTTCAGCGCGACGTCGGGCGCCTCGTCCGCGAACTGGCGGATCGCGTCGCCGAGCCGCGCCTGCGGGTTGGTGGCGGTCTTGTCGAATACGGCGACATGCAGTTCTCCGCCCATCTTGTCGTGAATGCCGTCGATCCTGCTGCGAAATGCCTCCATCGACGCGAGCAGCCGCAGGGTTTCCTCGTAGACGGTCTGCCCCTCGGAGGTCAACGTGAAGCCGGCGCGGCCGCGCCGGCACAGCACGAGGCCGAGGCGCGTTTCCAGATCCTTCACGTGCCGGCTGATCGTCGAGATGCCGATATTCAGCTCGAGTTCGGCCGCCGCCATCCCGCCGCACTGCACGACACCCTTGAAGACCCGCAGCAGGCGGAGATCCATGTCGCTGAGCTGCCCGAGCAGCGCGCGGCTCTTCGGTTTCTTTGCTTGCATAGATGAGCAAGTGAACATTGATATTGCGATATTCAAAAGACTAATTGTCGTCCCGACAATGCGCAACATCAACACAAGAAGGAGGGGCGCGCCGCGCCGACCGACATGACCGATACGACCATCGCCAAACAGCAGGACGAGACGAACCTCCGCACCGACGCCGCATGGCTCGACGCCCACTGGATGCCGTTCACGGCGAACCGCCAGTTCAAGTCCGACCCGCGCATGATCGTGTCGGCCAAGGATGCGTATTACACGGATGGCGAAGGCCGCAAGATCTTCGACGGCCTGTCGGGCCTGTGGTGCACGGGCCTCGGTCACGGCCGCACGGAAATCACGGAAGCCGTGAGCCGCCAGGTCGCGCAGCTCGACTACGCGCCGGCGTTCCAGTTCGGTCATCCGAAGTCGTTCGAGCTCGCGAACAAGATCAAGGACCTGACGCCGGCCGGCCTCGACTACGTGTTCTTCACCGGCTCGGGCTCGGAAGCGGCCGACACGTCGCTGAAGATGGCCCGCGCGTACTGGCGCGCCAAGGGCAAGGGCACGAAGACGCGCCTGATCGGCCGCGAGAAGGGCTATCACGGCGTGAACTTCGGCGGCATCTCGGTCGGCGGGATCGGCGCGAACCGCAAGCTGTTCGGCCAGGGGATCGACGCCGACTTCCTGCCGCACACGCAGCTCGCGGAAAACAGGTTCTCGCGCGGGATGCCGGAAAACGGCGCCGACCTGGCCGACCGCCTGCTCGACCTGATCGCGCTGCACGACGCATCGAACATCGCGGCCGTGATCGTCGAGCCGTTCTCGGGCTCGGCGGGCGTGGTGATCCCGCCGAAGGGCTATCTGAAGCGGCTGCGCGACATCTGTACCGCGCACGACATCCTGCTGATCTTCGACGAAGTCATCACGGGCTTCGGCCGGGCCGGCGCGATGACGGGCGCCGACGCGTTCGGCGTGGTGCCGGACATCATGAACTTCGCGAAACAGGTGACCAACGGCGTGCAGCCGCTCGGCGGCGTGATCGCGACGAAGGAAATCTACGACACGTTCATGGCCGCGGGCGGCCCCGAGTACATGCTCGAGTTCCCGCACGGCTACACGTATTCGGCACACCCGGTCGCCTGCGCGGCCGGCGTCGCGGCGCTCGACCTGCTCGTGAAGGAAGACGCGGTGGCCCGCGTGCGCGATCTCGCGCCGCATTTCGAGGCGGCCGTGCACGGGCTGAAGGGCCAGCGCCATATCACGGACATCCGCAACTACGGGCTGGCGGCCGGCCTGACGGTCGCGGCGCTGCCGGGCGAGCCGGCACGGCGCCCGTACGAGATCGCGATGCGCTGCTGGGCGAAGGGCTTCTACGTGCGCTACGGCGGCGACACGATCCAGCTCGCGCCGCCGTTCATCGCCGAGAAGCGCGAGATCGACAACCTCGTGAACGCGCTGTCCGACGCGCTGAACGAAGTGGACTGAGCCGCGGCCCGTTTCCCGCGACAACCGAATTCACGACAGAGCCTGAACGATGAAACACGACAGCAATGTGACCTCCACCCTCGGCCACCTGATCGACGGCAAGCGCGTCGACGGCGGCAGCCGCGTCCAGCCGGTGTTCGACCCGGCCACCGGCGAATCGCACAAGAGCGTCGCGCTCGCCGACAAGCTGACCGTCGAAGCCGCGATCGCGTCCGCGCAGGCTGCGTTCCCGGCATGGCGCAACACGCCGCCGCTGAAGCGCGCCCGCGTGATGAGCCGCTTCAAGACGCTGCTCGAGGAGCATGCGGACGAACTGTGCGCGCTGATTACCGCCGAGCACGGCAAGGTGCTCGCCGACGCGATGGGCGAACTGCAGCGCGGGATCGAGAACGTCGAATACGCGTCCTATGTGCCCGAGCTGCTGAAGGGCGAGCACAGCAAGAACGTCGGCCCCGCGATCGATTCGTGGAGCGAATTCCAGGCGCTCGGCGTTGCCGCCGGCATCACGCCGTTCAACTTCCCGGTGATGGTGCCGCTGTGGATGTGGCCGATGGCCGTCGCGTGCGGCAACACGTTCGTGCTGAAGCCGTCCGAGCGCACGCCGTCGTCGACGCTGCGCATGGCCGAGCTCGCGCTCGAGGCCGGCCTGCCGCCGGGCGTGCTGAACGTCGTGAACGGCGACAAGGAAGCCGTCGACACGCTCCTGACCGACCCGCGCGTGAAGGCGGTGAGCTTCGTCGGTTCGACGCCGATCGCCGAATACATCTACTCGACCGGCTGCGCGCACGGCAAGCGCGTGCAGGCGCTCGGCGGCGCGAAGAACTTCGCGGTCGTGATGCCCGACGCCGACATCGGCAACGCGGTGAACGCGCTGATGGGCGCCGCGTACGGCTCGTGCGGCGAGCGCTGCATGGCGATTCCGCTGGTCGTCGCGATCGGCGAGGAAACGGGCGACAAGGTGGTCGAAGGCCTGCGGGCCGAGATCGCGAAGATGAAGGTCGGCCCGGGCAACGGTGCCGGCGTCGACATGGGGCCGCTCGTCACGCAGCAGCATTTCGAGAAGGTGACGGGCTTCGTCGAGGCGGGTGTGGCGGCCGGCGCGACGCTCGTCGTCGACGGCCGCAGCGTGAAGGTCGACGGCCACGACGGCGGCTACTACCTCGGCCCGTGCCTGTTCGACAACGTGAAGCCCGGCATGCCGATCTATCAGCACGAGATCTTCGGGCCGGTGCTCGGCGTGATCCGCCTGAAGTCGCTCGACGAGGCGATGGCGCTGATCGACGCGCACGAATACGGCAACGGCACGTGCCTGTTCACGCGTGACGGCGAAGCGGCGCGCTACTTCAGCGACAACATCCAGATCGGCATGGTGGGCATCAACGTGCCGCTGCCGGTGCCGGTCGCGTACCACTCGTTCGGCGGCTGGAAGCGCTCGCTGTTCGGTGATCTCCACGCGTACGGCCCGGATGCGGTGCGGTTCTATACGAAGCGCAAGACGATCACGCAGCGCTGGCCGTCGGCCGGCGTGCGCGAAGGAACGGTGTTCAGCTTCCCGTCGAACCGCTGATGCGCTGATGCGCTGATGCGCTGATGCGCTGATGCGCTGATGCGCGATCCGGCCGCAACGCGACGCGCGCCGGTCGGCGTGTGTCGTCACGCGGCCTGCGCAAGGACGCACAAACCCGCCCCGGTCGACGATCGGGGCGGGCCTTTTTACATGTGCGGCGGTCGTGCCGACGCTGAAGACGGGGAAAGAACGCTTACGGCGCGACCACGTGCCACATGTTCTTGAAGTTGTCGCCGTTGCGGTCGCCCTGTTTCATGTCCTTCGCGAAGAAGTACAGCGGCTTGCCCTTGTAGGCCCATTGCGGGCTGCCGTCGTCGCGCTTGACGATCGTGTAGGGGCCGACCGAGACGTCGGTCGCGCTGGCCTTGTACGGCGGCCAGAAGGACTCGCATTGGCCCTTGCATGCGCTGGTGCCGGCGTTGGGCTTGTCCTGGTCGAATGTGTAGACGGTCATTCCGTTCGCGGCGACGAGCGCGCCGTTTTCGACTTTGGTGATCGAGCCTTGAGCCGAGGCCGAAACGGACGCCATGGCGAGCAGAACGGAGCTGACGAGCAGCACGGCTTTCATGATTACCTCCTTGTAGTCCGGTGGGCGGCGCGCTCGCGCGCACGGCCGGGCGTGCGCGCGAGCGCGGGGAATGGTGCCGGAACGCGGCGCCGTGGCCGCCGGTGCGAGCGACGCGAAGTCGAATGACGGCGGAACGGACCCGCTTCATTCACCATAGGCGGTTTTTCGCGGGGCTGCGAGAAGAACCGGGGGCGCATCGGCGGCGCGTATGCGTCGCGCAACGTCGCGGCGGTTGCGCGCGCAGCGGTATTTGACATCCGTCCCCGCAGCGGCGCGAAGTGGCGCCGCATGTGCCGCCGTGCATCAACGCCGCGCGCGATGGGTCAGCGTGACGCCCGCGATCACGCGCGCCGCCGGCGAGCATCGACTCGGACAACGGCCCGCCGGGCAGCGCGACGGCGATGCCTGCGCGATCGCCCGGCGCACGACATCGACCCCGCGACGGGCGGATTCAGGTCGGCCCCGTGGCGGTTGCCCTGCGATTGCCGTTGCCGTTGCGTTCGGGGGCGGTGTCGCCGTCAGCGAAACACCGGCGCCGACGCGAGCGCCGTCAGCACGGCCGGCATCGCGAGCGCGGCGGCGATCGTCTGGAACGCGGTGATGCCGGCCATCAGCGGCGCGTCGCCGCCGAGCTGGCGCGCCATGATGTACGACGAGGACGAAGTCGGCAGCGCCTGGAACAGCAGTGCGATGGTCAGCGCGGCATCGCCGAGCCCGAACAGGCGGCCGGCCGCGAGCGTGGCGAGCGGCATCGCCATGAACTTGAACGCCGACGCGATGCACATCGGCTGCATCCATCCGCGCGCCGCGTCGAACTTCAGTGCCGCGCCCACGCACAGCAGGCCGAGCGGCATCGATGCGGCGCCGAGCGCGCGCACGGCCGGTTCGACGGCGGCCGGAAACGCGAGGCCGGCGGCCTGCATCGCGATCCCCAGCGCGCACCCGACGACGAGCGGATTCGACAGGATCTGGCGCACGAGCGCCCACGCGCCGAGCCGCGTATCGCCGTAGCGCGCGAACACCAGCACGCACATCAGGTTCACGGTCGGCACGATTGCCGCGACACACACGGCCGCGAGCGCGATGCCGTGCGCGCCGAACAGTCCGGCGGCGAGGGCGGTGCCGACATAGTTGTTGAAGCGCACTGCGCCCTGGAACACCGACGTGAACCCGGCGCCGTCGACCTGCACGAACCGGCGGACCAGTAGAAGCAGCGCCGCGACGAGCACGGTCGAGCCGACCAGCGCCGCCGCGAGCGGCAAGACGGGCAGCGCTTGCAATCGCGCATTCGCGAGACCGTGCGCGAACAGCGCGGGCAGCAGCACGTAATAGCAAAGCCGCTCGGCGTGCGGCCAGAACGCATCGGCGATGAAGCCCGTGCGCCGCAGGCCGTGGCCGAGCGCGACCAGCAGCGCGACCGGCGCGAGCGCGAGCAGGATCGGGCCGATCATCGACGCGCCTTCAGGCGACGCGGGCGGGACGGCCGGCGGGCGGCGCAGCGGAACGAAGCGGGAATCCATCCGGCGGGGAACATGGCGGCACGCAATCGAAAGAGTGACGATGCCGCCAAGTTAACACGCGGAAGCAGCAGGAATAATGGTGAATTATCGGGTGTTCAATGAGAAATTCTCATCGATGATGCGCTGACTTCGGCCGCCAGCGCACGTGCGAAACGCTCGGCCGGACGCGACTGGTGTTCGAGCAGCACGACCGCGCGGCCCATCTGCGGCTGGCCGAACGGCAAGCGCGTGACGGGCGGCAGCCGCGCGAGCGTCGCGTCGGGGAGCGCAACGATCGCCGCGCCGAGCCCGCGTGCCACCATCCGCGCGATCGTCTCCGCGCTGTCGAGCACCATCTCCTCGCGCACGCGCACGCCGATGCGGCGCAGCTCGGCGGCGATCATCCGGCCGGCCCACGCCTGCGCGTCGAAGCGGATGAACGGCAGCGCCTCGAGCAGCGTGCCCGCGTCGCGCTCCGCGTACTGCGGCGGCGCGAGCAGCCAGAAGCGGTCTTCGTACAGCGTGGTCCACGTCAGTTCCGCCGGATGCGGGCGCACCGGGCGCGTCGTGATCGCCGCGTCGAGTTCGCCGGCCGCGACGCGGTTCGCCAGTTCGGCCGACATGCCGGCAGATACGTGCACGCGCAACGACGGGTGCGCATCGCGCAGCGCGAGCAGCGCATCGGGCAGCGGGCCGGACAGCGCGGTATGGATCGCGCCGATCCGCAGGCGGCCGACGAGCTTCTTCTCGTCGCTGAGAGCATCGGGAATCCGGTCGACCATCGCGAGCACCTGCTCGGCCTGCGCGACGAGGATCTTGCCGGCTTCGGTGAGTACCGGCTGGCGGCGCGAACGGTCGAACAGCCGGACGTCGTATTCGCTTTCGAGCGTCTTGACCTGCAGGCTCACGGCGGACTGCGTGAGCCCGATCGCTTCGCCGGCGCGCGCGAAGGTGCGGTATCGGGCGATCGCGACCAGGGTTCTGAATGCGCGTAGTGACATGGGCTCGGTGAGAGGGGCGGCCGAAACCGGCACGCGGATTGCTCGATGATGCCGGAGGCGGTGCAGGGGCGACGTGCCGATTGTGCCGCCGACGGCCGCCGAAGCGGACGGGTGCGGCCGGCACGCTGCCGGACATCATGCCCGCGCGCGCGGAAACGGGCAACCGCGGCAGCGGCGGCATCGGCTGCCTGCGGCAGAACGCGCAGAACGCTCGGTGCGTCGCATGCGGACCGGCCGGTGCGGGTTTTCGTGAATGGCACCGAGCCGGGCGTGCGCGCCCATCTACGAACGCGGGATGAGCCGCGCTCGCGCGTGCCGCCCGCTTGCGTTTCATCGATGCCTCGGGGCGACGCGGGCCGTCGCGTCGCCCCGACTCTTCGCGGAGGTAACGACGATGCCAGAAGACCCCGGTGAGGTTGCGCGCGCCAGCTATCGCGCGTATGTCGACAAGGACCGCGACGCGATCGAAGCGCTGATCGCGCCGGACTTCCATTTCACGAGCCCGCTCGACAACCGGCTCGATCGCGACGCGTATCTCGCGCGCTGCTGGCCGAACAGCGCGATGCTCGCCGGTTTCGAGTTCGTCGACGTCGCCGTGCACGGCGAATACGTGTTCGTCGTGTACGAAGCCGTGACGACCGCCGGCAGGCGGTTCCGGAATGCGGAGCGGTTGCGGGTGCGCGACGGCCGGATCGTCGAGGCCGAGGTGTATTTCGGCTGGTACGTGCCGCATCAGGCGCCCGATGGCGGGTTCATCGAATCGGGCGGTTGACGGCATACGCCTGCATCGACGCGCTACCCCACCGCATCCTCGCCCAGCGCCTGAATGAACCGCGAAAACAGTTCCGGCTGCGACGAGATCCCGAGCTTCGCGTAAAGATGCCGCCGATGCACCTTCACCGTTTCCGGTGAAATCGCCAGCCGCTCGGCGATCGCCTTCGACGAATTGCCGCGCAGCACCATTCGCGCGATCGACATCTCGCGATCGGTCAGCACGCCCGCGCCGAAGCGCGCGAGCGCCTGCTCGACGCGCGCGCCGAGATCGCCGTCGGGCGTCGCGCGTGCGGCATCGCCCACCAGCCGCCAGTGCTGCCGGATCGTCGCGAGCACCCACGGCATCGCGGCCGTCAGCTTGCCGAGCGGTTCGACGTCGAAGCGCGCGGCCGCGCCGAGCGACAGCGACAGCAGCAGGTCTGGGCTCGGCCGCAACAGGATCTGGATTTCATCGTCGCCGACCGCATCGCGGAAGTAGCTCAGGAAATACTCGCTCTGCCGGAACAGGTCGGGCGCGACTTCCTCGAGCCGGTAGCAGCCGTCGGCGAGCCCGTCGTGCGCGGCCTGCAGGAACGGATCGAGCAGATATAACCCGTTGAGGTAAAGCGGCACGGGCGATGCGCTGTCGGTGCCGCCTGTGTCGTATTCGTCGAGCACGAGCGGCACGCCGTCGCGGCCGATCGCGGTCGCGAGCGCGTTGTCGAACGGCACCATTTCGTTGAGCAGCAGCACCAGGAAGCGCCAGAAGCGCGGCTGGCCCAGATGATCGATCACGCGGCCGAGCGCCTGGTGCATCGCGATTTCGGAGAAGAGTCGATCCATATCACCACCGAAGGGTGTAACACGAAGGGGGAATAGCGGTCCTGAAATTGGCTTCCTAGACTGCCACGCAATCAATCGGGCCCGAGTATGGGTGTTCAAAAAAGCGCAGGACAGAAGCAACAGGAGAACGAAATGGCGATGATGTCGGAATCGACGGGCACGCTGCAAGCGACGCCTGCCACGGAAGGCGCGCCGCGCGCGTTGTCGCAGACGCTCAGCGTGCGCGACGCGGTGATGATCACCGTGTCGGGCGTGACGCCCGCCAGCTCGATCTTCGTGATCGCGCCGTTCGCGATCCAGCAGGCCGGCAGCGGCGCGGTGCTGTCGTTCCTGCTCGGCGGCGTGCTCGCGCTCGCGTTCGCGCTCTGCTACGCGGAGCTCAGCGCCGCGCACCGCAGCGCGGGCGGCGAATACGTGATGGCCAAACGCGTGTTCGGCACGCTGCCCGGCTACCTGACCTTCATCACGGTGCTGTCCGTCAGCGTGTTCATTCCCGCGGTGCTCGCGAGCGGTGCCGCGCCCTACCTGAACAGTGCGCTCGGCACGCACTTCAGCAACCAGTCGGTCGCGTTGACGATCGTGTTGCTCAGCTACGTGCTCGGCATGCTGAACATCAAGACGAACGCGTGGATCACCGGCGCGTTTCTCGTCGTCGAGATCGGCGTGCTGATGCTGATTGCGGGGCTCGGCTTCGGCTCGCCGCATCGCGGCGCGGACGCACTGGTCGCGCCGGTCGTCGCGAGCGGCAATGCGCTGGTGCCGGCCACGCTCGCGGCGATCGTGCCCGCGATCGGCACGGCGATCTTCTGCTACAACGGCTTCGGCTCGGCCGCCTATCTCGCGGAAGACCTGCGCGGCGGCAACCGCAACGTCGCGAAGGCGGTGATCTATTCGCTGCTGGTGATCCTCGTCGTCGAACTGATTCCGCTCACCGCGATCGTGCTCGGCGCGCCGTCGCTGACGGAACTGACGAAGAGCACCGACCCGATCGGCTATGTCGTGCGCTCGCTGAGCAACCCGGCGGTATCGCGCGCGGTCAGCGGCGGGATCTTCCTGTCGGTATTCAACGCGATCATCGCGATCGTGATCACGATGGGGCGCCTGCTGTACAGCAGCGGCCGCCATGCGCTCTGGTCGCGCGCCTGCAACCGCGCGTTCTCGACGATCCATCCGCGCTTCGAATCGCCGTGGCTCGCGACGCTCGCGCTCGCCGTGCCGTCGTCGGGGCTCGTGTTCGTGTCGAGCCTCGACGAGCTGACCGCGTTCACGGTCGACCTGCTGCTGCTGATCTACCTGGTCGTCGGGCTGGCCGCGCTGGCGAGCCGGCTCGTGCGCCGCGACGTCGAGCATCATTACCGGATGCCGCTGTGGCCCGTGACGCCGCTCGTCGCGGTCGCGGGTGCCGCATACACGCTCTACACGACGCTGGCGACGGCGACGAAGCCGACCGACCTGATCATCATCGGCGCTCTGCTGGTGGCCGCGCTCGCGATGTATGCGGTATGGGCGCGCCACAGCGATGCGTTCCGCTCGCTCTGAACCACCCGACACACCGAACCATTGAAAGACTGGAGGAATTGCATCATGCGCACGAGGGATCTCGGCATCCGCATCGGACTCGGCACGCCGGGCCGCTTCAACGCGATCACGGACGTACCGGGCGTGCGGGTCGGACATTGCACGCTGAACGTCGAGAACGGCGATGCATCGATCCGCACCGGCGTCACCGTGATCGAGCCGCGCGCGGGTGCCGCGCACGATTCGCCGTGCTTCGCGGGCGTCCACGTGCTGAACGGCAACGGCGACGCGACCGGGCTCGAATGGATCCGTGAAGCCGGCCTCCTGACGACGCCGATCGCCTATACGAACACGCACAGCGTCGGCGCGGTGCGCGATGCGCTGGTCGCGAACGAACGCGAGGCGGCGGCCGGCCGCGTGTACTGGTGCATGCCGGTCGTGATGGAAACCTACGACGGCCTGCTCAACGACATCTGGGGGCAGCACGTGCGCGCCGAGCACGTGCTGCGCGCGCTGGCCGCCGCGCAGTCGGGGCCGGTCGCCGAAGGCGGCGTGGGCGGCGGCACCGGCATGATCTGCCATGAGTTCAAGGGCGGCATCGGCACCGCGTCGCGGGTGGTGGCGGCCGATGCGGGCGGCTGGACCGTCGGCGCGCTCGTGCAGGCGAACTACGGCGTGCGCGAGATGCTGCGCGTGGCCGGTTATCCGGTCGGCGACGTGCTGCGGCACGTGCATTCGCCGTTTCGCGCGTCCGACGGCCAAGGCGAGGCCGGGATGGGTTCGATCGTCGTCACGATCGCGACCGACGCGCCGCTGCTCCCGCATCAATGCACGCGCCTCGCGCAGCGTGCGAGCGTCGGGCTGGCGCGCGTCGGCGGCGGCACCGAGGATTCGAGCGGCGACATTTTCCTTGCGTTCGCAACGGGGAACGACGGTTTGCCCGCCGCGAACTACGGCAGCAAGGGCGCGCCGACGACGGCTGTGAAGATGGTGAACAACGACCACATCTCCGCACTGTTCGTCGCCGCGGCGGAAGCGGTGGAGGAAGCGATCGTGAATGCGCTGGTCGCGGGGAGCGACGTCGAGTCGCGCGGCGCGCGGGTCGAAGGGCTGGGGCAGGCGCGCTTGCTGGATGCGTTGCGCGAAGTGGGGTGGCGGCCGGGGCGCGGCGCCTGAAACGGCATGCGCCGCTTCAATCGAAGCGGCGTGGTGGGCAGGGTCGTTGCGGCGATCGGCCGGCTCGTCGTGCGCGCGCGCAGGCGATACGTGCGATACGTGCGATGTGCGCGCGGCGGGCCCGGCCGTGACGACGCGGCGTCATGCTCAGCTGCCGAAGTAGACGTTGCAGAAGCTGACGGGGCCGACGCATGCGTTCGGGTCTTCCTGCTTCGATTGCGCACGATCGAAGCGGCCCGAGGCCTGGACGGCTTCGGCGCGGTTCGCCGGTTGTTGCGCGACGTCGGCCGGCGCGCTCTGGGCGTGCGCGACGGCGGCGGTGAGCGACAGGGCAACGAGGGCGAGGTGCAGCGGCTTCATTTCGGTTTCTCCTGGGTCAGTGCCAGTCTCGCTGGCAGTGAGGAAACTATAGGCTCGCACTGCCTGGAGATTAATCACCGCGGGTGCAGAGCTTATTTCCAATCGGAACAAGGGTGACGTTGCGTACGCATCGATCGCCCGCCGACCGTCATCGGCGCTCAATGACGATGGCGGTTGAACGGCGCATCCTTGTCCAGCAGCGCGCTGCGGATGAAGTGCAGGCAGCCGACGATGCGCTGCATGCGGTGGCGTTCGTCGGGCACCGCGTACCACGCGTGCAGCGTGTGCTGCGCGGCGCGGATCGCCAGGTTCACCGATTTGAGCGTGCGCGCATGATGGCCCGGCGTCGGATCGTCGAAGAAGCGCGGCAGCTCGTGCAGCACCGCGTCGACCGAGGCGGTCCAGCGCAGCGTCTGCGGCGGTTTCGATTCGCAGAACCCGTGCAGCTCGTCGCGCAGGTCGATCACCGCATGGCCGACTTCGAGCGTCGACAGCATCCAGCGCAGCGCGTCGCGATGGTGCCGCGTGCGCTTGACGAGCAGCGTGCGCAACTGCGCCATCAGGTCGTGCGTGCTCGACTGGAAGCGCGCGGCGAGCCCGTCGCGCGCGCCTTCGCACGCGAACGTGACCTGGCGGCGCAGGTCGTGCGCGATCCGCGACGTGAGCCACGGCATGTGGGTCGGAAACACGACGGCGAACACGATCGAGCACGCCAGCATCGCGACGACGACGGCGAAGCCGTTGTTGATCAGCACCTCGGGCGTATACGCGATTGCGTTGTCGGGGCCCGCGAGCAGGCAGAAGAACACCGCGAAGCCGATCCCGTAGCCGGACAGGCCCGGGCGCATCGCGAGAAACGCGCCGAGGCCGAGCACCGGCGCGAGCGCCGCGCACAGCAGCGGAAAACCGTCGATGTTCGGATAGACGTAGCAGAGGAACACGTAGCCGACGGCCGTCGCGAACGCCGCGCCAACGCCCATCTGCGCGACGAACTTCGGTGCGCGCGGCGACGTCGAGCTCAGCGCGCACGCGATCGCGGTGGCGATCACGGCGAGCGAGCCGCTCGGCCATTCAGACGCGAGCCAGAACGCACTCATCGCGCCGACGGCGACGAGCGTGCGCAGGAACGCGAAGCCGACGAAAAACGAATTGGTCTTCACCGCGTAGTGCGTGACCGAGCGTTCGAACGCGTGATCGTCGCGGTCGAGCGACGCGTTGGTGTCGGCGTAGCCGAGATACTCGCCGATGAAGCGATACATCAGCTCGATCGCGGTATCGAAGTCGAGCAGGCCGCCGGCCGCGTGATCCTCGATCGCGCGGCGCGATGCGCGCGCGGCCTTCGGCAACGCGGCGTGAAAGCGGCGCAGTTCGAGCAGCGCGCCGGTGGTCGACGCGATGCCGCGCTGCCGCTCGTCGCGCAATGCGGTGATCCGTTGCGCGAGCGCGTCGATGTGCGGCGCGAGTGCGTCGAGCACCGCGTCCGACCGGTTTGCGCGCAGGCGTTTGACGAGCTGGTGCAGCGCATGCAGGCGCGTGCACGCATTCATGAACTCGCTGTTGAGCCGCGCGAGCCGGCGGCTGCGCGCGCGAATGTGCGGATCCTCGAACGACGCGAACGCGCGGTTGGCCTCGAACCCGACGATCTCGTCGACGAAATCGGCGAAGCGCCGCTCGAAGTCGCCACGCGCGAGGTCGCCCGACAGCGCGCCGGCCGCGAACGCCGCGAACTTCACATGACGGGCGGTCAACGAGCGCATCAGCGCTTTCGCGGAACTGAGCGGCAGGATCAGTGCGCTGACCGCGCCGGAGCATGCGATGCCGAGCGCGACTTCCGCGGCGCGCGTGAGCGCGGACTGGAACAGCGTCTGCGGCGTCATTACAGCGGGCAGGCCGATCAGCGCGGCGGTGTAGCCGGCGAGCACGAACCCGTACCAGCGGAAATGGCGGTTGCGCACCGCGAGCGCGATGCAGCTGCCGACCCACAGCGTGATGCCGGCCATATAGAGCTCCGGCTGCTGCGCGAACAGCCCGCCGAGCGCGAGCGCGGCGACGAGGCCGGCCGCCGTGCCGAGCATGCGGTAGAAGCTTTTCGCGAACACCATCCCCGACAGTGGCTGCATCAGCACGAACACGGTCGTCATCGCCGTGCGCGGCTGCGACATCTCGAGCCGCATCGCGATCCCCATCGCGAGCAGCGCGGCGAGCACGGTCTTGGCGAGGTGCAGCCAGATCAGCCCGTCGGTCGCGGCCCAGTCGCGCGCGGCGCCGCCGAGCGGATCGAGCCAGGCTCGCCATCGGGCCGGTTCGATGGAAGGTGGCTCGATCGCAGGTTGTGGCTTCATGAAGAAAAGTGGGGCGCGTGCGGTGCCGCGGCGCGTCCGGACGGGTCCGTTCGACTGGTGAGGCGCCGATTGTAGGAGTGCGGCGCGCGGGCATTAACGCAGCTACGGGGAAACGATAGTTGCAGGCCGCGTAACAATCTGTCGCACCCGCTGGAGGAAAATGGCGGCTCCGCTACAGGTGGCTCACAGGAATGGATACCCTACAAAACATGCGGGTGTTTACGCGCGTCGTCGAGACGGGCAGTTTTACCGCGGCCGCGCAATCGCTGAATTCGACGACGGGCGCGATGTCGCGCGCGGTGTCGGAGCTCGAGGCGCGCCTGCGCACCCGTCTGATGAATCGCTCGACGCGCCGCCTTGCGCTGACGTCGGCCGGCGAAAGCTATCTGCGGCGCTGCCGCCAGATCCTCGCCGACGTCGATCGCGCCGAGGAGGAGGCGAGCTGCGCGCACGAACGGCCGGCCGGCGTGCTGCGCATGCACAGCTTCGCGAGCGTCGGCCATCACTATGTGATGCCCGCGCTCACGCGCTACCACACGCAATATCCGGACGTGTCGATCGAGCTGTCGCTGTCGCAGCGCATGCCCGACCTGTTCGACGGCACGAGCGACATGGCGGTCGTGACCGCATCGTCGCTGCCCGATTCGGAGCTCGTGTCGCACCTGCTCGGCTCGACCTTCAGCATCCTGTGTGCGTCGCCCGAGTACGTGAAGCGCCACGGCGCGCCGGCCCGCCCGCAGGATCTCGGCGCGCACGCGTGCCTGACACTTTGCACGCCGGCGTTCCCGACCCACGAATGGGTGCTCGAAGGCGCCGAGGGCATCGAGCAGATCCACGTCGCCGGGCCGGTGCAGACCAATACGGCCGAGTCGCTCGCGCTCGCGATCCGCGACGGTATCGGGATCGGCATGCTGCCGCTGTATGCGGCGATCGACGCGTTGCAGGACGGCACGCTGGTGCGCGTGCTGCCCGGTCATATCCTGCAGAAGATGAACGTGTATGCGCTGTATCCGTCGCGCCGCTTCGTCGACGCGAAGGTGCGCACCTGGGTCGAGATGCTGCGTGCGCAGGTGCCGGGGATGATCGCGCGCGACGTCGAGATGCTGAACGCGATCGACCGCGAGCCGCAGGCTGCCTGAGGGCGAATACAAGTACAAGACGAGATGGTCGCGTGCCGGACGGCACGCGGTCCGGCCGCATCCATCGTGACGGACCGGTTCGCGCGATTTCCGCCGCGCCCGCAGGACACATGTCACGCGGGTGCGGCGTTGCTGCGTGCCTTCACAGCGCGGGCTTTGCCGCCACGCCCGATTCCGTTGCGCCCGCACCGGCCGGGCCATATGCGCGTTGCGCGGCCTTGTGCTCGGCGAGCCGTTTTGCTGCGAGGCGTTCCTGCGCGGCCATGATGTCGTCCGGATAGTTGCCGGCGTCGCCGAGCGACGGGTTGTAGCCGACCGATTCGAGGTCGTAGAGCTCCTGCAGCACCTGCGCGCGCGTGACGGGCGCCTTGGCGGACTGAGCGAACGACAGGGCCGGTGCGGCAAGCAGGACGGCAGCGGCGGCGGTAACGACGAGCGATTTCACGATGTTCTCCTGTAGACGGGGTGTGAGGCCGGTCCGGCGATCGACGCGCGATCCGAACCGTCGATGCCAGTCTATGCAGCGCACGCGGGCACAAAAACCCCGATTCCGGGCAGGCAGCTTTCCAGATGGAACAACATTGGTGCAGGTCGCCCACAGCGCGCGAACCCGCCAGCCAGGACAGGGTCCCGGCTGACGGGCGACGTGCGCTCACGCGGCGCGGAATTTAGAACCGCGTGCGCATGCCGATCGTGCCGACGATCTGGTTCGCGGTGCTCGAGGCGCCGCCCGACGTGTTGATGAAGGCCTGGTAGCCGCGGCCCGACGCGTGCTGGTACATCGCTTCCGCGTACAGGTCGGTGCGGCGCGACAGCTTGTACACGGCCTGCAGGTCGACCTGGTGCCACTTCGGATCGGTGCCGTGCTTGCTGTCCGGGTTGGACACGCTGGCGTCGGTGTACACGTAGGCCGCGCCGAGGCTGACGGCCGGCGTCACCGCATAGCGCACGTTCACGTCGTAGTTGTTGAACGCGACCTGGCCGGTGGAACCGAACGAGCCCGAGTTGTCATACTGCGAGCGCGTATAGACGAAGCCGACCGTCGCCGGACCGAACACGTAGCTGACACCGCCGCCGTACGAGCGCATGCGGTCCGCGCCCACCGACCAGCCGCCCTGGCTCACGCTCTTCGCTTCGGCCACGTCGGTCGCGCCCGGGCTCGCGCTCGTCGAGCCTTTCGTTCCGTTCATCTGCAGGTACGCGCCGGCCAGCTTCAGCGGGCCGTTCGTGTAGCTCGCCGCGACGCTGTACGCGCGGTTGCCGGCGAAGTTCGTGGAGTTCGAGAAGCCGTACAGCGCGCCGACCTTGAAGCCCGCGATCGTGTCGCTCGTGTACTTCACCGCGTTGTTGATGCGCACCGAGTGGTTCAGGTTGTCGTTGTCGAACGGATGCGCGAAGCCGGTATCGCCGAAGTCGCCGGCCGTTGCGGACAGCGGCGCGACGAAGTCGACCATCGTGTCGTACTGGCGGCCGAGCGTCAGCGTGCCGTAGCCGCTGCTGGTCAGGCCGACATACGCGTGGCGGCCGAACAGCTTGCCGTCCTGCCCGAGCGCGCCGTTGTTTACGTTGAAGCCGTTCTCCAGGACGAACAGCGCCTTCAGGCCGCCGCCGAGATCTTCCGTGCCGCGCAAGCCGAAGCGGCTGCCGTTGACCGTGCCGGAGGTCATGCGCCACAGCGATGCGCCGCCGGCGTTGTTGGTGTAAGCGATGCCGGCATCGATCAGGCCGTACAGCGTGACCGAGCTCTGGGCGTGCGCGAGCGGGGCGAAGAGTGCTGCGGCGGATGCGGCGGCAATCAGGGTTTTGTTCGTTTTGTGCATGTAACAGCTCCTGCGTGTGGGACGGGTGACCAAAGTTCGGCGCAAGTGTAGGGGCGGGGTCGCGCGATTCCGGCCGCAGGCGCGCGAGCGCTCCGTTGCGAGCTGCGCAAGAGTGCGTCACACGGCGTTCACAAATCGGTCCGGAGGCCGGATGGCGCGCGTTTTCGCCGACGGCGCGACGCGGGATGCAGGGTGACCGCACACACCGTGTCGCGCATTGACAACACGCGCGTCGCCGGCGCGGGAGTTGATCGCCGCGCCGCGCGCGTGGAGAATGGGCAGACCCGTGCCGAGATCCGGAGACCCCCGATGACCACGCCGCGCCGTCCTTCCTTGAGTGCCGCGCTGTGCTACCGCGACCCGAAAGCCGCGCTCGCGTGGCTCGAACGCGCATTCGGCTTCGAGCGCGCGCTGGTCGTCACCACGCCGGAAGGCGACATCGCACACGCCGAAATGAGATTCGGCGACGGCCTCGTCATGATCGGCGGCGCGTGGGCCGACTTCATCGCCTCACCGGAAGACACGTGCGACCGGAACACGCAGCACGTCCACGTGCATCTTCCCGACGACGCCGACATCGACGCGCACTGCGAACGCGCACGTGCGGCCGGCGCGGAGATCCTGCAGGCGCCGGCCGACCAGTTCTACGGCGATCGCATGTATCGCGCGCGCGATCCCGGCCGGCATGTGTGGACGTTCGGCAAGCACGTGCGCGACGTGACGAACGACGAGATGCGGGCGGCCACCGGCCTGACGATCGAGGATTTCGAATAAGCGCGGCACGCATCGCAGGAGCCTGTTTTTCCCCACCACGCGGCGCGCTGACGCCGCATGACGCCTGGACCCACCATGAACCTCTTCAATGCACGCCTGCGCGGCCGCGACGGGCTGTTCACGATCGGCATCGACGGCGACCGGATCGCGCGGATCGACGCGCAAGCCGCGCCGGTCACATCGGTTGGCGCCGGCGATGTCGATGCGGGCGGCCGTCTCGCGATTGCCCCGCTCGTCGAACCGCATATCCATCTCGATGCCGTGCTCACGGCCGGCGAGCCGGCCTGGAACATGAGCGGCACGCTGTTCGAGGGCATCGAACGCTGGTCCGAGCGCAAGGCGACGATCACGCACGAGGACACGAAGACGCGCGCGCATGCGGCGATCGGCATGCTGCGCGATCACGGCATCCAGCACGTGCGCACCCATGTCGACGTCACCGATCCGACGCTGGCCGCGCTGAAGGCGATGCTCGAAGTGAAGGACGAGGCGAGCGGGCTGATCGACCTGCAGATCGTCGCGTTCCCGCAGGAAGGCATCGAGTCGTTCGACGGCGGCCGCGCGCTGATGGCGCAGGCGATCGAACTCGGCGCGGACGTCGTCGGCGGGATCCCGCATTTCGAGAACACGCGCGAGCAGGGCGTCAGCTCGATCCGCTTCCTGATGGAGCTGGCCGAACGCACCGGCTGCCTCGTCGACGTGCACTGCGACGAGACCGACGATCCGCATTCGCGTTTTCTGGAAGTCCTCGCGGAAGAGGCGCGCGTGCGCGGCATGGGCGCGCGCGTGACCGCGAGCCACACGACCGCGATGGGCTCGTACGACAACGCGTATTGCTCGAAGCTGTTCCGGCTGCTGAAGCGCGCGGGCCTGAACTTCGTGTCGTGCCCGACCGAGAGCATTCATCTGCAGGGGCGCTTCGACACGTTTCCGAAGCGGCGCGGCGTCACGCGCGTCGCGGAACTCGATCGCGCGGGCCTGAACGTGTGCTTCGGACAGGATTCGATCAAGGATCCCTGGTATCCGCTCGGCAACGGCAACATCCTGCGCGTGCTCGACGCCGGCCTGCACATCTGCCACATGATGGGCTACCAGGACCTGCAGCGCTGTCTCGACTTCGTGACCGATCACAGCGCGACGACGATGCATCTCGGCGACGGCTACGGGATCGCAGTCGGGCGGCCGGCGAACCTGGTCGTGCTCGATGCCGACAGCGACTATGAAGCCGTGCGCCGGCAGGTGAAGGCCACGCTGTCGGTGCGCCACGGGAAGGTGATCATGCGGCGCGAGCCGGAGCGCGTCACGTATCCGGCGTGACGCGGCTGCGGCGACAGCGGCGGACGGCGGCACGCCCCATCGGGAGTCGCCGTCTCTCTTGTATGCGCTGAATGCATGAGTTGATCAGAAAAATACGTTTGTCTCATGAGATGCCGGCGCCTACGATTCGGGGCTGACAGCGGCGTGCACGGTGCGCGCCGTCCTTTCGACTCCCGTTCGCCGATACCATGCGCCTCGATCTCCCGTCCGCTCCCGCGTCTGCTTCGCCGTCCGCCAGTCCGTTCGCACGAATGGCTGCCGTCACGATCCTGACCGGCGTCGGCGCGGGAGTCGGCGGGATGCTGCTCGCGCTGCTGCTGCACGCGATCCAGCACGTCGCGTACGGCTACAGCCTCGCGCACGTGGTCGGCACCGAGAGCTTCCTTACCGGCGTGAGCCAGGCCGACCCGCAGCGGCGGGTTGCGGTGCTCGTCGTCTGCGGGCTCGTCGCGGGCGGCGGCTGGTGGGCGCTGTACCGGTACGGCCGGCCGCTCGTCAGCATCCGCCGTGCGGTGCGCGCCGCCGATCCGCGGATGCCGTTTGTCAGCACGACGGTTCACGCGCTGCTGCAGATCGTCACCGTCGCGCTCGGTTCGCCGCTCGGCCGCGAAGTTGCGCCGCGCGAGATCGGCTCGCTGCTGGCCGGGCAGCTCGCGCACCGCGCGGGGCTCACGCCCGCCGATTGCCGGCTGATGGTCGCGTGCGGCGCGGGTGCCGGGCTCGCGGCCGTGTACAACGTGCCGCTCGGCGGTGCCGTGTTCGTGCTCGAAGTGCTGCTCGGCACGTTCGAACTGCGCGCGTTGGTGGCGGCCGTCGTCACGTCGGCGATCGCGGCGGCCGTCGCATGGATCGGGCTCGGCAACGAACATCAGTACACGGTGCCGCCGTTCGTGCTGAGCACGCCGCTCGTCGCGTGGTCGATCGTCTGCGGGCCGCTGTTCGGTTTCGCCGCATACGGCTTCGTGCGGCTCACGAGCCGCGCACGGGCGGATGCGCCGAAGGGCCGGCTGCTGCCGGTGCTCGCGCTGATCAATTTTGCGGTGATCGGTGTGCTGGCAATGCGCTTTCCGCAACTGCTCGGCAACGGCAAGGGGCCGGCTTCGATGGGCTTCGACGGCACGCTGACGATCGGGCTCGCGGCGACGCTGCTCGTGCTGAAGGTGGCGATCGAGGCGGGCAGCCTGCGCGCGGGTGCCGAAGGCGGGCTGCTGACGCCCGGTCTCGCGAATGGCGCGCTGCTCGGCGTCGTGCTCGGCGGGCTGTGGAGCCTCGTGTGGCCGGGCGCGTCGATCGGCGGATGCGCGCTGGTCGGCGCGACCGCGTTCCTCGCCGCGTCGATGCAGATGCCGATCACGGCCGTCGTGCTGTTGCTCGAATTCACGCGTGCGAATCACGACAGCCTCGTGCCGATGCTGCTGGCCGTGGCGGGCTCGCTGGTCGCATACCGGTTCGCGCAGCAGCTGGCGGAGCGGCGGATGGGTGCGGCCGCAACCGTCGCGACGCCGGTGACGGCGACCCGGTAGCCCTCCTCGGCACAGGCTGCGGCGCCCGGGCTGCCTGTCATCGCCTTTTCCCGTTCCCTTGCCGGTTTCCAGCCCGTATCGCGACCGGATCACGCCGAAGCACGTCTGCCGGTTCAGTGCAAGATTTCGCCTGTCCTCAATCGCGCGACCGCGCGTCGGCGCGTTCGTGTCCGTGACGCAACGCGAGGCTCGCGAACGCTGCGACGACGAGCGCCGCCGCCAGCAGCGTCAGCCCGTTCTTCGCATTGCCGGTCGCCTGTTCGATCGCGCCGACGACGGTCGGCCCGACGAAGCCGCCCAGCAACCCGCACGTATTCACGAGCCCGAGCCCGCCGGCCAGTGCACTGCCCGCGAGCCGCGACGCCGGAAACGTGAACACGATCGACTGGACGACGAAGAACATGGACGCGGCCACGCACACGCAGAGCAGCCCCGCGACCGGCGACGCATGCGCGGCGCCGACCATCCCGGCCGCCATGATCAGCAGCCCCGCACACAGCATCCGGCGCGAATGACGCGACTCGCGCGCGAAGCGCGGCAGCGTCCCGGCGCCCAGCGCGGCGGCGAGCCAGGGCAGCGAGGTCAGCAACCCGACCGCGAACGGCGACAGACGCCCCGACGCGCCGATGATGCCGGGCAGGAAGAAGATCACCGTGTAGATGGTCAACTGGTGGCAGAAGTACACGAAGATCGCGAGCCAGATCTGCGGATCGCGCAGCGCGGCACCGAACGCGTGGCCGCCGTGGGTGGCAACGCCTGCATCCTGTTCCGCCGCCAGCGTGCGTTCGAGCGCGCGGCCGGTTTCGGGGGACAGCCACGGCGCGCTGCTCGGGCGGTCCGGCAGGCGTGTCCACACGACGAAGGCGAGCAGGACGGCCGGAATTCCCTCGACGACGAACAGCCATTGCCAGCCGTGGAAGCCGAGCGTTCCATCGAGTTCGATCAGCGCGCCGGCCAGCGGACCACCGACGATGTTCGCGATGCACACGCCGAGGAGGAAATAGCCGGTCGCCCGCGCACGTTCCTCGCGACCGAACCAGTACGTGAGGTACAGCATCACGCCCGGAAACAGCCCGGCTTCGGCGACGCCGAGCAGCAGGCGCATCACGTAAAACGACGTCGGGCCGGCGACGAACGCCATCGCGATCGACAATGCACCCCACGTGATCATGATTCGCGTGATCCAGAAGCGCGCACCCACCCGGTGCATGATCAGGTTGCTCGGGATTTCGAACAGCGCGTAGGTGAGAAAGAACAGGCCCGCGCCGAGTCCGTAGGCGGCCGATGAAATGCCGAGATCGACACCCATCGAGTGTTTTGCGAATGCGATGTTGGTGCGGTCGAGGAAGCTGATTACGTAGGCGGCGATCAGCAGCGGCATCAGTTTGCGAAACAGCAGCCGGTTCAGCGACGCACTTGCGTCGCCGGCGGCGGAAGGCAGGGCCTGGGCGTGATGAGTGGACATGCGGACGACTCCGGTAATGGCGAACGGGCGCACACGGCAAGCACGGCGTGCCGCGTTCGGCTGAGGCCGCTACGTCGCGCGCAGCGGAGGGGCAGACGACGGAGCCGCGCCGGCGGCGCTCGACGGGAGCGGGGCGATGGAAGGCATCCTGGCACCGGCCGGCTCGGGCCGGCGCCTTGTCTCTGCGCTTGCGGGTCCTGGTGTTGCGTGATGTCGGGCGCAACCCGGCGATCAGAACTTGACCGCGTCGCCGCCCTTGAGCTTGAGCATCGCGCGCGCCTCGGCCGGCGTCGCGATGTCTAGTGACAGGCCCTCGAGCACCTGCCGCATCTTCAGTACCTGCGCGGCGCTCGATTCCGCGAGCTTGCCGGGCGCGATCCACAGCGAATCCTCCAGTCCGACGCGCACATTCGCACCTTGAGCAGCACCGATCGTCGCGAGCGGAATCTGGTTGCGACCCGCGCCGAGTATCGACCACACGTAATCGCCGCCGAACAGACGGTCGGCCGTGCGGCGCATGTGCATCAGGTCTTCCGGATGCGCGCCGATGCCGCCGAGCAAGCCGAATACGCTCTGCACGAAGAACGGCGGCTTCGCGAGCCCGCGGTCGACGAAGTGCGCGAGGTTGTACAGGTGCGAGATGTCGTAGCACTCGAATTCGAATCGCGTGCCGTTCGCGCCGCAGCGCGTGAGGATCGTCTCGATGTCGGCGAACGTGTTCTTGAACACGAGATCGCGGCTTTTCTCGAGATGTTCTCGCTCCCACGGATGTTTCAGTTCGCGGAAGCGCTCGAGCATCGGGTACAGCCCGAAGTTCATCGAGCCCATGTTCAACGAGGCGACCTCGGGCTGGAAATGCAGCGCGGGTTGCAACCGTTCGTCGACCGTCATGTGCGGGCTGCCGCCTGACGTGAGGTTGATCACCGCGTCGGTCTGTGCCTTGATGCGCGGCAGGAATTCGGCGAACACGGCCGGATCCTGCGTCGGCTTGCCGTCGGACGGGTTGCGTGCGTGCAGGTGCAGGATCGCCGCGCCAGCCTGCGCGGCCGCGACTGCCGCCGCTTCGATTTCGTGCGGCGTCACGGGCAGGTACGGCGACATCGACGGCGTATGGATCGCGCCGGTCGGCGCACACGTGATGATGACTTTGCGAGCGTTTGCCACGGATGAATTCCTTTCGGTGAACGATGCGGGAGGCGTCAGAGCACTTCGACGTTGCCGCAGACGGAGATCGCCTGCCCGGTAATGCCATGCCCGCCCGGCGAGCACAGGAACAGCGCGGTCGCGGCGATCTCGGCCGGATCGGTCATGCGCCGCAGCGAGATCTTCTCGAGATAGCGCTTCTCCATTTCGTCGTAGCCGATGCCGAGCTGCTGCGCGCGCGCCTCGATCACGCGGCGCATCCGCGGGCCGCGCACGATGCCGGGCTGGATCGCGTTCACGCGAATGCCGAGCGGCCCGAGCTCGATCGCGAGGCTTTTCACGAGGCCGACGACCGCCCACTTGGTCGCCGCGTACGGTGTGCGGAATGCATAGCCGAGTCGCCCCGCGACCGACGACAGCGCGATGATCGCGCCGCCGTGTTTCGAGTCGCGCAGCAGCGGCACCGCGCGGCGAGCGAACTGGAATTGCGCGTTCAGATTGATCGCGACGGTCTGCTCCCACTGCACGGGGTCGATTTCGTCGATGCCGCCGGTCGGGCCGGCGATGCCCGCGTTGTTGACCAGCACGTCGAGGCCGCCGAGCGTGGCCGATACGTCGGCGAACACGCGCTCGACGGCCGCCGGGTCGGAGACGTCGGCCAGCGTCGCGCTGATCGCGCCGGTTGCGCCAGTTGCGGCGCGCGGCGGCCGGTCGGCGAGCGCCGCGATCGCGGCTTGCGACGCGTCGCACACGTGCACGCGCGCGCCGCATTCGGCGAACGCGTCGGCGATTTCGAGGCCGATGCCCGATGCGCCGCCCGTCACGAGGACGCGCAGGCCGTCATAGGGTTTCAGCAGGTCGGAAGCTGTCATGCCGGGTTGTCTCCATCGTTGATGTAGTCGGATTGCGGCCGCTCGCGATTCGTCCGGTCGTGGCGAGCGGCCGCTACGGTTTCGCGTTCACGGTCCGCGGTGTCTGTTCGGCCCGCAGCGTCTCGGCGAGATCGTGCGCGGCGCCGCCGATGTCGAGCGCGATGCCGGCCCGCACGCCCGCGCCGTCGCGCCGCTCGAGTGCATCGACGATTGTGCGGTGCGCATCCATCGAGCGCCGCATGTGCGGAATGTCGAGCGCGACCATGTTGAGGAAAGGGCCGACGCGCATCCACAGGTTCTCGACGATCGCGAGCGTGCTTTCGCTGGCGCCATGCGCGTAGATCGCGCTGTGGAACGCAAAATTGCTTTGCAGGTAGGCGCGCGAGCGGCCGGCCTCGACGTGCGCCTGCATCGTCTCGCAGGTCTTGCGCACGGCCGCGATCTGCGCGTCGGTCATCCGTGCGCATGCGCGCTCGGCGATGCAACCTTCGAGCGCGATCCGCACGTCGCGCAGTTCGTCGAGCATGTCGAGCGTCATCGGCGGTACGACGAGCGCCCGGTTCGGACCGTCGACCAGCGCGCGCTCGGCGCGCAGCCGCGTGAGCGCGGCACGCACCGGCATCGTCGACGAGCCGACTGCCTCGGCGACGCTGCGCAGGCTCAGCGCCTGGCCCGGCGCGAAGCGGCCGCTCATCAGCGCTTCGCGCAGTTGCTGGTAGACCTTGTCGGCCATCGTTTCAGATTCGATGGCTTTCAGTGCGGGCGGGACGATACGGGGCGCCAAGGCGGGTTCTCCTGGGTTTGATCTGCGATCTGTGATCACACTTGAGATGTGTGAAGTTTTGACGATCGGGGGAGCCGAGTCAAGCTGAACGGGATTGGGGAAAACGAGGGGACGGGTGGGCGAAGAGCCTCGCAGGCCGATGCTCATCAGGTCGCATTTTCTCATCGGAATCTTTCCATCCTGGGCGGAGACAGTCGGCAATACTTTTCCCCGTCGGGGGATTGGGTCCGACTCGCGGCACGGACAGGGGGCGACCACGGGGAGCATGCGGCCGCAATGCGCAAGGCTACGCCACGCTGTTCAACGGGCGGACGTGTTACGACCATTGTTACTTCAACGAACCGGGCGCGCGGTATCGTACCGATCGCGCCAATTTTTGGAGTGCGTCATGAGGGGAGTCTGGGTCGCTGCTGCGTTGGTGTACATCGCGCTTCAACCGGCGATGGCTGCGGCGAAGGACGCCGCACAGGCCTCGCCGGCGTCCGGTTCACGGACTTATCTCCAGAATTTCAAGGACATGGCGCTCTCGGAATGCCTGGCTACCGCTTACAAGCAGGAACCCGGCGTGAGCAAGGACATCGGCAGCAGTACCAGCGCGTTGCGCGACTGGAGCTACTACGACATGGAACGTGCGCCGGATGTCATTCACGCGCTGGTCGCGAAGTATCTGGCCCGCGACTATCGGAATCCGGTTGTCGAATCGGAAGTCGGGGACGTGAAGTTCGACTTCCTGAAGTGCATCGATCTGTATCACGGCAAGGAACTGGACGCCGCAGCGAAGCAGCTCGTATTACGCCCGAACAGTACCTATCGGACCGAGCATTCGCCGAAGCCGCAGCAGCGATAGAACGCCGTTGCGCAATGCAACGGCGCGCCGTAGGCCGTTTCGCCGACGCTATTCAAGCGTCCGGATCGAATTGCTGATTCCGCGCGCGCAGTCGATCACCGCCGGCGCGAGCTTGCGGCGCGCATCGTCGAACGTCCAGCGGCTCGTCGGTGCGACCACGTGCACGGCCGCGACCGGCTGCCCCTGGCTGCCGAGCACGGGCGCGGCAATCGACATGTCCCCGATGAACAGTTCTTCCTGGTTGGTCGCGTAGCCTTCGCGCCGTGCACCGTCGAGCAATGCGACGAGCTCGTCGAGCGCCGTGACCGTACGCGGCGTATGCGGCGTACGCACCATGCCGTCGAGCCGCACACGCGCTTCTTGCGGCGGCAACGCGCTCAGGAATGCGCGGCCACTGCCGGTGCAGTACATCGGGATACGGCTGCCGATCGGCATGTGGATCGGCACGAACTTCGTCGATACGAAACGCGCGACGTACACCATTTCGTCGTCGTCCGGCTCGGTGAGATTGGTGGTTTCGCCGGTCAGGTTCGTGAGCTCGGACAGGAACGGATTCGCGACGTCGATCAACGTATCGGCCGCGAGATAGTTGAAGCCGATCCGCATCACGTGCGGCGTGAGCTGGTAACGCCGCGTGACCGGATGCTTGCGGACGTAGCCGAGCTGCTCGAGCGTATAGACCATCCGCTGCGCGGAGCTTTTCGTGATCCCTGCCGCGTCGGCCACTTCCGCCAGCGTCATCGTGCGCCGCTTCGCGCTGAACGCGCGCAGCACGTTGAGCCCTTTTTCCAGCGACTGATTGAACAGCAGATCGTTTGATTGATCGGGTGACGTTTCCATGGCGAGGGGCGGGATCGATTCGATATCGCATCATAGCGCATCGCATATCGATACGCAAAAATCTATTTGCGATATTTTTGATTCGTTTTAAGATCGGGTCATCGTCGCAGTGTCGATCAGCGGCCGGCCGACGCACCGGGTTAATCGAGAAGGAGACGTCATGGTTTCGTTCATCAAGCGGTTCGGCGCACTGGCCGCCGGTTTCGCCACCTGTATCGCACTCTCCACGGCTTCGGCGAGCGCCGTTGCGGCCGAGCCCACGCTGAAGGTCGGCGCGACGGCCACCGGCGTGCCGTTCACATTTCTCGACGTCAAGAGCAATTCCATCCAGGGGATGATGGTCGATGCGATCACCGCGGCCGGGAAGTCTGCCGGGTTTCGCGTCGACGTGCAGCAGACCGTGTTCTCGGCGCTGATCCCGTCGCTCACCACGCAGAAGATCGACATCATCTCGGCCGCGATGCTGAAGACGCCGGCGCGCCAGCAGGTCGTCGATTTCTCCGACACCGTCTACTCGTTCGGCGAAGGCCTGATCGTGAAGGCCGACGACCCGGGCCGCTATACGTCGATGGACGATTTCAAGGGGCAGGTGGTCGGCGCGCAGGTCGGCACCGCGTTCGTCGATGCGCTCAACAAGAAGGGCATCTTCCAGGAAGTCCGGACCTACGATTCGATCGCCGACATCATGCGCGACGTCGCACTCGGGCGCATCAAGGCCGGCTTCGCCGACCAGCCGATCGTCGCGTACCAGATCGAGCACGGCGTCAATCGCCAGGTGCGGCTCGTGCCGGAATACCAGAGCGTCGTGAAGGGGCAGGTCTGCTTCATCGTGCGCAAAGGCGACACCGCGACGCTCGAACAGCTCAACGGCGCGATCCGCAAGATGAAGAGCGACGGCACGCTGCAGCAGATCCTGCAGAAGTGGCACATGAGCTGAGCATCGGCGGCCGATTTCCGACCTGCATCGCCCGCGCGTCGCGGGCATCCCCCGCGGCGCGCCGTTCGGACGTCGCATAGGAAACCTCATGTTTTTTCAGAACGCGATCGATTTCCTGCCGATCCTGCTGAAGGGCGCGGTGGTCACCGTCGAGATCACGGCATGCGCGTTCGTGCTCAGCTCGGTGCTCGGGCTGATCCTCGCGCTGATGAAGGTGTCGCGCAACCGGGCGGTGTCGACGGCCGGCAGCACGATCGTCAACGTGATCCGCGGGCTGCCGATCATCGTGCAGCTGTTCTACATGTACTTCGTGCTGCCCGATCTCGGCGTGCAGCTGTCGGCGTTCCAGGCCGGCGTGCTCGGCCTTGGCATCGCGTACTCGGCGTACCAGGCCGAGAACTTCCGCGCGGGCATCGAGGCGATCGATCGCGGCCAGATCGAAGCCGCGCACGCAATCGGCATGCGCGGCCCGATGATCATGCGGCGCGTGGTGCTGCCGCAGGCGTTCCGCATCGCGCTGCCGCCGTACGGCAATACGCTCGTGATGCTGCTGAAGGATTCATCGGTCGCGTCGACGATCACGGTCGCGGAAATCACGCGTGCCGGCCAGCTGATCGCGTCGTCGACGTTCCAGAACATGAGCGTCTACACGCTCGTCGCGCTGCTGTATCTCGCGCTCGGCCTGCCGCTGATGTTCGGCGTGAACCGGCTCGGCAAGCGGCTCGCACTGAGGAGGGGCGCATGATCAGGATCGATTCGATACACAAGCGGTTTCAGCAACACGCGGTGCTGAAGGGCGTGAGCCTCGACGTGCAGCAGGGTGAAGTCGTGTGCCTGATCGGGCCGTCCGGTTCCGGCAAGTCGACCGTGCTGCGCTGTATCAACGGCTTCGAGACCTACGACGAAGGGGCGATCACGATCGACGGCGTGAAGGTCGACGCACATTCGACGCGCATCCACGAGCTCCGGATGCGCGTCGGCATGGTGTTCCAGCGCTTCAACCTGTTCGCGCACCGCACGGCGCTCGAGAACGTGATGGAAGGGCCGGTGCACGTGCGTCGCATGCCGGCCGCGCAAGCGCGCGAGCAGGCCCGCGCGCTGCTCGACAAGGTCGGGCTCGCGCACCGGATGAATGCGTTCCCGTCGGAGCTGTCTGGCGGCCAGCAGCAGCGCGTCGCGATCGCACGCGCGCTCGCGATGGAGCCTCAGGCGATCCTGTTCGACGAGCCGACGTCGGCGCTCGACCCCGAACTCGTCGGCGAAGTGCTCGGCGTGATGCGCGGGCTCGCCCGCGACGGAATGACGATGGTGGTCGTCACGCACGAGATGGCATTCGCGCGCGAGGTGGCCGATCGCGTGTGCTTCCTGCATGACGGCACCATCTGCGAAAGCGGGCCGGCGCGCGCCGTGCTGACGCAGCCGACGCATCCCCGCACGCAGGAATTCCTGCGCCGCCTGCTGGCGTCGGACGGCGCCGACAACCCGGATCGAACATGAGTGCAACGAACGCGGCATCCGGATGGCCCGACTCGCCGTGGCCGGATTCGCTATGGGCGGCGACCGCCGCGCCGGCACCCGATACGCCCGCGCTCGACGCGTCCGTGTCGTGCGACGTGGCGATCGTCGGCGCCGGCTTCACGGGCCTGTCGACCGCACTTCACCTGGCCGAACGCGGCGTGAACGTTCGCGTGATCGACGGCGCACAGCCGGGCTGGGGCGCGTCGGGCCGCAACGGCGGGCAGGTGATTCCCGGGCTGAAATACGACCCGGACGAACTGGTGCGCCGGTTCGGCGACACGGCCGGCGAGCAGCTTGCCGGCATCGTCGGCGGCGCGGCCGACACCGTGTTCGACCTGATCGCGCGGCACGCGATCGACTGCGACGCGCGTCGCCACGGCTGGATCCAGCCGGCGCCGACCGCCGCGATGCTCGACACGGTCGCACGTCGGGCGCAGCAATGGGCCGCGCGCGGGGCACCGGTCGACGTGCTCGGCCGCGACGACGTCGCGCGACGGCTCGGCACGCATGCGTATGCGGGCGGCTGGATCGATCGCCGCGCGGGCAGCGTGCAGCCGCTCAGCTATACGCGCGGCCTGGTGCGCGCCGCGCAGGCGAGCGGGGCCGCCGTGCACGGCTCCACCCGCGCCGTCGGGCTGACGCGCGCCGACGGCCGCTGGCGGATCGCGACGTCGGGCGGCGCGACGCTGTCCGCCCAGCGCGTCGTGATCGCGACCAACGGCTACACGGACGGGCTGTGGCCCGGCTTGCGCCAGTCGGTGATCGCCGCGAACAGTTTCATCGTCGCGACGGAACCGCTCGCGCCGGAGCTTGGTCGCGACATCCTCGCCGGCGGCGAGGTCGCATCGGATGCGCGGCGTTTGCTGCTGTATTTCCGCCGTGACGCCGCCGGGCGCCTGCTGATGGGCGGCCGCGGCCCGTTCGCCGAACCGCGTGCGCCGGGCGACTGGCGCCATCTCGAGCGCGCGACGACGTTGCTGTATCCGCAACTGAAGGGCGTCCGGTTCGAATACCGCTGGGCGGGGCGCGTCGCGATCACCGCGGATTTCCTGCCGCACGTGCACGAGCCCGCGCCGGGCGTGACGATCGCGCTCGGCTACAACGGCCGCGGTATCGCAATGGCGACGACGCTCGGCAAACATCTGGCCGCGCATCTGTCGGGCGACGCGCAACTGCCGCTGCCGTTCCGGGTCACGCCGATCCGGCCGATTCCGTTGCACCGGCTGCAGCGCTTCTATATCGCGGCCGGGGTCGCCTGGTATCGGCTGCTCGACAGCCTGTCCTGACGCCGGCGCGAGGGGCGGGTCGCCATCCATCGTCCGATCGGGCAGAATCGGCCTGCCGCCTTTCCACCGACGGACGCCGCATGACCGACCCGACCGAACCTCCCGCCCGCCGCGCTTACGCGAGCTTCGCGCAACGCTACGCGGACATCGCGCCGACCAAGGCGCACAACGCGCTCTACGAGCGGCCGGCGACGCTGGCACTACTCGGCGACGTCGACGGCCTGACGGTGCTTGACGCCGGCTGCGGGCCCGGCATCTGCAGCGCGCATCTCGCGCGCCACGGCGCGACCGTCCACGCATTCGACATCACGCCCGAGATGGTCGCGCTCGCGCGAACGCGCTGCGCGGGGCTCACGGTCGACGTCGTCGAGGGCGACCTGGAGGCGCCGCTCGCGTGGCTGCCCGACGCGTCGGTCGACAAGGTGCTGTGCTCGCTCGCGCTCGACTACGTGCACGACCTCGCACCGACGCTGCGTGAATTCAGACGCGTCGCACGGCCCGGCGGGACGCTCGTGTTCTCGATGGCGCACCCGATGCGCGACTGGATGGACGAGCGCACACGCGGGGACGCCACGTACTTCGATACGAGCCGCTTCGGCTTCCACTGGTCGGGTTTCGGCGAACCGAAGCCCTATGTCGAAGCGTGGCGCCGGCCGCTTGCCGACATCCTGAACGCGCTCGCCGACGCCGGCTGGCGGCTCGACCGGTTCGTCGAACCGACGCCGCTGCCCGAGATGAAGGCCGTGTCGGAGCGGCTCCATGCGGAGCTGTCGCTGGCGCCGGCGTTCCTCTGCATCCGCGCGCAGCGCTGACCAGACGCGGCGGCGGGCCAGCAGTCAGCGTGCCGGCTCGTCGGTCAGCGTGCCGAGAAACGCTTCGATATCCTTGATGTCCTGCTCGGTCATCGCGGGCTGGTCGCCGGGCTTGCGATCGAACGGCGCATCGGTCACGTCGACGTTCGCGCGGTACCTCGCCGGGATGTCGTCGTACACGTCGACCTTGCCGTCCGCGCCGCGCGGATAGAACTTCTGCGGCGAGATGCTGCGTTCGTTGTAGAACGCCATCACCTGGTCGAGTGTATGGAACACGCCGTTGTGGAAGAACACATGGCGCGTCGCCGCGTTGCGCAGCGTCGGCGTGAGGAACATCGCGCAGTACTGCGTCTGGTCCTTCAGGTCCTCGCGGAACGGCCCGCACACGCCGAGATCGTAGAACGCCGGGTTGCGGTTCTGCGCGAGCGCCTTGTTGCGCGGCGCGCCGAGCGCCTCGTACTGATAGTCGGTAAACATCGGCGGCAAGCCGTCCTTGCCGGGCTTCGACAGGTGGCAGCCCGCGCAATTTGCCTTGTCCGGATCGTTGAACAGCCGCAGCCCGCGCAACTCAGCCTGCGTCAGGCGCGCGCGGCCTTCGAGCCAGCGATCGTACTTGCTGCTGTACGGATGGAACGACGGATCCTCGACCTGATAGCGCGCGATCGCGAACATCGCCTCCGACACCAGAAGCTGCGGGCTGGAGAACACGCGCGCGCCGAACAGCTTCTCGAACTGCGCGCGATGCGGCGACTGCGCGAGCTTGCGCGCGACGTCGTCGATGCTCGCGTTCGCCATTTCGACCGGATTCAGCAGCGGCCCGAACGCCTGCTGCTGCAACGTATCGGCGCGGCCGTCCCAGAACATCCCGCCCTGCGGCACGAGTTGCGGCGCGGCCGACGTGCCGGCCACCTTCTGCGCCTTGACGACGCCGGCGGCCGACGCGGCCTGCTGCGCGACGCTCGGCGCGGCGTCGTTTTCGCCGGCATCGGGGCCGATGCTGAAGTTGGGCTGGCGATACAGGTACATCAGCGACGGCGGCGGGCGGTAGCCCTGCTGCGTCATCGCGAGGCCGCCCGGCTGCACGTCGAGCCCGTTCGGCGGCCCGTACGCATGATCGGGGCTGTGGCACGACGCGCACGATTGCTTGCCGGATGCCGACAGCGACGGATCAGCGAACAGCGCGCGCCCGAGCTGCGCGACCGCCGACAACGGCTGCGCGGCCGGGCGCTGCAGCACGACCGGATGCGGATTCGCACCCGTCCAGTCGGCGACGACGTCTCCGATCGCCGCCGGCGTACGGGCCGGAAACGCGATCGCGAACGCGCCGTAGCCAAGCACGGCCGCGCCGAGCACGAACGCCGCGCGGCGCAGCACGCGGGCAGGGGAGCGCGGCGCGGCGGCGCCGGATGCGTCGGGAGACGGGAACGCGGGACGGGCTGTCATGCTGTCTGTCGAAAGTCGGGCACCGTGTGAAAGCGGCGCGTTAAACGGAAACGGCCGGCGCACGATGCGCCGGCCTGATGCTTTGCTTCTGGCGGTTATGCGACGCCGGTCAGATCGACGGCGCCGCGCTCAGCACGGTGCCTTGCGTCGGATCGAGATACAGCGGTGCCGTGTTCGGCTTCGACGCGAAGTCGAACAGCCCGCGCAGGTCGCCGGCCGTCGCATCGAACGAACCGCCGCCGATGCGCTGGCCGCCGAGCCAGTTGTCCTCGATGAAGCGCACGACGGACGCCTGGTCGATCATCGTGTGGTCGACGTAGTTCTGCTTCGCGTACGGCGAGATCACGACCAGCGGGATGCGCACACCCGGGCCGCAGCGGCCGTTCACCGTGCCGCCATTCACGCCGGTGGTGCCGCCCGAGCCGCACTTGCCGTTGCCGTTCACCTGGTCGACCGCGTCGGACGACGAGCGAGTCGGCGCCGTGTACGCGTGGTCATACCAGCCGTCCGAGTCGTCATAGGTGACGATCACGGCCGTGTTCTGCCAGTCCGGCTGCTGCTGCAGGAAGTTGACGACCTTCGTCACAAACGCCTGCTCGTCGAGCGGATCCGAGTAGCCCGCGTGCGCGTCCTGCGCGGCCGGCGCCTTCAGGAAGCTGACCGACGGGAAGTTGCCGGCCTTCACGGCCGCGAAGAAGTCGTCGGTGTCGTACTGGTGGTTCGCCGGTTCGGCCGTCTTGCCGTCGGCTTCGAGGCTCGAGCCGATCGCCGCGACTGCGCTCGGACGCGTGTGCTGCGGGTTCGCGGTCGACGCGTAGTACTGGAACCAGTTGTGGTGCGGGATGTAGTCGGCCGTCGCGGCGTTCACGGCGGTGGCGACGGTGCTGCGGTTGCAGCCGGTCGTGCCGTTGCCGTTGGTCGTCGACAGGTTGAAGCCGCCCATGAAGCCGCCCCACGTGATCTTCGCGCCGTTCAGCAGGTCGCCGATGTTCTTGCCGCTCATCATCGCCTGGTCGGTCGTGCTCGAGCACACGTCGAAGCCCGGGTCGACGTCGTTGATCATCGTGAAGCCGCCCTGGCCGTCGTTGATGTAGTACGAGGTGGCGGCGAGCGTCGACGGCTGCTTGGATGTCTTGACGATCTGCATCCCGTTGGTCTGGCCCGACACGACGTTCAGCGCGCCCGGCGTCGACGGGCCGTAGACCGTCGTGTACGCGTTGTCGCTCATCGCGAAGCGCTGCGCGTAGTTCCACAGCGCGGTCACGGTGTTGCCGTCGAAGTAGCCCATCACCTGGCCCTTCGTGCCGAACGCGCCGGCGCCGCCGGACGAACCCTTGCCGGTGTATTTCGGGAACAGGTCGGCGAGGCCGTTGTCCTCGGCCTGCTGCTCGGCCGTGTACGCGTGGTTCTGGTCGGCGGTCGCGGCTTGCGTGCGGTCGAGGCGGAACGGGTTCGCGGCGTCGGTGCCGTTGGCCGTGTTCGTGAAGTTCGGGTTCGCGGTGAGCAGCGTGCCCGTCAGCCCGTTGATCGTCGGCGTGCCGGGCTTCGCGGTGAAGGACGGTTCGCCGGACGGGTTCGACGCGTTCGGGTAGGTGCCGAAGTAGTGGTCGAACGACACGTTTTCGCCGTAGATCACGACGACGTGCTTGATCGGCGTGGCGGTCTGCAGCGCGTCCTGCGACGACACGGCGGGCGTCGACGTGGGATCGTCGCTGCCGCCGCAGGCGAACAGCGCAAGCGCCGCGGCTGCGCAGGCGGTGACGAGCAAGGCTTGACGGAACATCGGGAAACTCCAGGTAGGCTTTCGACGGTGAAGATCGGCCCCGTCGCCGTGTCAGTCCGGCGCGGAACGCGCGATAGCGCCCCGGCATTGAAGCAGTTCGGTATGAAGATATGGGGGCGGACCGGTTTCGCGACGGTTGCACCGTGGTATCGATTCCATTACGGCGCGACGCGGCGCGAAAGAAAGCGGAAAGGGGCCACGCGGATGCAACCTGGGCGACACATTCGGCGGCGCGCACGGTCACTGCCGCGCATGCCGCGCGGGGCGGGCGACAGCGCGCGGCGAGCCGGTTCGCGGGGTGCCGGGCTGCGTTCCTTTTTTTGACAATCGTGTGACGCATTCATACGATGGTTGGCCCGCGGCGACGATTTCGCGTTGCCGGCCGTCAGCGAGTGCTCAACGTGCCGATTCCCGTTCTGTTTGCCGTCCTGTGCGCCGCCTTCCTGCATGCGTCGTGGAATGCGCTCGTGCGCAGCAGCGGCGACCGGCTGCGCTCGGCCACGGTGCTGCAGATCGCGATCGGGCTGTTCGCGCTGCTGTTCCTGCCGGCCGCCGCGCCGATCACGCCCGCGAGCTGGGCCTGCATCGTCGCATCGGCGGTGCTCCACGTCGTCTATACGCTGCTGCTGGTGCGCGCTTACGAGCACGGCGACCTGAGCGTCGCGTATCCGGTCGCACGCGGCACCGCGCCGCTGCTCGTCACGCTGGGCGCGGCGGCGTTCGCGGGCGAGCGCCTGAACGCGGGTGCGCAATGCGGGCTCATGCTGATCTGCGCCGGCATCATGGCGATCGGGCTGGAGCGCGGCCGCGGCGCGCGGCACCGGATGACGCAGGTGCTGCCGACTGCGTTCGCCACCGGCGTATCGATCGCCGCGTACAGCGTGGTCGACGGGATCGGCGTGCGGGAAAGCGGCAGCACGGTCGGCTATACGGCGTGGATGTTCGTGCTGACGGGGTTGCTGATGGCCGCGTACTATCGGCTGCGGGCTGGGCCGCTGCGGCTCGCGCAGGAGGTCGGTGAAACGGCGAAGGCCGCATGCGGCGGCGTGTGCGCGGCGCTCGCATACGGGATCGTGATCTGGGCGATGGATCGTGCGCCGATGGGCCCGGTGTCGGCGCTGCGCGAAACGAGCGTGGTGTTCGCGGCGCTGATCGCGCGCGTGTATCTCGGCGAGCGGCTGACGCCGCGTCGCGCCGGCGGGTGTCTGGTGATTGCGTGCGGGGCGTTGCTGATCAGCGCGTCCGAAGCGGTGCGCTGAGCACGGCTGCCGAACCGGGTGTCGCCCCGCCGTTCGCGCGGCGCCGCATCAGCCTTCCACCGGCATCGCACTCGTACACTTGATCTCGTCGAGGCACACGCTCGAATGCACGCCGCTCACGCCGGGAATCCGCATCAGCGTTTCGAGCAAGAACGTGGACAGCCCCTTCAGGTCGCGCGCGACGACCTTCAGCACATAGTCGATATCGCCCGTCACCGAGAAACATTCCTGGATCTGCGCGAGATCCGACACGAGTTTCTGGAACTTCGACAGGTCGCGGATATGCCCGCGCTCCATCGTCACGTGGACGAACGCGGTGACGCCGAACCCGAGCGTGTCGGGGCACAGACGGGTTTCGTAACGGCGGATCGCGCCGATCTCCTCCAGCCGGCGGTGGCGTCGCAGCGTCTGCGCGGGCGACAGGCCGACGGCCTTCGCCAGGTCGAGGTTCGACGCGCGGCCGTTCTCCTGCAGCACCGACAGCAAGTGGCGATCGATGCGATCGAGAACCGGTTCAGGCATTTTTGTTTCCTCATCTGTCTCCTGAGCGCAATCTTATCTCATAATGTAGGGTTTGCATGAGCCGGTTACGCAACCCGATTTCGCTGTCGCGACGCTAAACTGACGCCGGATTTTCGTGTGCGCCTGCAGCAAGGCGGCAAGAGCGACGGTCGGCGGCCGGTCTGGCGGGCCTGCCGACAGGAATCGGGGGTCGCCACGCGAAGATTGCAGTCCCCAACCCGGCGGCTCCACGAACAGCCGCCGGCACAGCAAAACAGCGCCCGGCACACCGAGGCGCGCCGCACCGCTTCCGGCGGAGGCGGGCAAAATGGAGAAGACATGGTTTCTGGAAACGAGAAGGACGGCCTGAAGCGGGGGCTGAAGAACCGGCACATCCAGCTGATCGCGCTCGGCGGCGCGCTCGGTACGGGGTTGTTCCTCGGCATCGCGCAGACGATCAAGATGGCCGGCCCGTCCGTGCTGCTCGGCTACGCGGTGGCCGGCGTCGTCGCGTTCTTCATCATGCGCCAGCTCGGCGAGATGGTGGTCGACGAGCCGGTCGCCGGCTCGTTCAGCTACTTCGCCGACAAGTACGTCGGCCACTTCACCGGCTTCCTGTCCGGCTGGAACTACTGGGTGCTGTACATCCTCGTCAGCATGGCCGAGCTGTCGGCCGTCGGGATCTACGTGCAGTACTGGTGGCCCGGCGTGCCGACCTGGGTGTCGGCGCTGGTGTTCTTCGTCGCGATCAACCTGCTGAACCTGGCGAGCGTGAAGTCGTACGGCGAGACGGAATTCTGGTTCTCGATCATCAAGGTCGCCGCGATCGTCGGGATGATCGGCTTCGGCGGCTGGCTGCTCGCGAGCGGCCATGCGGGGCCGGAAGCGAGCGTCGCGAACCTGTGGCAGCACGGCGGCTTCTTCCCGAACGGCGTGTCGGGGCTGGTGATGTCGATGGCGGCAATCATGTTCTCGTTCGGCGGGCTGGAGCTGATCGGCATCACCGCGGCCGAGGCCGACGATCCGAAGCACAGCATTCCGCGCGCGACCAACCAGGTGATCTACCGGATCCTGATTTTCTACATCGGCGCGCTCGCCGTGCTGCTGTCGCTGTATCCGTGGGAAAAGGTCGTCACCGGCGGCAGCCCGTTCGTGCTGATCTTCCACGCGCTGAGCAGCAACCTGGTCGCGAACGTGCTGAACGTGGTCGTGCTGACGGCCGCGCTGTCGGTCTACAACAGCGGCGTGTACAGCAACAGCCGGATGCTGTTCGGCCTCGCGAAGCAGGGCAACGCGCCGAAGGTGCTGTGCTCGGTGAACAAGCGCGGCATTCCGCTCGCCGCGCTCGGCGCGTCGGCGCTCGCCACCGGCGCGTGCGTGCTGGTCAACTACTTCATGCCGGGCAAGGCGTTCGAGGTGCTGATGGGCCTCGTCGTGTCGGCGCTGATCATCAACTGGGCGATGATCACGCTGATCCACCTGAAGTTCCGCCAGGCGAAGCGCATCGCCGGAGAGCAGACTTCGTTCCGCAGTCTGGGCTATCCTTTCACGAATTACCTGTGCCTGGCGTTCATGGCCGGCATTCTCGTCGTGATGTACCTGACGCCGGATCTCCGCCTGTCGGTGTACCTGATCCCCGTATGGCTCGCGGTGCTCGCGGTCGGGTATCGCTTCCGTCAGAAGAATGCGGACTATGTGATGCGCGACGGCGCGTCCGTGCGCTGACACGGGCACCCCGACCATTCTTCCAAACGAGACCGACATAGCCATGTTCGAACACATCGACGCGTACCCGGGCGATCCGATCCTGACGCTCAACGAGAACTTCCAGAAAGATCCGCGCGATCAGAAGGTCAACCTGAGCATCGGCATCTATTTCGATGCCGAAGGCCGGATTCCCGTGATGGGGGCCGTGCGCGAAGCCGAAACCGCGCTGCAGCGCGACCTCGGCCCGAAGCCTTACCTGCCGATGGTCGGCCTCGCCGCGTATCGCGACGCCGTGCAGGCGCTGGTGTTCGGCGCCGATCATCCGGCGCGTGCGGCCGGTCGCATCGCGACCGTGCAGACGCTGGGCGGCTCGGGCGCGCTGAAAGTGGGCGCCGATTTCCTGAAGCGCTACTTCCCGGACGCGCAGGTGTGGCTCAGCGACCCGAGCTGGGAAAACCACCGCTTCATCTTCGAGCGCGCGGGCTTCACGGTGAACACGTACCCGTACTACGACGAGGCGACGGGCGGCCTGAAGTTCGACGCGATGCTCGCGGCGATCGACGCGCTGCCGGCGCGCAGCATCGTGCTGCTGCACGCGTGCTGCCATAACCCGACCGGCGTCGATCTCGACGAAGGCCAGTGGGAGAAGCTGATCGACGTGATCGAGGCGCGCGGGCTGCTGCCGTTCGTCGACATGGCGTACCAGGGCTTCGGCGCGGGCCTCGACGCGGACGCGTTCGCCGTGCGCGAACTGGCCCGCCGCGGCGTGCCGGCGCTCGTCGCGAACTCGTTCTCGAAGAACTTCTCGCTGTACGGCGAGCGCGTGGGCGGCCTGAGCGTCGTCTGCGAGGATGCGGCCGCGGCCGAGCGCGTGCTGGGCCAGCTGGCCGGCGCGGTGCGCTCGAACTACAGCAACCCGCAAACCTACGGCGCGAAGGTCGTCGCGACCGTGCTGAGCACGCCCGCGCTGCGCACGCAGTGGGAAGAGGAGCTCGCCGCGATGTGCCGCCGGATCGCGCGGATGCGCCAGTCGATCCACGACGGCCTGCGCGACTACGTCAGCGGTGAAGCCCTCACGCGCTACGTGAAGCAGCGCGGGATGTTCACGTACACGGGCCTGACCGAATCGCAGGTCGATGCGCTGCGTGACGTGCACGGCGTGTACGTCCTGCGTTCGGGCCGCATGTGCGTCGCGGGGCTGAACGATTCGAACGTCGGCATCGTCGCGGATGCGATCGGCAAGGTGCTGAAGAGCGGCGTCTGACCGGCGCGCCCCGGGCGCCCGATCGCATCGCATGAACCGGCTGTCTCCCCCGCGGAGGCAGCCGGTTTTTTCTTGCGCGGCGGCGGCGCGGCGGTACGATGGCGGATCGAACCCAAGACGAAGGAGCGGCATGGCAATTCGAATCGTACGGCTCGGCACGCCGCGCGCGGCCGGCGAGGGCCTGAGGATCGGCACGGTGCGGCGGCCGCCGCGCGGGGTACCCAAGGCGGAATTCGCATCGCGCAACTACTATGATGTATGGCTGCCGACGCTGTCGCCGAGCCCCGAGCTGGTCACGCAGGCGCAGGCTGCCGAAACCGACGCCGAATGGCGTGCGTTCACGCGTCACTTCCGCGCGGAAATGGCGCACGGCGACGCACCGAAGGTGCTGGACCTGCTCGCCGCGCTGTCGGCGACGAGCGCGTTCTCGATCGGCTGCTACTGCGAGGATGAGCGCCGCTGCCATCGCAGCGTGCTGCGCGAACTGCTGGCAGAGCGCGGCGCGGCGATCGATGCGGAGGCGGGCTGAGCGCCCGTCGGGCGTCGCTTCGTGCGGCGCAGCGAACCGGTTGACGTGGGTCAAGCGTGCGGTGCCGCGGGCCGCTATGCTCATGTCATGAATTGCCCCGACGATGACAGGCGGACAGATGCAGATAGCCTTTCCACCCGAACCGCCCGAATATTGCGCGCGCGATCTGGTCGTCGCGTTTTCGGCGCTGGTCGACGGCCGCTGCGTGCAGTGCGCGATCACGGCCGAAGCACTGGAAGACCATTTCGGTGCACCGTCGCTGCTCGAACGGGATTTGCTGGATGCGTTCGATGCGCACCGGTCGGCGATCGAGGCGAAGGCACGACGAATGCTCGACGAAATCGGCGGCCGGCCGGTGTTGCTGCACAGCGGTCACTTCCGGATGGATGACTGATACCGCAGGAGGACGCATGACACTGCAAGGCACGATTCATGAACGCGACTGGTCGGTCGAGATCGAGACGCGACAGTGCGAATCCGGCGAGTTCCGCTGCCGTGTGTCGGTCGAGCACGGCACGGGACCGGCGCGCTTTCACCACACGTTCGAGCACAGTCATGCGTATCCCACGGAGCACGAGGCCGCGATCGAAGGGTTGCGGGCCGGGATGACGTGGATCGAAATGAAGGCGTCGCAGACGTTCAGCATGTGAACCGCCTCGCGCCGACGGCGCGCGGGGGCAAGGCTGCCACGGCAGTGATCGCCGCATCCGTCATCGCGCCGCGCGACATGCGTGCGGGCGGATTCCACGGCGGGCAGGGCAGGGAAACATGGGGCAGGCAACCCGGTCGACGAGCGGCGACCGCGTCAGGAGAAACGACATGGGCGTGGGCATGCAGATCGTCTGCGTCGGATTCGCGGGTTCCGCCGCGCTCGAAGGAGAGGCGGGGGCGCAGCTGGTGCGGCTCGAACGCTTCCGCGCGCGGCTCGACGATTGCCTGCTGGCGATCGAGTCGCGCACGACCGGCGACGGCGGCCGAACCTACGACGTGCGCCTCGAACTGCTCATGCATGATCGCGCGCCGGCGTTGCTGCCGGGCAGCAGCGGCGACGACGTGAACGAGACGATCCGGCGCGTGTTCGCGCAAGCCGAACAGGCGCTGTCCGCCTGGCAGACCGGCGAACCCGAAGCGGTCGCGCTGCGTGCGGCCGCGACGGGCGCGGCCGCGCAATGACGCTGGCCGCGCTTCGGGCGTCAGACCTGCGCGAGCGCCTGCGCGTCGAGGATCCGCACGCGCTTGCCGCGCGTTTCGACGAGCGAATCCCGATGGAACCGCGAGAACATCCGGCTGACGGTCTCGAGCTTCATGCCGAGATAGCAGCCGATTTCCTCGCGCGTCATCCGCAGGTTGAATTCCGATGCCGAATAGCCGCGCGCCTCGAAGCGCGACGACAGGTTCAGCAGGAACTGCGCGACGCGCTGCTCGGCCGACATCGTGCCGAGCAGCAGCATCTGGCTCGATTCACGGACGATCTCGCTGCTCAGCATCTGGTAGAGGAAATGCTGCATCGGCTTCATCTCGCGGCACGCCGCCTCGAGCGCGCCGAACGGGATGATGCACACGACGCTGTCCTCGAGCGCGATCGCGTCGCAGCAGTGCTGGCCGCTGCCGATGCCGTCCATGCCGAGCGTTTCACCGGCGATCTGGAAGCCGGTCACGTGCTCGCGGCCGTCGCGATGCATCATCACCGTCTTGAACGAGCCCGCACGGACTGCATAGATGCTGTGGAACGGGTCGTCGATGCGGAACAGCGCGTCGCCCTGGCGAACCTGCCGGGTCGAGCAGATGATCGCGTCGAGGCGGCCGTACTCGTCCGCAGTCAGGTCGGGCGGCAGGCACATCGAGCGCATCGCGCAGCCCGAGCAGCGCGCGGCCGGGGTTTTGACGGCGTCCGTGCGCGCGACCGCACGCAGCGGGGTCGTCGGCCGAGGCGCGACGGGCGGGGCGGTGGCGCAGGCAGTGGCGGTAGACATGAGTCACTCCGGCTCGATCAGGGGTGGTGCGCGCGAGCGTGCACCAGGGATTCGATGACGCGGCATGCGGCGTCGAATTCGGCGGTCTTGTCGAAGAAATAATCGGCGCCGGCCGCCGCGCATGCCTCTCTGAATGCCGCCGCCGAGTGGTTCGTCAGCACGATCGTGACGACGCGCGGCGTGGCCTTCGACAGCATCCCGATCAGGTCGAGACCGCTGCCGTCCGCGAGCCGCAGGTCGACGATCACGACGTCCGCGTGGCTGCTGCGGATGTGCATCCACGCGTCCTGGCCGTCTTCCGCTTCGCCGACGACCACGACGCCGCGGATCCCGCCGACGAGCAGCGCGATCCGTTGGCGGACGGCGATGGCGTGATCGACGAGAAACACCCTGAGCGCGACGGCGGGTGACAGGCTGGCATTCATGCCGGCAGTATCGTGTTGCGCCGCCAAAAATGAAATCGGCCGAATTGGAAGTTTGTGTAGGCCGCTTCGACGTGTTGTAGGGCGTTTCCTACAACGCGTACGGGAAGGCGGCGGCGACGCCCGAGCCGCGCTGGCTGGCGTGCGTGGTGCGGTCGGCAGGTTGCCGGTCGCCGCCGCGGTCGAATCAGCCGTGCCGGCGCGCGGCCAGTGCGTCGCGTGCCGTGCGGCACGCGGCCAGATCCCATGCGGCGCAGCCGACGGTCTTGAACAGCAGCGGGCCGCTGCGCGCGAAGGCGCCGCGCAGCACGTCGGCGAGCGACGCGACCTGCTGCCAGTCGACTTGCGCGACGATCAGGTCGCCGGCCTCGTGGCGCGCGCCGGCCGGATCGTCGACGACGAGCCGGCTGTGGCGCACGGTATCGGCGTCGATCTCGGCGGCATCCGCGGTGAACGCGCCGATCCCGACCACGAGGCGGCCTTCGCGTGCCGCTTCGCGATAGACGGGCGTGCGGCTCGTCGTCAGCGTGACGACGACATCGATCGCATCGGGAATCGCATCGCCGTCGAGCGGCGCGAGCTGCGGCGCCTGCGCGCGGTGCGCGGCGCAGAACGCGGCCGCGCTGTCGGCGCGTGAGCCGCGCACGTGCAGGCGCGCCTCCGGAAAGATCGCCGCGAGCGCTTCCGCGTGATTGGCTGCCTGCTTGCCGGTGCCGATCAGCAGGATGTCACGCGGCGCGGCGCCGTGCAGCGCCTGGATGCCCAGCGCGGTAACGGCCGCCGTGCGGCGCCCGGTGACCGTCGGGCCGTCGAGCACGAAGCGCAGCTCGCCGGTCGTCGCATCGTATGCGCTCACCTGCCCGAGGATCGTCGGCAGCCCGCGCGCGCCGTTGCCGGGGCACACGTTCACGAGCTTGTGGCTCGCGAGGTCGCGCGCGCTCGACGGCATCGACAGCATCACGCCGCCGGCCTGCAGCGGCACGACCAGGCGTTCGGGACTGACGATCTCGCCCGCCGCGTATTCGGCGACGGTGTGCCTGAGCGTCGCGAGCAGCGCGGGGTAGTCGAGCAGCGCGGCCGTTTCGGCGGCGTCGAAAGCGGGAATCCGGGAGAGGGCGGTCATCGTGTCGGTCGGTTCGGGGCGGTGGGCGTGGGTGACGGGCGCATCGCGCGCTCGCAACGGAGGCTGCCGGCTGTCGCGTTGGCAGGTGCTCTGGATCAAATTTATACCAGTTCCCGGCCACCCGGCAAGCCGGAAAAGCCAGCGGACGGCCGATTTTGGTTCTAATATCCGTCCAGATAGGCGTCGCGCGCACCGGCGCCGGTACCGCTCCGGTATAGTGCGACCCATTCCCGATCCCCCCACCCGACCGGGCAGGAGCCCCAGATGATGTCCGCACGTCCCGAATCGCTCGAAGCCGGCTTCCGGCCGCTGCAGATCTACGAACAGGTCGCCGAAAGGATTCGCGACGAGATTCGCGCGGGGCGCTACGCGGCCGATTCGAGGCTGCCGTCGGAGCGCGAACTCGCGGCGCTGTTCCAGGTTGGCCGGCCGGCCGTGCGCGAGGCGCTGGGCGCGTTGCAGAACGAAGGGCTGGTGTTCACGAAGCGCAATTCGGGCACCTACGTCGTGCCTGCGCCGCTCGACGTGCTCGCGCAGCGCGGCGACACGCGAAGCGCGCCCGATGCCGACTTCAGCCCGACGTCGACGCTCGACGTGCGGCTCATCCTCGAGCCCGCGATCGCGCGCCTCGCGGCCGCGCACGGTCGCGCCGACCCTGTCGCCGAAGGCTATCTCGCACAAATGGAAACCGTCTCCGACATCGACGATCCGCAGCAGCGCGCGCTGTGGAACGAGAGCGACCGGCTGTTCCACCGGCAGCTCGCGCTGATGACCGGCGATGCGCTGATCGTAAAGATCGCGGACGAAGTCGCGAAGACGATGGACCAGCCGCTGTGGAAGCGGCTGAAGGACGACGGCATCTACGACGCGGGCCGCATTCGGCTCTACGTGTCCGAGCACCGGCTGATCTACGAGGCGATCGTGTCCGGCGACGCCGATGCCGCCGCGTTCTATGTCGAGCAGCACATTCTTCGCGTGCGTCGCGACATCACGCCGAAGTAATACGCGTCACCTCACTCTGGTCTGAAAGTAGACCAGAATCGCAAAAAACTTTTTAAAATTGCTTGCATGGTGACCACATGTGTCCTACATTGGTTTCACACAAAACCAATCAGGAGACACCATGCGACACTTCGTTACCGCGCTTTCGGTGGCCGTTGCCGCCGGCGCGCTGACTGCCGCGCACGCGCAGGAAGTCGTGATGATCGGCCATTCGGCGCCGCTCACCGGCCCGCAGGCCGCGAACGGCAAGGACAATGAAAACGGCGCGCGCCTCGCCGTCGACGAGCTCAACAAGGCGGGCGTGAAGGTGGCCGGCAAGACGGTCACGTTCAAGCTGGTGTCGGACGACGACCAGGCCGACCCGAAAGCGGGCGTGCAGGTCGCGCAGAACCTGGTCGACAAGGGCGTGGTCGCGGTGCTCGGGCCGTACAACTCGGGCGTCGCCATCCCGGCATCGCGTGTGTACAGCAACGCAGGCGTCCCGATGCTGCCGGTCGCGTCGAACCCGGCACTCACGCGGCAGGGCTTCAAGAACATCTTCCGGATCGGCGCGAGCGACGAACAGCTCGGCGGCACGATGGCGACCTTCGCCGCGAAGACGCTGAACGCGAAAACCGCCGCGGTCATCGACGATCGCACCGCGTACGGGCAGGGCGTCGCCGAGCAGTTCATGAACGTCGCGAAGGCGAACGGGATCAAGATCGTCGACCAGGAGTACACGAACTCGTCGGCCACCGATTTCCTCGGCATTCTCACCAAGATCAAGGCCAGCAATCCCGACGTGATCTTCCTCGGCGGCTATGCGGCGCAGGGCGCGCCGATGGCGAAGCAGATGAAGCAGCGCGGCTTGCGCGCGAAGCTGCTCGGCGGCGACGGCATCTGCTCGGCCGACATGGGCAAGGTCGCGGGCGAGGCCGCGTCGATCGTCTATTGCGCGCAGGGCGGCGTCGCGCTCGAGAAGACGCCGGCCGGCCGCGAATTCCTGAAGAAGTACCACGACGCCTATCACACGGATACGCAGGTCTACGGCGTCAACTACTACGACGGCATGAAGCTGCTCGCCGACGCGATGGTCAAGGCCGGCACGACCACCGACAAGGCGAAGCTGATCGCGCAACTCGCGAAGTCGAACTATGCGGGCGTCGCGGGCACCTATTCGTTCGACGAACGCGGCGACCTGAAGGGCGCGCCGACCAGCGTCTACGTGATCCGCAACGGGCTGCCCGTACCGTACGCGAAGTAAAACCGCTACCGGAAGGACGGCGCCGGTGCGCCGTCCTTCGTCTTCACGCTTTCGATCTTCATGAAAATTTCCCGATCCCTTTCCACCGTCGAAGTCCATACCGGCGGCGAAGCGTTCCGCATCGTCACGAGCGGGTTGCCGCGCCTGCCCGGCGACACGATCGTCCAGCGCCGCGCATGGCTCAAGGAGAACGCGGACGAGATCCGCCGCGCGCTGATGTTCGAGCCGCGCGGCCACGCCGACATGTACGGCGGCTACCTGACCGAGCCGGTGTCGCCACACGCGGATTTCGGCGTGATCTTCGTGCACAACGAAGGCTACAGCGACCATTGCGGGCACGGCGTGATCGCGCTGTCGACCGCCGCGGTCGAGCTCGGCTGGGTGCAGCGCACGGTGCCCGAGACCCGCGTCGGCATCGACGCACCATGCGGCTTCATCGAGGCGTTCGTGAAATGGGACGGCGAGCACGCGGGGCCGGTGCGCTTCGTCAACGTGCCGTCGTTCATCTGGCAGCGCGACGTGTCGGTCGACACGCCGTCGTTCGGCACCGTGACCGGCGACATCGCGTATGGCGGCGCGTTCTATTTCTACGTCGACGGCGCGCCGTTCGACCTGCCGGTGCGCGAGGCGGCCGTGGAGAAGCTGATCCGCTTCGGCGCCGAAGTGAAGGCGGCCGCGAACGCGAAATACCCGGTCGTGCATCCGGAGATTCCGGAGATCAACCATATCTACGGCACGATCATCGCGAACGCGCCGCGCCATCCGGGCTCGACGCAGGCAAATTGCTGCGTGTTCGCGGATCGCGAGGTCGACCGTTCGCCGACCGGCTCCGGCACCGGCGGCCGCGTCGCGCAGTTGTACCTGCGCGGCCGGCTCGCGGCCGGCGACACGCTCGTCAACGAGTCGATCGTCGGCACCGTGTTCAAGGGGCGGGTGCTGCGCGAGACGACGGTCGGCGACATCCCGGCCGTGATCCCGGAAGTGGAGGGCAGCGCGCACATCTGCGGATTCGCGAACTGGATCGTCGACGAGCGCGATCCGCTGACCTACGGTTTTCTCGTGCGCTGAGCAGCGGCGCACGGCACCGTTGTACCAGGCTTGGCGCGCGGTCCCGTTCCGGGGCGCGCGCCTTTTTTGTTGTAAAAATGCACGCGCGGGCGCCGTTCGTGCAGGCACGTGACGGCCGCCGGCCGGTGGGCCGCGCGAGTTTTGGTACGATGCAGCCTTTCCAGCAGATCCCCCACCCGCGTGAATCGCCGAAACGTGTCGTCAGTGCGTGACCTCAGTGCCAAATGGGTCGCGCGCGCCCAACCCGTCGCGGCCGCTGCCGCCGTGCTCGTCAAGCGTGTCCTGGCCGTCGCCTGGCACCATCTCCGTCATCCGACGCGCCGCGGCGTGCTGCGCGCGGCTGCCGCCGTGCCCGCGCTGTTCCTGCTGTACGTGCTGGCGCTGATTCCGTTCACGCCGGGCATCGGCGACATCCGCAAGGCGCGCGTCGACCAGCCGGCGCAGGTGCTGTCCGCCGACGGCAAGGTGCTGGCGGAATTCAAGCCGTCGAACCGCGAATGGGTGTCGCTCAAGCGGATCTCGCCGCACATGGTCGACGCGCTGATCGCCACCGAGGACCATCGTTTCTACGAGCATCACGGTCTCGACTGGAAGCGCACGGCGTCGGCCGCGCTCCATACGTTCTCGGGCAGCCGCCAGGGCGGCTCGACGATCACGCAACAGCTCGCGCGCAACCTGTATCCGGACGAGATCGGCCGCGCGCCGACGCTCACGCGCAAGGTGAAGGAGGCGATCACCGCGCTGAAGATCGAGGCCGTCTACAGCAAGGATCAGATCCTCGAGACCTACCTGAACACCGTGCCGTTCCTGTACAACGCGTACGGCGTCGAGATGGCCGCGCGCACCTATTTCGACAAGTCGGCCGACGAGCTCGACGTGCTCGACAGCGCGACGCTCGTCGGGATGCTGAAGGGCAACAGCTACTACAACCCGGTGCTGAATCCCGAGCGCGCGCTGCAGCGGCGCAACACGGTGCTCGGCCAGATGGTGAAGTACGGCAAGCTGTCGCCGGCGCAGTTCGCGCAGTTGCAGCGCCGGCCGCTGCGCATCGACTTCGAGCGCCAGAAGGAGCCGCCGGGGCCCGCGCCGCACTTCGCGCAGCAACTGCGCAAATGGCTGATCGGCTGGGCCGACCGCAACGATTACAACATCTATTCGGACGGGCTGATCGTGCGCACCACGATCGATTCGCGTCTGCAGCAGATGGCGACCCAGGCGCTGACGCTGCAGGCGAACCAGCTGCAGGGCATCGCGAACAATGCGTGGAGCGGCCGCGACGGCTGCGGCACCGACAACGAGGTGTTCCGCACCTTCATGCGCGAGTCGCCCGAATACAAGGCCGCGCAGGACGCCGGCAAGAACGATGCGGCCGCGATGAAGCAGCTCGCCGCCGACCGCGGCTTCATGCGCGCGCTGTGCAAGGCGAAGACCGACGTGCAGGCCGGCTTCGTCGCGATCGATCCGCGCGACGGGCAGATTCGCGCGTGGGTCGGCAGCCGCGACTTCACGAACGAGCCGTTCGATCACGTCGCGCAGGCGCGGCGTCAGCCGGGCTCGACCTTCAAGCCGTTCGTCTATGGCGTCGCATTCGCGAACGGGATGAAGCCGGACGACACCTTCATCGACCAGGCGGTCGAGATTCCGCTGAAGGGCGGCGAGATCTGGCGGCCGAACGACGACGCGCCGCCGACGGGCAAGCCGATGACGCTGCGCGACGCGGTCGCGCTGTCGCGCAACCGGATCACCGCGCAGGTGATGGAGAAGGTCGGTCCGGCGGCCGTGGCGCGGTTCGCGCGCGACATGGGCGTGCGCGAAAGCCCGCTCGAGCGCGTGCCGTCGCTTGCGCTCGGCACGAGCCCCGTGACGCTGAAGGAGATGGTCGCGTCGTACGCGACGATCGCGAACGGCGGGCTGTACGTCGAGCCGCAAATGGTGACGCGCATCGAGAACCGCCGGGGCGACGTGCTCGCCGAATACGCGCCGGCGCCACCCGAGCGCGCGCTCGACGCCGAAACCGACAAGACGCTGCTCGACGTGATGCGCGGCGTCGTGACGCGCGGCACCGGCAGCAGCATCCGTACGCGCTTCGGCATTCGTGGCGACGTGGCCGGTAAGACCGGAACCACGCAGGACAACGCGGACGGCTGGTTCATCCTGATGCAGCCCGGGCTGGTGGCCGGCGCGTGGGTCGGCTTCGACGACGGCCGCGTGACGCTGCGCAGCGACTACTGGGGACAAGGCGCGCACAGCGCGCTGCCGATCGTCGGCGACTTCTTCCAGCGCGCGCAACGCGCCCGGATCGTCGACACGAAGCTGAAATTCGACACCGAGCCGTCGCCCGGCTGGTTCGCGTCGGTGCGCGAACGGGTGACGGACCTGGTCGACGGCTGGTTCGGGCCCGAGCCGAAGCAGGCGCCGGCGCCCGTCAGGACGCAGCGTATCGAGCCTGAGCCGGAGGCGGACGCAGCCGCGGCGTCGGCCGCATCCGGCGCGTCGGCGCCCGAGGCGGCATCCGGCGGCATCGTCGAGGAATGGGTGCCGGCGTCCGAGGTGGCGGCATCGGCCGCTGCGTTGTCGGCGTCGCAACCGCCGGTCGCGCAGCCGCCGGCGGCGGGCGGCAACGCGACGAGCCCGGGTAACGCCGGTGGCGGCCTCGGCTCCGCCCCGGCCGTCGCGCCTTCGGCTACGCCGGCGCCGACACCGGCTTCACCCGACGCGACCAGCGGTTCGGAGTAACGAGCCGTTCAGATTTCGCGCGATGCTGCCGTAATAACGTTGTCACGACAGCTCGCGCGGTCGCTCCGCGCCTTTCCGATGCGGCTCATCACCGATCACGTCGCGCTCGCGCGCGACGACATCTCCGCCGGCGTCCCGCTCGGCTTCGATCTCTACGATGCCGGCGGCGCCGCGCTGCTGCCCGCCGGCACGACGCTGCGCGAACCCGCGCAGCATGACTTCCTGTTCGATCACTTCCGGCCCGTGCGCCGGCGCGATGACGCCGAGCCTGCCGCGCCGGCGCACGACACCGTGCCGGCGGCCACGCGCATGGGGCTGTCGGCCGGCGCCGCGATCGGCATCCGGCGGCGGGTCGGCGCGACCCGCGTGCTGCAGCGCTGCCGGTTGATCGGGGTCGGCGCATCGGGCGCGCTGTTCGTCGAGCCGCAGCCGGCGGTCGTGCTCGACTTTGCCCGCGGCGACGACGTCGAGGCGGTCGCGATCGGCCGGTCGGCCGTGTCGCGCTTCGGTGCGACGGTCGAAGCGGTGCAGGCGGCGGGCGCCGCGCCGTTCATGGTGCTCTCGCCGCCGGGCTTCGTCGACCGGTTGCGCACGCGCGCGGAGCCGCGCGTACCGGTACGGATCGCGGCCCGCTGCACGGGCGGGCTGGCGCAGGCCGACGGCATCGGGATCGTGCGCGATCTCAGCCTGAACGGACTGTCGATCGCGGTCGACCGGCCGTTCGCGGCGGCCGGCGAGCCGTTGCGCGTGCAGTTGCCGTATGCGGATGAGGACCGTGTCGCGCTGCTGACGCTCGACGGGATGGTGCGTGCGGTGCATGCCGATCCGGCGGCGGCGGGCTGGACGCTTCACCACGCGAAGTTCGACGAAGTCGCTGCCGCCGACCGGATGCGCCTCAAGGCGCTGCTGTTCGACCTGTCGTCGGGGGCGGTGGAGGCGGATCAGGTCCGCTGATGTGTCGAACGGGTAAGCGGGATAAGCAGGGCAGACGTGGCAGCCGCCGGGCGGTCGTCCACGGCCCGGTGAATCGATCCACGGCGCGCAGGGCAGGCGAAAGGGCGCCGCAGCCTATTGGCTGCGGACACGGCCATAATCATCTGACGATTTAACCGAATGCGCGGCAATTGTACGGATTCGGTCAACAGTGAATTTGCGATTTAAGTATTTACCCTGATAGCCGTGCCGCCTAGACTTTCACTCATGCGCAACGACTACCCAGTCCGAAGCGCCTGACAAGACAAATCTGGAGGTAACGCATCATGAAATCGCTGATCAAGGCAGTTGCACTGGCCGCTCTGGTGGCCGCACCGGTCGTCTCGTTCGCTCAATCGAACCAGCAGCCGCTGACGCGCGCGCAAGTGCGTGCCGAGCTGGTCCAGCTGGAAAAGGCCGGCTACAACCCGAACGACTGGATCAACTATCCGGAAAACATCCAGGCCGCACAGGCGAAGATCGCGGCAGCCCAGAACACCGGTGCGCAGGCTGATGCAACGGGCTACGGCGCGAACCCGGTGGCGACGTCGCAGTCGGGCCAGCGCGTGACCGTGCCGGCCGCAGCCGATCGTTCGTCGGTGTACTTCGGTCACTGAGCAAGCCGTTCACCGCGCGGCCTCCGGGCCGCCGGCAAAGCCGTATCGAAAAGCCTGCACTCATGTCGAGTGCGGGCTTTTTTGCGTGCGCGGCCAAGCGTGGCGCCGGCTGACAATCCGCCGCGCGTGCGCTAGCATCCCGGTCGGCATCGCCACGCTACTGCAGCCGCAGCCGCAGCGAATCGGGTAGCGCCGGCCGGCCTGCGACGCCGCGCGCCGAGGCGCGGCGGCAAGCCCGGCATCACGTTCCACGACTTCAACGAAAACAAACAGGAGCATCCATGCGTGTCTTGACCGGTCTGCTGTGCGCGCTGGCGCTGACGGCGAACGTTGCCCACGCACAGGCAAATTGTGCGGACGCGACGGATCAGGCGGCGATGACGGCATGTGCCGATCGCGCGTACAAGAAATCCGACGCGGAGCTGAACCGCACCTACCAGGCCGTCACCGGGCGCCTGCGCGATGCGAAGCCGCTCGCAGAGAAACTCGTGAACGCGCAGCGCGCGTGGATCGCCTACCGCGATGCCGAATGCAACTTCTCCAGCGCGAATGCCGAAGGCGGCAGCGCCTATCCGATGGTCGTGTCGACCTGCGTCGACGATCTGACCAAGACCCGCACCGAGACGCTGAAGGGCTATCTGTCCTGCGAGGAAGGCGATCTCGCATGCCCGGTGCCGGCGAAGTAACGTCTGCGCGACGTCCGGCCCGCTTACAGCTCACATCGCGCGGCCGGCATGGTTCGCCTAGACGTCGTCCGTTTCGTCGAGCAGCTTGTGCCGCAGCGCGTAGCGGACCAGCGCCGCTTCGTGCGGCATCTGCATCTTTTCCAAAATCCGGGTCTTGTAGGTGCTGACCGTCTTCGCGCTGACGCACAGCGCCTGCGCGATTTCGGTCAGCGTCTGCCCGGCGGCGATGCGGCGGAACACGTCGAACTCGCGATCGGACAGCCGCTGGTGCGGCAGCGTCTCGGCCGGCTCGTTCAGGCTCTGCGCGAACTGTTCGGCCATCGCGAGGCTCACGTAGACGCCGCCCGACGCCACCTTGGTCACCGCGCCGACCAGTTCGGCGCTCGCGCTTTCCTTGGTCAGATAGCCCGACGCACCGGCGCGGAACGCACGCACCGCGTATTGCTGTTCCGCGTGCATGGTCAGCACGAGCACGCGCAGCGCGGGCTTCTCGTCCTTGATCTGCTTGATCAGTTCGACGCCGTTGCGGCCCGGCATCGACAGGTCGAGCACCAACACCTGCGCAGGCGTCGACCGAATGAGCGCGATCGTCGACGGTCCGTCGCATGCTTCGCCGGCCACTTCGAATCCGGTGGCGTTCTGGAGAATGTGCCGCAGACCGTCGCGCACGAGCGTATGGTCGTCGGCGATGAGCACCTTGATCATATGAGGGTGGTTTCCTGTTGAACGGAACCGAGCGGGAATGCGACGGTGATCGAGAAGCCGCGCGCGAGCGCGGTGTCGATCGTCACGCTGCCGCCCAGCATGTGTGCGCGTTCGCGAATGCCGATCAGGCCGAACGATTTGTCCTCGTGGGCGGTGCCGACCGGTGCCGCGCCGCGGCCGTTGTCCGCGACGCGCAGCACGCAGAAGCCTTCCTCGATGTCGAGGCGCAGCGCGACGCGCGTCGCGTCCGCATGGCGCGCGACGTTCGTCAGCGCTTCCTGGACGATCCGGAACAGCGTGGTCGCCCCCGCGCTGGTGAACGTGAGGCCGCCTGTTTCGATGTGGCGCTCGACGTCGATGCCGTAGCGGTTCGTGAAGTCGTTCGCGAGCCACTCGATCGCCGGCACGAGGCCGAGATCGTCGAGCATCACGGGGCGCAGGTCGGCCGCGATGCGCCGCACCGACGCGACGGTCGCGTCGATCAGCCGGCGCATGCCCTGCAGGTGCGACAGCACGCCGACTTCGGGTTGCGCATGGCCCGGCGTGCGCAGTTGCTGCTCGATGACCGACAGGTCCATCTTCAGCGCGGTGAGTTGCTGGCCGAGGTCGTCGTGCAGTTCGCGCGCGATGCGGGTTTTTTCCTCTTCGCGCACGTTCTGCAGGTTCGCCGAGAGTTCGCGTAGCTCCTGGCGCGACTGCTTCAGCGCATTCTCGGCGCGCTGCCGCTCGGTGATGTCGCGCAGCATCACCGTATAGAGCTTGCCCGACGCATCGCGGATCTGCGAGATCGACGCCTCGATCGGGAACTCCTCGCCGTTGCCGCGCAGCCCGAACAGCACGCGCTGGCGGCCCATCTGCCGCTCGGACACGCCCGTCACGCCGAACTGGTCGACGTGCTTCGCATGCGCGGCACGAAACCGCTCGGGGATGAAGCGCGACAGCGGCGCGCCGATCGCCTCCATCGCCGACACGCCGAAGACCTGTTCGGCCATCGGGTTGAAGATCACCACCGTCTGCTTCTCGTCGATCGTGATGATCGCTTCCATCGACGAACGGATGATGCCCATCATCCGTGCCTCGTTCAGGATGCCGCGGCTGCTCGCGCCCGTATCGGCGTGGCCGGCGCGGCCGCGCAGCAGCGCATGGACGAGCGCCGCGAACGCGAACGACGCGATCAGCCCCGCGGCGAGCACCGTGCCGGCCGCGCGCTGCGCGCCGGTCGCGCTCGGGCGGCCGTCCGCGGAATAGGCGAGCGTCAGCACGGTCCCGCCGAAAGTCAGCTGGTCGGTGCGCCGCATCAGGTCGGGCGACGCGGAGGCTTCGTCGGTCGTCGTCTCGGCACTCGCGATCGGGTGCGGATCGTCGCCCGCGCTCATCCGCAGGTCGAGCCCGCGTTCCGCGTCGAGCGCGCGCTCGACCAGGCGATTCGGGCTCACTTCCGCGAACAGCACGCCGTCGGCGCCGGCGTCATGGGCGACGGCCGTGCGCGACGAAGCCGTCGCGGGGACGAACAGCGTGAGGGTGCGCGCATCGCGGGACGTATCGTTGTCGGCCGGATGGATGCCGAGTGCGATATCGCCGGTCCGCAGCGCGCGCGCGAGCGGAGCCTGGTCCGGCGCGCCGAAGCGCACGCCGGCCGAGCTCGACGCCGGCGCAATGAGCGTGGCCACCGCGAGCGGGCCGGCCGGCATCGGCGCGTGGCCGGCGAGGGCGCTGCGTGTCGCGGTCGACAGCGGCGCATAGCCAAGCTGCCGGATCGGCGAACGCCCGCTGTCGAGATCGAGCGTGTCGGCATACCGGCGCCATTGCTCGGGGGTGATCTGCGGCGCAAGCGCGAATGCGCTGCGCGCGCTCTCGAGCACGGCGACGCTGCCTTGCAGCTCGTGGCGCAGCATCGCCGTCACGTGCGTCGTGCGGCGTTCGAAGCGCGTATGGACGGCGCCTTGCCACTGCTCGCGCACGAGCAGCGCGACGCCGAGTGACAGCGCCGCGCCGGCGAACAGCGTAACGACGCCGGCCGCGAGCGGCTGGCGTAACATGATCTGGAAACGCGCAGGCCCTCGGGCGTCACGCGACGGGGTTCCACTGGCGGTCATTCGATGGCCATTCTGGTGTCGGGGCCGCCCGTGGCACGCGGGCAGCGCGGCAAAACCGGGAAAAACTCGCACCGGCCGCGTGCGACGTCTATTTTCAAGATGAAATTGTGCGCGTTTTACGCGTTTTTTGTAATAGGGTCAGCTAAAAATGAGATAGCCGGGCGGTGTAGCGGGCGTCCCGGCCGCATTTGACGCGCGTCAACGGGCGCGTCGGCACGTGGGGCAGACTGTTCGGCAGGCGAGCCGGCATCGGGCCGGCTTGCGGTGACGGGGACGCCGTTTGCGCGATGCGCGACGGGTACCCGGTCGGAGGGTGGACCATGTACAAGCGGATTTTCGTCGGGCTCGATGGCAGCCCGAGTGCGCGTCTCGCGCTGAACGAGGCAATCCGGATCGCGGCGGCATCCGGCGGCGAGGTCACGTGCGCATATGTCGTCGAGCACCGGCCGCAGCTCGTCGACGTCGATGCGGGTTTTGCGGCCGAACGCGACGGCGACGCGGCGGCAACCGCTGCGGCGACGCCCGTGCTCGACGACGCGAAAGCGGCGCTCGCGCAGCGGCAAGTGGCGGGCACCGTGCGCGCGATCGACGCGTACGGCGAGGATATCGCCGCGGTGCTGATGCGCACGGCGGCCGAGGTCGGCGCGGATCTGATCGTGATGGGGACGAGCGGGCGCCACGGCCTGCGTCGGCTGCTGCTCGGCAGTGTCGCGGAATCGCTGCTGCGCGCGGCCGACCGGCCCGTGCTGCTGGTGCGGCACGACGAGCCGGCCGCGGCGGCGACCGCGTGACGGGGCGGTGCGGCGTCGGGGCGTGAGCGGCGGGCAGGCCGCTGCCGCGCGGATGCCGGCGTGATGGCCGGTGCGGCGGTGCGTCCGCTACATCGATCGAGGGTCCGCGCATACGCTGCGCCGCAGCGGCGTTGTCGCGCCGCGCCGGTTGCATCGTGGCCCGCACTTCTGGCAGCATCGACCGGTGTTCGCTTCATCGTCGCGCGCCGCGTGCATGGTCGCGGCGATCGACGCAGCGGCACGCGACGTCGGCCGATTGCATTCGCGATCGACCTGGCCGTGCGCCGCGTGCCCGGTTCACTCCTTCACCGACGTCATCCGCCATGCCGATCTCCGCCGCCGACCTGATTCAACAGTTCGATCTGCAACCGCACCCCGAGGGCGGCTATTTCCGGGAAACCTACCGCGCGGTCGATACGGTCGTGCGTCCGGCCGACGGCGCGCCGCGTGCGGCGTCGACCGCGATCTACTACCTGTTGTGCGACGGCGCGTATTCGTCGTGGCACCGGATCCGTTCCGACGAGGTCTGGCATTTCTACGCGGGCGATCCGCTCGAAGTGTGGGTGCTCGACGAACACGACGGCCTGACGATCCACCGGCTCGGCAACCCGCTCACGCACCCGGGCACCGTATTCCAGGCGGTCGTGCCGGCCGGTCGCTGGTTCGGCGCGCGCTGCGCGTCGCCGGAGCACGTCGCGCTCGTCGGCTGCACGGTCGCGCCGGGGTTCGAGTTTGCGGAATTCGAACTCGCGGACGCGACGGCGCTGGCCGCCACGTTCCCCGAGTATGCGGAATACGTCGCGGGGCTCGCGCAGCGCTCCGACGCATGAGTGCGCCTGCGGCCATCCTGGCCGACCCGAGCCGCCTGCGACGGCAGCCGTTCCGCGCGGCCCCGGCCAAACCCGTTTAGAATGCACGGTGGTGCAGGATCGGCCGCGGACGTGCCGCGGCGATCGCTGCCAGCCGTATCGACGGCCGCCCCCGTCGCACGGTCCGCACGTATTCCAGGAGCGCCGCCGTGTGGCACTTTCCCATCGCGATTCCCTCGTCGCTCGGCCCGTGGGCCGTGTTCGCGAGCGTACTGATCACGCAGCTCGGCGTGCCGGTGCCGGCCGTGCCGATGCTGATTCTCGGCGGTACGATGGCGGCGATGGGGCAGGCGTCCTGGGCGAGCATGTTTGCGGCGGCGATCGGCGCGGCGATGCTCGCCGATTCGCTGTGGTTCTTCATGGGCCGCACGCGCGGCCGGCGACTGCTGAACGGGCTCGTGCGATTCTCGCTGTCGCTCGACACGACGCTGCGCTTCGCGCGTAATGTATTCGAAAGATACGGCGCGCCGCTGCTCGTCCTCTCCAAATTCCTGCCTGGCCTCGGCCTCGTGTCGGCGCCGCTGCTCGGCACGACCGCGATCGGCGTCGGCGTGTTCCTGTTCTGGGATCTGGCCGGCGCGTCTCTATGGGCCGCGTTCTGGCTCATCGGCGGCGCGGCCGTGCACGACCAGATCGTCCAGTTCGTGCTGTGGGTGCGCGCGAGCGGCGGCACGATTCTCGACGCGTTCCTCGCGATATTCATCACGTTCCTGCTGTACCGCTGGGTGCGCCGCGTGCAGTTCCGCCGCTACCTCGCGCAGGTGCGCATCTCCCCGCCGCAGCTCGTCGAAATGATGACGTCGAACGAGCCGCCGCTGATCTTCGATGCACGGCCGCGCGCAATTCGCGAACGCGAGCCGTTCCGGATAGCCGGTGCGGTGCCGGTCGATCTCGATTCGCCGGACCTGCTGGATCCGGAGCTGCTGAAGCGGCCGATCGTCGTGTATTGCGTGTGCCCGAACGAGGCGACCGCGAAGCGCCTGATCGCGAAGATGCAGCGCAAGAAGATGCTTCACAACATCAAGGCGCTGAAGGGCGGCCTCGACGCGTGGGAGAAGCACGGCTATCCGGTCGAGCCGATGCCGGCCGATCTCGATTCATCGAGGTATTTCGTGCGGCCGGAACATGCGGCGCTCGCAGGCGAATATACGGTGCGCGCGACGTTGTCGAAATAAGTCGTGCGCGGGATGCCGTTCCTGACGGAAAGTGTCCGAAGCGTGCACCCAATTCGTGTGTGGTCCGGAAAAACCCAAGCGGATCAGTTCCTTTGCCAACACGTCGTGAAGGTGGAATAAATCTGCAGGGGCATACGCGTGATGCGCGTCGATCAGCCGGCCTTTCTGGGTTCTCTCTTTTTGTCGCGGCTTGCAGACCAGATGCTGCTCTTTCTGGTACCGCTCGTCGTCTTTCAGGTCACTCAGAAAGCGACGTGGTCCGGGCTCGCCTTTTTCATCGAGGCGTTCCCGCGATTCATCGCCTTTCCGGTCTGTGGTGCACTGAGCGACCGTGTGTCACCGATCCGCGTGCTGCGAGCGAGTCAGACCAGCCGGGCCGTCGCTTGCGTGATCGGCATCGCCGGCTATGTCGCCTGGAGCGGAATCGGATGGCTGATCGCATTGTCCGCCGTATGCGGCGCACTCACGAGCCAAGGTCTCGTCGCTCGTGAGGTGTTGCTGCCGCAGATCTTTCCACAGCAGCGCTTCGAAAAAGTGTTGTCCTATACGCAGCTCGCCGATCAGTTGGGCGTCGTGCTTGGACCGATCGTCGCGGCGGCGCTGCTTGGGTATCGCAGCTGGGAGTGGGCTGGCGCTTGCGCGGCGCTGCTGTTTGTCGCGGCGGATTTGCTGACATTCGTATGGCAACGGACCAGCACGGCACGCGTTGCGCCCCCGGAACGCTCGGTGGGGCCGTGGTATGCACCGTTCGGTGTGGCGCTGAAGCATGTCGTCACGCTGCCGGGGCTGTTGCGGCTGATCCTGCTCGCAGCGGCGGAAAACCTCGTGATCGGGACGACACTTGCGACGTCGGCTGCGATGGTCACCGGTGCGTTTCGGCAGTCCGGCGGTTTCTATGCCGGACTGCAGGTCACGGGTGCCGTCGCGACAGTCGCGATCCTGCTGTTCGTCGCGCGTATCGAGGTGGCGCGCGGGCGGCTCGGAATCGTCGCATTCGTCGCGATCGCGGCGGGCGGCCTCGCGATGGGCATGGCCGGTTCGATTGCGATGTACGTCGCCGGTTTCCTTTTGGTCATCGGTTTCGACAAGATGTTCAACGTGTACATACGCAGCGCCCGGCAGGCCATCATTCCCCCTCGGGACTATGGCAAGACGACGGGCGTCATCGTCCTGCTGAATAACGCGACGCAGCCGCTTGCCGGGCTCCTTGTGGGGCTCTTCTCCGGTCACGGGCGCGTTGCGCTCGTCGTGACGCTGGCCTCGATCGGCATGGCGACACTGGGTGGCGTGGTCGTTGCGGTTGGCGCCAGCCGGGCGCGATCGACCGCAAGCGTTTCGGACTGACGCGGTGGTACCGCAAGGAATACGGCGCTGGCGACGCGAAACCCGTGTTCGGCGCTGCCGATCGTGATGTTCGCGTATCTCGGCGTCGCGATGCTCGGCCTCACGGCAGGGGAGGCGCGCAATCCGGGGAAGTCGCTGACGAAGTCGTAAGCCAGCCGGCCGAAAGGCGCCGCGCCGCGCGCCGCACGGGCGTGCGCGCCGCATCGCGGCCCGCACGGGTATTGATCGCGATCATGCACGTGCGGGCCGGACGACATATGCTGTCTGAATCGCTTGTCCGCGCTTCGCGTGGCCGTCCGCCGATCCCCGCGACCGCGTCGGCCGTCCGTCCACCGTTCGTCGTTCGCCGCTGCCCGCGCGAAGCTCCGGTCGTCGTTCGCGACGACGCGTCCGCAAGGAGGCCTTCGCCATGCCATCCACCCCGACCATCCCGCCGCTCGCGCGGATCTCGCTGGCCGTCGATCTGACGCCGGAGTCGCTGTCCGCCGCGCGCTACACGCGCACGCTGCTGCGTCCCGGCATGCAGGTGCGCATCGTCTGCGCGATCGACAATCCGCGTCTCGTGCTGCCGGACATCCCGCGCGTCGACGCGCTGCTGACCTCCGCGCGCGAGGAGATGGCGCGCGAAGCGCAGGCGACGCTCGAACGCATCGCGGCACTGTTCGCCGGCAGCGGCGTGGGGATCGAGCAGATGATCATCGATACGTCGCTCACGGGCGGCACGGTGGCCGATGCACTCGCGAACGACACGTCGGCATGGCACGCCGACGTGCTCGTGGTCGGCGCCAATCCGCACCATGGGCTGCTACGGCTCGTCGAGGGGGCGGTATCCGACACGCTGGCGGCGCGCGCACGCTGTGCGCTGCTGATCGTGCCCGCCGACTACGCGCGGCCGTCGGACGGGCCGCTGCAGCGCCTGATGTTCGCCGTTGACGGCAGCGAGCCGTCGCTGCACGCGGTACGTGTCGGGCTCGGCTTCGCGGTGCCGACGACGCTGCTGTACGCGGCCTATGTCGTCGATCGCGCGGTTCGTCTGACGGATCTCGTGCCGGTGCGCGCGCTCGAGGATGCGTATCGCGCGGAGGGCGAGGATGCGCTGGCGCGAATCGGCCCGCTGTTCCATGCGACGGGGAACCCGACCAAGCGCGGCATCGTCGAGACCCGTCCGACCAGCGACGACGTCGCCCATGCGCTGATGCGCGACGCGGTGCACTGGCATGCGGAACTGCTGGTGGTCGGCACGCACGGCCGGCGCGGCATCGCGGCCTGGCTGATCGGCAGCGTGGCGCGCCGGGTCGCGCATCTCGCACAGGTGCCGGTGCTGCTCGTGCGCGAGGCCGCGTGAAGATTGCGCTGCGACGAATGCGAAGCGGCCTTTCGTTGACCTGCATCAGAAACGTCGCGCGCTTTGTATGAGACAGTCACGCGCACGTGCGTGTGCGTGCGGCGGATGGTCCGTCGTCCGTACCCGACGCCGCGATTCGACACGTCGGTCCGGAACCGCGCGAACCGGCGCGTGTCCGATGCCGTTGCGATTCAGCCGATTTCCGGAGCCGTGCCGCGCAGCGCGTCGCGCATCGGCCGATCACGAACTCTCCGGCACGAGGGTAGGCAGCCTGCGGCTGCCTTGGACAACGGACGGGGTGCATTGCACCCCGTCCGCTTTCCTGGCCCCGTGCAGACTCTTTTCCTCGCAGGTATTGTCTTCGTCGATGTCGCCGTGTGGAACGGCGCGTGATGCCACGCGATCGCGCGATCGCGGATTCGGTGTGGATCGCGACATGCGCTGCGCGCCCGGCGCGGTGCCGCAGCCCTCACGCGGCCGCGTGCGACGTCGGCTGCGTTCAGGCCCTGCGTTGAGGCCTTTACGCGGCGCGAGGCGCTCGCAGGTCGCGCTGGCGGTGCGCGTCGTGGCATACGCGTGCACCGTGACGCGCGCCATGCAGTCGGCCTCGTCCGCCCGGCGCGCGATTGCGCAGCCGCGGCCAGCCGGGGCGCGTCTTGCGGCGCGGCCTCGCGACGACCGTTGCGTCGGCACCGGCCCGCGCGCGGAGGGCCGCGGCGAACCGCTGCAGCGCGAGCACCGATCCCGCGACGCTCTGGTATTTTTCGCGGCCGATCTGCCCGTCGAGCGTGACGAGCAAGCCTGATTCGCGCGCGAGTGCGAGCAACGCGTCGAGATCTTCGAGCGGGCGGATTGCGGCCGGCACGGCGGGCGCGGACATCATGCGCGTGCGCCGCCGTCCGTCCCGCGCCGGGAAATTGCGATGAGCCATGATTGGTCTCCCTGCGCCCGACCCCGCGTGCCGGCTCGACGGCCGGCTGAGCGATGACCGGGTATGAACGCATCGTTCATGACATCAGTATCCGCCGTGGCGACTGCGCTGCCAATCGGTGCGTGCTGAAGTCGCTGTCAGACATTGCGTGCGAGGTATCGGAATCCGCTGACACGCCGGACCGGCGAGCGGCCGCTGCGGCGCGAGGCGGGCAGGCGGGCAGGCGGGCAGCCGCGATGTGCGGCGCCCCGAACCGGTGCATTCGAACAGACGAATCGCGGCCGGCGCGCGTCGCTTGACGCAGGACTTCCGCGGGTCTAAGGTCCCACACTGCATCGGCGTCGCGCGACGGTTCATCGTCCGCGTGATCGGCGGTGCCGCGCCTCGGGGGGCGTGGTAATCCTTCCAGTCGTTCGCGGGCCATCGGCGCCGCGAATCCTGCGCGCGGGCTGGTCCGGCGACGGATCGACGCGGCGGCACGCAAGGTGCCGTTGATCGCGCGCAACCACGCTTCGGCGCATCGTACGCCGGGCGGCCGTCCAGCCTTTAATCTTCCGGTAGCGTCATTTTTTTCCTTTCGTTCCTCGACCGTCAGGAGCCCGTCGATGTCACAGGACAATTTGCTTGATGCCTTGAAGGCCGTCGCCGCAGAGCGCGCGATCGGCGCCGACCAGTTGCGCACGATGCTCGACGATGAAGTGCGTGCGTTGTCGTCCGATGCCCGCGTGCACGATTACATCCACGTGTTCGCGATCCGCCACCTGCGCGAACGGATGCGCAGACAGGACGAACTCGAGCGCGACACGCCGGCCAGTACGCCGCACAACGAGCCGGATACGCGTAGCGGCCGGCGTCTGTAAGGGACGATCGGCGCGACCGGCGCCGTGGTGCCTCATGACAGCGGCAGGCCCCTGACCGCCGCGCGTGCCTCCGGCACTGGCACCGCTGCACGCATGCATACCGACAACGCGCTTGCCTGCCGGTCGCGCCTTTCTTCCTATATTTGACCGAATCGACACAACGGCCTCAAGTAAGCGGCGCGGATGCCGTATACCCGGTGAATTCGTCCACCGGGCGTTCGCGCTCCCTTACCGAGTCGTTGCCATGTTCTCGTCCATCCGCACCCGCATCCTTGCCGCGTGCGTCGCCATCGTCGTGTTCGCGCTCGTCGCCACCACGCTGATCAATTACTTCATCGCACACGCGTACAACGACGACGCGATCGACCGCAACCTGACATCCGTCGCGAGCGGCCACGTGGTCGGCATCGGCGACTGGGTCGCGACAAAAAGCCGGATGATCGCGTCGTTGCAGGACGCCGCGCTGTCGCCCGATCCGCTGCCGGTGTTCAAGCAAATGGCCGCGGCGGGCGGCTTCACGAACGTCTACGCGGGCTATGCCGACAAGGTGTTCCATTTCTCCGACCCGGCCGGCATCCCGCCCGACTACGACCCGACCGGCCGCCCGTGGTACAAGCAGGCTGCCCAGGCCGGCAAGCCGGTCGTCACGCCGCCGTACGTCGATGCGGGCACCGGCAACCTGGTCGTCACGTTCGCGGTGCCGATCCTGCGCGACGGTGCGCTGAAGGGCGTCGTCGCTGCCGACGTCGCAATGGACAGCGTGATCGCGAACGTGAAGTCGATCCACCCGACGCCCGCGAGCTTCGGGATGTTGATCGACAGCAGCGGCCACGTCGTCGCGCATCCTGACGCGAAGCTCACGCTGAAGCCGGTCGCCGACGTGTCGCCCGACCTCGGCGGCATGGGCGCCGCGTCGCTGGCCGCGGCCGCCGTGCCAGTCGAAGTGCACGTCGGCGGCGCTGCGAAGCTGGTGCGCGCGCAGGCCGTGCCGGGCACCGACTGGTACGCGCTGGTCCTGCTCGACCAATCGGAAGCGACCGCCGGGATGCGCTCGCTGCTGACCGCGTCGCTGATCACGCTGGTGGTGATCGTCGGCGTCGCGTCGCTGATCGTCGGCGCGATCACGACGACCGCGTTCCGCCGCCTGTCGCTGGTGCGTCAGGCGATGGCGTCGATCGGCTCGGGCACGGGCGACCTGACGCAACGCCTGCCGGCCGACGGCCGCGACGAGGTGGCCGATATCGCGCGCTCGTTCAACAGCTTCGTCGACAAGCTGAACGACGTGATGCGGCAGATCCGCGACGCGAGCGAATCGGTGCGCACGGCCGCGAACGAAATCGCCGCGGGCAACCAGGACCTGTCGTCGCGCACCGAATCGGCGGCGGCGAGCCTCGAGGAAACGGCCGCGTCGATGGAAGAAATCACGGCGACGGTCGGCCAGTCGGCGGCCGCTGCCGGCCAGGCCGACGAACGCGCGGCCGCGGCGTCGCGGATCGCGTCGCACGGCGGGGTGGTCGTATCGGACGTCGTGTCGACGATGGAGAAGATCGAGGAAGCGTCGGGCCGGATCGGCGACATCATCGGCGTGATCGACGGGATCGCGTTCCAGACCAACATCCTCGCGCTGAACGCGGCCGTCGAAGCGGCGCGTGCCGGCGAGCAGGGCCGCGGTTTCGCGGTCGTCGCGCAGGAAGTGCGCAGTCTCGCGCAACGCAGCGCGCAGGCCGCGCGCGAGGTGAAGGTGCTGGTCGAATCGACGGTGGCGAGCGTGTCGGCCGGGTCGGGGCAGGTGCGCCAGGCCGGCGAGACGATGCGCGAGATCGTGTCGAACGTCGCCAACGTGACGACGATCATCTCCGAGATCACGCACGCGGCGAACGAGCAGACGCGCGGCATCCAGGAAGTGAACCGCGCGGTCACCCAGCTCGACGAAATGGTGCAGCAGAACGCGGCGCTCGTCGAACAGTCGACCGCGGCCGCGACCGCGCTGCAGACGCAGGCGAACGCGCTCGCGACGACGGTCGGGCAGTTCAGGGTCGCATGACCTGCGCCGGTTGACGCAGGGCGGGCCCCGCGGCGCGCGGCGGCGCTCAGGGGTGGCCGCCGTCGCGCATCAGCGCAAGCCGGTTGTAGAGCGTCTTCAGGCTGATGCCGAGCGCTTTCGCGGCTTGCGGCTTGTTGCCGTCGAAGTGCTGCAGCGTCGCCGCGATGAAACGTTGCTGCGCATGGTGCAGCGTCGCGCCGAGCGGCAGCGCCATCGCGTCGTCCGACGTGTGGTCGGGCGGCACTGCCGGCCTCGGCAACGCGACGTCGATACCGTCGTCCGCGAGGATGTACGCGCGCTCGATCGTGTTGCGCAGCTCGCGCACGTTGCCGGGCCACGAATAGGCACGCAGCGCGGCGATTGCCGCGTCGGTCAGCCGCTTGTGCGAGCGGTGCCGCGTATTGAGCGCATCGACGAACTCATGCGCGATCGCCTCGACGTCGCCGCTGCGCTGGCGCAGCGGCGGCACATACAGCGCGAACGCGGCGAGACGGTAGAACAGGTCCTCGCGCAGCCGGCCGTCGCGCACGGCATCGGCCGGATTGTGTCGGGTCGCCGACAGGATGCGCACGTCGAGCGGAATCGACTCGGTGCCGCCGACCCGCACGATCGTGTTCGATTCGAGCGCCCGCAGCAGCTTCACCTGCAGCGACGCGGGCATCTCCGCGATCTCGTCGAGCAGCAGCGTGCCGCCGCACGCGGCTTCGAAGAAGCCCTCCCGTTGCGCGACCGCGCCGGTGAAGCTGCCTTTTTCGTGACCGAACAATTGCGCTTCGGCGATGTCCGCCGGAATCGCGCCGCAGTTGACGGGCACGAACGGCCCGTCGCGTCGCGCGCTGAGGTCGTGCAGCCGGCGCGCGACGATATCCTTGCCGACCCCGCTTTCGCCGGCAATCATCACGCTGGCGCGGGTCGGAGCGATTTTCTCGATACGGCCGAGCAGCGTGCGCATCGCCGCGGAGCGGCCGGACAGCCGGCGCGCGTCGGCGCCTTGCTTCGGACGGTTTGCGGATTCAGCCATAAGCGTCGGCGGGCCGTTTTGAAAATCGGCACCGCACGTTCCCTTCATTGCAATATCTTCATCGACAGCGAAACCGCACGGAAGGTGCCGCGATTTAGAAATTTACAATGTCCGGTGCGGGGATCGAAGAAATACGCGATCACAGGGGCACGATGCCGACAGGCGGCAGCCGACACCGCCTGTCGATGCTTTTTTGCAGCCGACGGATGAAAAATCGCCAATCGGCAGCACCCGCGTTCCGCGCAAACGCGGCAGGGCGGCCGAGCGACGCGACGCGGCGGCACGCGCAGCGCGGGCTGCGCCGCGAAGCCGCCGCGCACCGTGCCGCGGGTACGCGCGTTGCGTAGGCCCTTAGGCTCGCCCCGCACGCTCGACGGCATGCCGACCGCCGAGGCGGGAGCCGTCGAGCGACGGTCGCCGGGGCGATGCAGGGAAACGATGAGGATCTTTACCCGTGAACTGTTCCGGCAGGGCGCATGGGTCGTGCTGGCCGTCGGGGCGGCGTCCGCGCTGCAGGCGTGGGCGATGCACGTCGTCGGCGTGCATGCACCGTTTGCACAGCTGCCTTTCTACGCCGGTGTTGCGGCTGCGGCCTGGCTGACGTCGTTCGGCGGCGGCCTGGCCGCGACCGCCGCGAGCGCGGTCGTGATCGGCGCGCTGGGGGGGCGCGAGGTGCCGTTGCCCGCGCTGCTCGCGCAGGCCGGCGCCTTCGTCGCGATCGGTTTCGTCGAATGCGTGCTCGTGATGATCGTCAAGCCGCTGCTCGCAAACGATCGGTTGCGCGGGGCCGAGGATGCCGAGGAAAACGACGCACGCATGCCACGCCGCGAACCGGCGCCCGCGGCGCGCTCGCTCGACGACCTCCTGCTGCGCCGCGTGGTCGATGCGTCGCCCGACGCGATCGTCGGCGTCGACGCCGTCCGGCGGATCACGAGCTGGAACCCGGCTGCGCGGCGCCTGTTCGGCATCGATGCCGCGGCGGTGATCGGGCACGACGTCACGACGCTGATCGCGCCGCGGTGGCTGCGCTTGCATCCGGTTCCCACGTCGTTCGCGAAGGCGCCCGCGCCCGCCGGCCCGCTCGACATTCTGTGCCTGCGCCACGACGGCGGCCGCTTTCGCGCAACCTTCGCGGCGGCGCCGATCGTCGACGCGCAAGGCAACTGCACCGGCCTGTCGATGACGCTGCGCGAGGCGCACGAACGCCGCCGCGGCGAGCGGCGCGACCTGCGTTCGTTGCGCGGTGCCCGCGACGCGCGCGTGCAGGCCGACGAGTCGAACCGGCTGAAGGACGAACTGCTCGCCACCGTATCGCATGAACTGCGCACGCCGCTGAACGTGATCTACGGCTGGGTCGAGGTGCTGCGCAGCGCCAACGGCCAGAGCTTCGCCCACCAGGCGATCGATGCGATCGACCGCAGCGCGCGATCGCTGTCGCGGATGGTCGGCGATCTGCTCGACGCCTCGTCGCTTGCGACCGGGCGGATGCGGCTCGAGCGCGCGCCTGTCGATCTCGTGCGCGTCGTGCGGGAGGCGGTGCGCGAGCTCGGCACGACCGCGGAGGCGAACGGTCTCGAACTGTCGACCGCGTGCGCAATGTCCAACTGCGTGATCTCCGCGGACGGCGAGCGCATGCGCCAGGTGCTGTCGAACCTGCTGTCGAATGCGATCAAGTTCACGCCGCCGGGCGGCCGCATCAAGGTGTCGCTGACCCGGGCCGGTGCGCGCGTGCGGCTGTCGGTCGCCGATACGGGCCAGGGCATTTCCGCGGATCGCCTGCCGCATCTGTTCGATACGTTCAACCGGCCGGAAGGCGCATCGGCGTCGCCCAAGCGCGGCCTCGGACTCGGCCTGTCGATCGTGCGCAACATCGCACGGCTCCACGGTGGCGAGGTCACGGCGGCGAGCGATGGCGCCGGGCGCGGCACGACCGTGACCGTGATGCTGCCGGTGGACTGGGGCGCCGACGTGCCGAACGGCCACCCGTTACCGCCGAGCGGTGCGTCGACGGCGGTCGCGCTCGACGGCCGGCGCGTGCTGGTGGTCGATGACGATGCGACGTCGCGCGCGAGCCTCGCGGCGGCGCTCGAAACGCTGGGCGCGCAGGTGTCGACCGCGCAATCGGGGCGCGACGCGCTCGACGTGGTCGCGCGGCAGCCCCCGAGCGTCGTGCTGTCGGATCTCGCGATGCCGGACGGCGACGGCTTCTGGCTGCTCGACCACATCCGCCATTTGCCGAACGGCAGCGGGCGCCTGCCCGTCGTCGCGGTGACCGCGCATGCGGGTACGGCGGACCGGAACCGCGTGATGGCCGCCGGCTTCGACGCGTATCTGTGCAAGCCGGTCGACATGCCGACGCTGGCCAGGGTCATCGTCGACGTGTCGCCCGCCGGACGGCGTCGCTGACGCACGGCGGCCTCCGCACCCCGCGCCAGGCGGCACGATGAAGGGATCGAACCTTGCCCGGCGCGATACGGAGGTCCGGATGAAAACGAGCGACAGGAATCTCCGCCGAGCCACCGCGGTTGCCGGCATCGTGTGCCTGCTGGTATCGGGTGTGCTCGCGGTGTTCCGCGTGCCGGCATTCGCGCCGGCGCATGCGCAGGCGCCGCCGGCATCGTCCGTTCAGGTCGCGCCGGGCGTCGTCCGTCCCGGCGCGACCGCCGACGAGGCGGACATGACGCGGCGGCCGAGCGGCATCGACGCCGAATTCATCGACAAGGCCGGCATCGTCGGCAAGACGGAGCTTCAGGCGAGCCAGCTCGCGCTCGACCGGTCGTCGAATCCGGGTGTGAAGGCCTTCGCACGCCGGATGATCGACGATCACGTTCGCATGACCGCGGAATTGCGCCGGCTCGGCGCGCAAAAGGGCCTGCCCGTGCAGACGCGGATGCTGATCGATCCGGCGGTGACTGCGCTGCGAAGCAAGAATGGCCATGCGTTCGACAAGGGGTACATCGAGCTGGCGGGACCGAACGCGCACGACGCGGCGATCAGGCTCTACTCAGCCGAGGCGCGCGACGGCCACGACCCGCAGCTCCGCGCGTTCGCGGCCAGCGCGCTGCCGACGCTGAAGGCGCACCTGAGCGCCGCGCGCGCGCTCGAGCGTGCGATCGCGGCTGCGCGCTGATCCGCACGGCGAATCCGTGCGTCCGTCAGTGCGGCCGCGTGTCGCTTTCCGGGCCGTCCGGCGACGCCTCGAAGGGCGGCGAGTCGAGTGCCGTTTCGCCTTCCTCGATCAGCCAGTACGGCGATGCGTCGTAGTACGCGTGCAACTCCTCGGCCCAGGCGGGATCGGCCATCGTCGGCCAGCGGTCTTTCTCGAAGCCTGGCGCGTCGCGCACGCGCTCGGTCGAAACGGGCAGCACGAAGCAGCGGCGCCCGGCGTCGAGCGTCAGCACGTTCCACGGCACCGCGAGCAGCTTGTCGCCGAACCCGAGCAACCCTCCCGACGACACGACCGCATACGCGATCCGGCCCGAGCGGATGTCGAGCATGATGTTCGTGACCTTGCCGATGTCGTCGCCGTCCATCGTCAGCACGCGATCGTCTTCCAGCGTACCGGCGGCCATCACGTCCGGCCCCGGCCCGCCGGCCGAACGGCCGCGGTCGCCGACGATGCGCGCCTGCTTGCGCGACGGTCTGTCCGTTGTCATCGCTGTTCTCCTGGTCGAAGCGGCGCGGCGCACGCGGCGCGCGGGCCGCACGGGTGAGGGCCGCCGGTCAGCGGCGGCGCGGCAGGGACACGTCCTCGAGCGTGTTCGCCAGCTCGTCGCGTGCCGGGCCGCCCGCGCGTGTCGCGATGTCGCCCAGCGACACGATGCCGACGATCTGGTGGTTGGCGTCGAGCACCGGCATCCGGTGCAACTGCACATCGGCCATCCGCTGCTGGACGTCGCCGACGCCGTCGTCCTCCACGCACCACTGCACCGGCGCGGATGCGACCACCTTCACCGGGGTATCGGACGAATGCCCGTGCGACAGCGCTCGCACTGCGAGGTCGCGGTCCGTCACGATCGCGACGAGCCCGGTGTCATCGCAGACCGGCAGCACGCCGATGTCGAAGCGCTGCATCAATTCGGCCGCATGGCGAATCGTGTCGGTCGGCGCGACGCAGACCACGTCGCGCGACATGATTTCGTTGACGCGATACATGAACGCCTCCTTCGTGAACGAGACGACATGGAAGCAGAATGCGTGCCGCGTTCAATCGGCACAGGGCGGGCCTGCGCGGCCGGGCCACGGAGAAATTTGCCAGCCGGCTTGTACATCTTCCACGGCGGCAGCCGCGGCCGCGCCGCGAGCGACGCTCAGTGGCCGACGCCCGTCATCACGACGATTGCCAGGACCAGCGCACTCTCGATTGCGGCGAGCGCCGCGACGCCCGCGGCGCCGCTGACTTCGTGCCATGCACGTTCGATGCGTTTCATCACTTCACTCCGGTTGGGCCGGCCGGGCGACGCTACGCTGCCGCGCATCGCGGGCCGGGGGTGCCGCCGTCAGCCGTGATCGCGGGGCGGTGGCGGGGCGTCGGGCGCGCGACGTTCGCGTTCGCCGGACGGCCTGGCGGGGTCGATGCGGGTCGCACCGCCGACGGCGGGCGGATCGCTGGCCGGGAACGTCTCCTCGAGCCCTTCGTCGATGCGCTCTTCCGTCTTGTCGTCGGACGGCTTGTCGGACGGCTTGCGCGATGTGGCCAGGGAGAGCAGGCCGGCAGCCGGTGACACGGCGTCGCGGCTACCGGAAGCGGATACGGTCATGATCGAACCTCCTTACGGGTACGAGGGGTGCAAGCACCGTGCCCGCGCAGCGCGGGCGGCATGACGCTTGCAGCCGTCGAGCCGGCTGGGCGGGCGGACACATGACCGGCCCGCCGCCGGCATGGACGAGAGGACATCGTGATGAATGAACCCAAGGAAAGAATACGTTACGACGCGAACGTGTGCGGCGGCGATTTCAGTCAGGTGCGCGAGCGTTTCGACACATGGAAGCGCGAATCGCGGGTCCATCGGCCCGAGCGGCGCATGTTCGACGGGAAGGACGAGGTTCGCGAGCTGGACCCTACCGTCCACGCGGGGCCGGAAAGCGCACAGCGGGCGCTGGTCGCGCGATGCGCGCCGTCCGATCCGTTCGCACTCGCGGCGCGGCTCGCCGCCGAAGGACGCACGCTGTGGCTGGTGATGGCGGCCTACGACGCATGACCGGTGCACGGCTGCCCCCCCGGCAGGCACGCCGCTTGCGCGCGCTCGCCGCACCAATCGACACGCGCGAGCCGCTGCGCAGGAGCGACATGAGTACACGATCCATGCTGCACCGTCCGGAGCCGACGCCCGACGTCGATCCCGATCCGGCGCTGCCCGAGCACGACGATCCGTTCGATCCGCCCGTGCCCCCGGGCCTGCCGCAGGGCGATCCGCCGTCGCAGCCGCCGCCGATGCGGATGCCGGGCGGGGCAGCGAACCGCGGCCGGCTGCGCGATCACTAACAGGAGGACCATCATGGACATTCACGTGCAATCGCCCGACAAGCGCGCGATCGCCCAGGTGCTGGGCCGCTATTTCGAGTCGCGTTCGTTGCGTTACCACATCGAGGAGTTGCCGGGCGGCGTGCTGCATATCGGCTTTCGCGCGAGCGGGCGCCCGGTCGCCGTCACCGTGTCGTTCGACGACACCGCCTACGACACCTACACGCACTGGGACGCGAGCCAGAAGCAGCTCGCGCTCGGGCGTCTCGCGGACGGCTTCTCGCGCATGATGGCGAAGCGCAGCCCGGCCGCGCTCGCCGGCGACTATCACGTCGAGCGTTTCTGATTCCGCAACCCCGCGCCGGTTTGTTCCGGAATACGGCAAAGTGCCCGCGTTCAACGGGCGCTTTGCGGCTTTGCGTGCGCCAGCGTAGGATGTTCACAATTCAGCGCACGCTACGTTCGCGCCGTCGGCTGCTCGCCGTTGCAGCCGGCCAGGCTGCGACGCGCTTTCCCTCAGGTTCGTTTCGTGCAACCGACGGAGACCGCCTTGATGACCGTTGCCCGCCCGTTGTTGTCGCCCGGCACCCGCCGGTTCGTGTCCGGCCTGTCGGCCTTCGCCGCGCTGGCGGCGGCCGGTGCCCGCGACGCGTCGGCCCAGACGCCGTCGCCGCTCGGCGAATGGCAATACTCGGCGGGCGTCCCGCTGCAGAAACTGTTCAGTCCGACCGTCCCCACGTGGCAGGTCAGCGTCGGCGCGGCGATGACGCTGCAGCCGCGCTACGCGGGTTCCGATCGCTATCGCGTGATGGGCGGCCCGAATTTCGACGTGCGCTATCGCGACCTGTTCTTCCTGTCGACGGGCGATGGGCTCGGCGCGAACGTGTTGCGCGGGCCCAACTGGCGCGTGAGCCTGTCGGTCGGCTATGACCTCGGACGCCGCTCGGCTGACGACCTCGACCACCTGAACGGGCTCGACAACATCAACGCGGCGCCGGTGATGAAGCTCGCGGCCGACTACGTGATCTCGAAGGATTTTCCGCTCGTGCTGCGCGCGGATGTGCGGCGCAGCATCGGCGGCTCGAACGGCTGGGTCGGCGATTTCTCCGCGTACATGCCGATGCCGGGCAGCAACGAACACTTCTTCTGGTTCGCCGGGCCGACCGTGTCGTTCGCCGATTCGCGCTACATGAACAGCTGGTTCGGCGTGCCCCCGGGGGCGTCCGCGCGCTCGGGGCTGCCGGCCTACTCGTCGGGCGCGGGGATGAAGTCGTTCGGCGCGGGCGTGACGATGGTGTGGTTCGTCAACAAGCACTGGTTCGTGACGATGGACGGCGCGATCGAACAGCTCGTCGGCCGCGCACGGCGCAGCCCGATCACGCAGCAGTCGACGAACGGCGTGTTCGACATGTCGGTGAATTACCAGTTCTGACCGGGATCGGCGCCGGCGGGGCGGCCGCGTGGCGGTGCGCGGCATGCGGCATGCGGCATTTTTCGTCACATTTGATATGATTCCGACCTGTACAAACGTACAGTGATCGATTCCCGTGACGCCTGCATCGCCGACGCCCCCGGCGTTTTACTACCTGACCAATTTCGAACGCGCGCTGGCCTGGCTCGGCGAGCGTTACGACGACCTGCTCGATGCGAGCGAACATGCGTTTCTCGCGCATTTCGCGCAACTGCCGAAAGCGTCGCGTGCGTTGCTCGTGCGGATGCTGATGCGCAGCGGCACCGACTTCCGCGCGAGCAAGCTCGTGTACGACGAAATCGGCAGCACGCTCGACGCGGCCGCGCCGCTCGTCGAGCTCGGCTGGGTCGATCCGGCACCCGCGCTCACGCTCGACGAGTTGTTCGTGCTGTCGACCAAGGCCGACCTGCTGAAGGTGTTCCCGTCGCTCGCCGCGCACGCGGGCGAGCGCAAGCCCGAGTGGCTCGAGCGGTTGCGGCCCGCGCACGACGTGGCGCAACCGCTCGACGCATGGTGTGCGCAGGTCGACGATCGCGTGCTGCGCGTGACGGTCGGCGCGCTGTGCGACCGCCTGCGGCTGATGTTCTTCGGCAATCTTCATCAGGACTGGAGCGAATTCGTGCTCGCCGATCTCGGCGTGTTCCAGTACGAAAGCGTGCCGTTCGCGCCGTCGTCGCGCGCGTTCCAGCAGCGCGACGACGTCGATGCGTATCTCGCGCTGCAGACCTGCCGCGAAGCACTCGACGCATGGCCCGACGACCAGCCGTTCGACGATCTGCTGCAGGCGATCGACGCGCTCGGCTGCGCGCAGCCGTGGCTCGCGACGCGCCGCGCGAAGCTGCTGTTCGCGCTCGGGCAGACCTGCGAGCGCCGCGCCGACTGGGCTGCCGCGCTCGACGCGTATGCGCGCAGCGCGTGGCCGGGCAGCCGGCACCGGCGCATTCGCGTGCTCGAACGCTGCGGCCGCGACACCGATGCGCTCGCGCTGGCGCTCGATGCGCGCGGCGGCTTCGAAAGCGACGAGGAGCGCCAGCGCGTCGAGCGGATGCTGCCGCGCCTGCAGCGCCGTCTCGGGCAGCGGGTCGAACGCGCGGGCAGCACGCCCGAGGTGCCGCGCGAGACGCTCGTGCTGATGCGCCCTGAAGCGTTCGTCAGCGTCGAATACGCGGTGCGCGACCATCTTGCGCAGCCCGACGCGCCGGTTCACTACGTCGAGAACACGCTGATCAATTCGCTGTTCGGCCTGCTGTGCTGGGAGCCCGTGTTCGCAGCCGTGCCCGGCGCGTTCTTTCACCCGTTCCAGCGCGGCCCGGCCGACCTGCACGCGCCCGATTTCGCCGTGCGCCGCACGGACGCGTTCGCCGCCTGTTTCGCGCAACTCGACTCGGGCGCGTACCGCGACACGATCCGCCGGCACTTCGCGACGAAGACGGGGCTGCAATCGCCGTTCGTGTTCTGGGGCGTGCTGACCGACGAACTGCTCGACGAGGCGCTGGCCTGCCTGCCGCCCGAGCACCTGCGGCTGTGGTTCACGCGCCTGCTCGCGGATATCCGCGGCAACCGCTCGGGGCTGCCCGATCTCGTCCGTTTCTGGCCCGGCGAGCGGCGCTATGAATTGATCGAGGTGAAGGGCCCCGGCGACCGGCTGCAGGACAACCAGACGCGCTGGCTCGCGTACTGCATCGCGCACGGCATGCCGGTGCGCGTCGTCGATGTCGAATGGGCCGGCGCCGGTGTCGAGCAGGCCGAAGCGGCGGGATTGTCCGCATGAGCTACGTCGTCGCGGTGCGGGCGATGTGCGAATTCACCGCGCGACGCGGCGATCTCGACCTGCGCTTCACGCCCGCGCCGACCGCGCTCGAAGGCATTGCCGGCCACGGTGCCGTCACGTCGACGCGCGGCGCGCGCTACGAAACCGAGATCGCGCTGACCGGCACGTGGGGCACGCTCACCGTGCGCGGGCGCGCGGACGGCTACGATCCGGTCGCGAACCGGCTCGAGGAGATCAAGACCTACCGCGGCAGCCTCGACGCGATGCCGGCCAATCATCGCGCGCTGCACTGGGCGCAGGCGAAGGTCTATGCGCACCTGATGTGCGCCGCACGCGGCCTCGCGGAAATCGACGTCGCGCTCGTGTATTTCGACATCGTGTCGGAGCGCGAGACCGTGCTGACCGAGACGCTCGGCGCAAGCGCGCTCGCCGCGTTCTTCGCCGAGCAGTGCGCGTGCTTCGTCGGCTGGGCCGAGCGCGAGACCGCGCACCGCTCGGCCCGCGATGCGGCGCTGCGTGCGCTGACGTTTCCGCACGGCCAATTCCGCAGCGGCCAGCGCGAGCTGGCCGTGTCCGTCTATCGGGCGGCGCGCGACGAGCGCTGCCTGATGGCGCAGGCGCCGACCGGCATCGGCAAGACGCTCGGCACGGTGTTCCCGCTGCTGAAGGCGTGCGGCGAGGGCGAGCTCGATCACGTGTTCTTCCTGACCGCGAAGACGCCCGGTCGCGCGCTCGCGCTGGAAGCGGCGACCACGCTCGGCGCCGGCACGCCGGCGCTGCCGCTGCGCGTGCTGGAGCTCGTCGCGCGCGACAAGGCGTGCGAGCATCCCGACCGCGCGTGTCACGGCGAATCGTGCCCGCTTGCGCAAGGCTTCTACGACCGGCTGCCGGCGGCGCGCGACGCGGCGATCGGCGCGGGGCTGCTCGATCGCGATACCGTGCGCGAGGCGGCGCTCGCGCACGACGTCTGTCCGTACTATCTCGCGCAGGAGCTGGCGCGCTGGTCGGACATGGTGATCGGCGACTACAACTACTACTACGACGGCAGCGCGATGCTGCATACGCTCGCGCAGCAGAACCAGTGGCGCGTCGGCGTGCTCGTCGACGAGGCGCACAACCTGCTCGATCGCGCCCGCAAGATGTACAGCGCATCGCTCGACCCGTTCGCGTTCGCGGCCGCGCGCGAGGCGGCGCCCGCAGCACTGCGCAAGGCGTTCGACCGGCTCGCGCGCGCGTGGGGCACGCTCAATCGCGCACAGGCCGCGCGCTATGCGGCATACCCCGAGATTCCGGGGCCGATCGTGTCGGCCGTGCAGAACCTCGTCGCGGCAATCGGCGAACACCTGGCCGATGCGCCGCGCGCGAACGGCGACGCGCTGCTGCGCTTTCATTTCGAGGCGATCCAGTTCGGCGTGCTCGCCGATGCGTTCGACAGCGCGTCGATCTTCGACGCGACGCTGCACGGCGAGCCGCTGCCGCGCCAGTCCGGGCTCGACGGTGTCGCACCGGTCGGGCGCCGACGCCGCATCCAGTCGACGCTGTACGTGCGCAACGTGATTCCGGCCGGCTTTCTCGCGCCGCGTTACGACGCCGCGCGCGCGACCGTGCTGTTTTCCGGCACGTTGAGCCCGTTTCATTTCTATCGCGACACGCTCGGGCTGCCGGCCGACACCGGCTGGCTCGACGTCGACGGGCCGTTCCGCGCCGAGCAACTGACCGTGCGCGTCGCGAGCCATGTATCGACGCGCTGGCGCGACCGCGACAGTTCGCTCGAACCGATCGTGGACCTGATCGCCGCGCAGTATGCGACACGGCCCGGCAACTACCTCGGTTTCCTCAGCAGCTTCGACTATCTCGGGCGCGTCGTCGCGCTGATGCAGACGCGTCATCCGGACGTGCCCCTGTGGGCCCAGGCGCCCGGCATGGCCGAAAGCGAGCGCGACGCGTTTCTCGCGCGCTTCGACGCGGGCGGGCGCGGGGTCGGCTTCGCGGTGCTGGGCGGTGCGTTCTCGGAGGGCGTGGATCTCGTCGGCGAGCGGCTGATCGGCGCGTTCATCGCGACGCTCGGGCTGCCGCAGGTCAACGATGTCAACGAACAGATGCGGCGCGCGATGGAGGCGCGCTTCGGCAACGGGTACGACTACATGTATCTGTACCCGGGCCTGCAGAAGGTCGTGCAGGCGGCCGGGCGCGTGATCCGCACCGAACACGACGAGGGCGTCGTGCATCTGATCGACGATCGTTACCGGCGGCGGGAGGTGCGCGATCTGTTGCCGCGGTGGTGGCGGATCGGGTGACGGGCGTGACGGATGTCGTGCGCGGGATGTCGTGCGCGCGGCTCGCGTGAATCCCTAAAGCACGTTGAGCATCGCGAGCGCGGCTTCCTGCAGATGCGGCAGCACGCGCCGCACCGCCGCGTCGGTCGTCTCCGCGCCGATCGGCATGTTCGTGCTCAGCGCGGCGACGACTTCGCCGTGACGGTTCTTCAGCGGCACCGCGATGCCGCGCACGCCGACCTGCAATTGCTGCTCGATCACCGCGAAGCCCGCGTCGCGCGCGTGGTCGACCTGTTCGAGCAGGCGTGCCTTGTTGGTGATCGTGTGCGGCGTGAACGGCGCAAGTTCGGTGTCGTCGAGCCACGTGCGGACGGCTTCGCGATCCGGGTGATGCGCGAGCAGCACGACGCCCGGCGACGTCAGCGGGGCGGGCACGCGCGCGCCGAGCACGAAGCCGGTCGTCATCACGCGCGACACGCCGTTGCGAGCGATGAACACGAGTTCCCAGCCGTCGAGCACGCTCACGTACGCCGATTCGTTCAGCGACGCGCTCAGTTGCTGCAGATAGGGCTGGACCGTGCGCGGCAGGCGCGCCGAATCGAAGTACGACCAGCCGACCCGCAGCACGCGCGGCGTGAGGCCGTACAGCTTGCCGTCGGTGTACACGTAGCCGAGCGATTCGAGCGTCAGCAGGTAGCGCCGCGCGGCCGTGCGCGTAAGGCCGGTGCGGGCGGCGGCCTGGGTCGGCGTCATCCGCGCGTGCTGGCTGTCGAATGCCTCGAGGATCATCAGGCCCTTTTCGAGGCCGGCAATCCAGTCGCGTCGGTCGAGGTCGGGCTTTTTCATGGTCGGGGGACGCATCGTGCGCGGTATTCGTGCGGGAGTGGGCGATTATCGCGCGGCTCACCGGACAATGCGATATGCGGCGAGCCGGCGCTATCCGTTCGGCCAGCTGTGCGGCCTCGCATCGCAGATATACAATTGCTCCTGTATATCCACGGAGGTTCGTATGCAGGTTGCAAAGTGGGGCAACAGCCTGGCGGTCCGCCTTCCGGCCAGTGTGGTCGACGCACTGGAGCTTCGCGAGGGGGACGATATCGAAATCGTCGTCGACAGTCCGCGCGTTTTCGCCGTGCGTCGCAAGCCGAGGCCGGACGAGCTTCTGCAGCGATTGAGGCGTTTCAGGGGCAAGCTGCCCGCCGACTTCAAGTTCAGCCGGGATGACGCGAATGAGCGGGATTGAGTCGGCGAAATCGTTCGTCGACAGCAATGTCGTGCTCTATTTGCTGTCCGGGGACGAAAGCAAGGCGAACCGTGCGGAAGTATTGTTTCTCCGACAGCCGGTCATCAGCGTCCAGGTCCTGAACGAAGTCGCCAGCATTTGCAGCCGCAAACTGCGGATGCCGTGGAGCGACGTGGGAGAGTTTCTGGAGCCGATCAAGCGCTTGTGCCGCGTCGTGCCGATCACGGTCGATGCGCACGACCTCGCGCGAAGGCTGGCGGAGCGGCATCGCTTGTCGTTCTACGACGCGTGCATCGTGGCAACGGCATCGATCGAGGGCTGCGAGTACCTGTACACCGAAGACATGCATGATGGCTTGCGGGTGGAGGGTGGTCCGGAGTTGCGAAATCCGTTTGCCTGAGGATGCGGCGCGAACGTTACGCGCGCCGCATCCCGGATCGACGTTACTCGCTGCTCGTCCACTCGACGTTCGCACCGACCGAACGCAGGTTTTCGACGAAATGCGGGTGCGCGCGGCGGATCGGCAGCGCGTTCATGATTTCCGAGCGGCCTTCGATGCTCGCGGCCACCATCAGCAGCGCGATCGCGACACGGATGATGTACGGGCTCTCGACGCGCGCCGGCGTCAGCTGCAGGCCGCCGAACGTGATCAGCCGATGCGGATCGGACAGCAGCACGTGCGCGCCGAATTTCGACAGTTCGCCGGACCAGCCGAGCGCGCCGTCGTAGACCTTGTTCCAGAACATCGCGCTGCCTTCCGCGCGCACGCCGAGCGCGATGAAGATCGGCAGCAGGTCGACCGGCAGGTACGGCCACGGCGCGGCTTCGACCTTGGTCAGGATGTTCTGCGTGAACGGCCGGCGCACGCGCAGCGGGCCGTCGCGTTCCGCACGGGACCAGCCGTCGCGGTGCGTGACGGTCACGCCGAACTTCGCGAACGTTCGGTCGATCAGCGGGAAATGCTCCGGCGACGAGTTGCGCACCGTGATGTCGCCGCCGGTGATCGCGCCCAGTGCGAGGAACGTCGCGATTTCGTGGAAATCCTCGGCGAAGCGGAATTCGCCGCCGCCGAGTTTGCCGCCGCCCGTCACGCACAGGCGCGACGTGCCGATGCCTTCGATCGCGACGCCGATCATTGCGAGGAACTGGCAGAACTCCTGCACGTGGGGCTCGGATGCCGCATTCATCAGCGTGGAGGTGCCGCCGGCGGCCGTCGCGCACAGCGCGAAGTTTTCGGTGGTCGTCACCGATGCGTAGTCGAGCCAGTGATCGTTGGCCGTCAGCGGGCCGTCGGCACGGACGATCAGCGAATCGGGCGTGCGCTGGATGTGCGCGCCGAAGCGCTCGAACACTTCGACGTGCGGATCGATTTCGCGCACGCCGAGCGTGCAGCCCTTCACGTCGTTCTCGAGGCGCGCGACGCCGAAGCGCGCGAGCAGCGGCGGAATCAGCATGATCGACGAGCGCATCGCCTCGGGCAGGCGGTGAACGGCCGGGTCGAACGTCGTGTTGCGATGGTGGAGTTCGAGAATGCCGGTCGTGAAGTCGACCGACACGTCGCTGCCGAGCGTGCGGAAGATGTCGAGGATCTTGCGCACGTCGGTGATGTCCGGCACGCCGACGAGGCGCAGCGGCTGATCGGTCAACAGGGTGGCGCACAGGATCGGCAGGACGGCGTTCTTGTTCGCGGACGGCTTGATGTCCCCGCGCAGCGGAGTGCCGCCGTGGACGATGAGATTCGACATGATATGGGGGCGTATCGGTGACTGACGTAGGCCCATATGATGCCATTGGTCGGCGGGTGACGTGGAATGTTCAGAGGGGAAAAAGGGCTTCTGCGCGCGGGATTGACCGTGTTTGACGTTGGGCGAGGGCCGGGCCCGTCCGGCTGGCCGGGGATGGCAGCCGGTGCGGAAATGGCCGGCGCGTATCGCGGCCGGCCATCCGGTCATTCCCTCACTACGCCGCCCGCATCCGCGCGGCGACCACCAGCGAGATCAGGCAACCCACCGCGAGATAGCCGGCGACCAGGTGCCACGAACCGCCGGCTAGGCTGACCAGCGCCACCGCGATGAACGGCGTGAACCCGCCGCCGACGACGCTCGCGAACTGATAACCGACGCCCGCGCCGCTGTAGCGGTATTCCGCACCGAACAACTCGGTGAAGAGCGGTTGCTGGACGCTCACGATCATGTCGTGCGCGGCATTGGCCAGCAGGATCGAGAAGACCACGATCCACGCGATCGAGCGCGATTCCAGCGCGACGAAGAACGGCACCGCCGACGCGAGGCCGATCAGCGCGCCGATCAGGTAGATGCGGCGCAGGCCGAAGCGGTCCGCCAGCCACGCGAAGCACGGGATCGTCACGCAGCTGACCGCACCGACCAGCAGGCCGATGTTCAGGAACAGGTCGCGCGACATGCCGAGGTTCGACGTCGAATAGCTGAGCGCGAACGCGGTGACGATATACATCGTGAACAGTTCGGCGAGCCGCAGCGCGACGATCAGCAGGAACGCCTTCGGATGGCGCGTCAGCGCCTCCAGCACCGGCAGGCGCAGCTTGCGATTGCCGTGCTCGACCTTCTCGACGAATTCCTGCGACTCGTCCATGCTCTTGCGGACCCACAGACCGATCAGCACCAGCACGATGCTGAACACGAACGGCAAGCGCCAGCCCCACGACTTGAACGCGGCCTCGCCGAGCGTATGGCTCAGGATCGACACGATCCCCGTGGCCAGCACGAGCCCGACACCATAGCCGACCTGCACGCCGCTGCTGTAGAACGCCTTTTTCTGCTTCGGTGCGCTCTCGACGGCCATCAGCGCCGCGCCGCCCCATTCGCCACCGACCGCGAAGCCCTGGATCGCACGCATCAGCACTAGCAGCACGGGCGCCCACCAGCCGATCGTCGCGAAGCTCGGCAGCAGGCCGATCGCGACGGTCGACAGCCCCATCAGCATCACGGTCAGCACGAGCATCCGCTTGCGGCCGAGCCGGTCGCCGTAATGGCCGAACACGACGCCGCCGAGCGGCCGGAACAGGAAGCCGACGCCGAAGGTCGCGAACGCCGCGAGCGTACCCATGGTCGGGCTGACCTTCGGAAAGAATTCGGAATTGAAGACGAGTGCGGCGACGATCCCGTACAGCAGGAAGTCGTACCAGTCGACGACGGCACCGACAAAGCTGCCGATCGCGGCCTTGCGGGCCTGGCTGCGCGCGCGGGCGCCGGCGGCGGCGTCGAGGGTGTCGAAGGTTGGGGTCATGGCGAAGTCTCCTGGCACGGCGCATCGTGGAATCGTGGCGGCGCCGCGTCCGATGCTGCATTGAAGTCGATGGGTGAACGGAGAATAGGGCGCGCGCCGCGCGACGGCAATTGGCCGATCGGTCAAAATGCGCGATTATCGATCTTTTATGTGCGATTATCGAACGATTTCCGGGTTTGCACTAGGCGAGGCATCCGTATCCCGTTCGGCCAGGGTGTGCCGCCGTGAACGATCTGGTTAAAATCGGGACCATCAAAACCTCGCCCGAATCGGGCGGACACCCGGCCACCCCAGCGGCCGGGCGTCATCCCCATCGACCGTATGCCCCCGGAGACTGCAATGCCCGGCAATTCCCACTCCCTGTCCAGCGATACGCCGCCCGTTGCCGATCCGGCCGCCAATCCGCTCGGGATGGCCGGACTCGAATTCGTCGAGTTCGCGGCGCCGGTGCCGGACGCACTCGCGCAACGCTTCGAGCAGCTCGGATTCAAGGCGATCGCGCGCCATGTCAGCAAGAACGTCACGCTGTACCGGCAAGGGCAGATGCAGTTCCTGATCAACGCCGAGCCCGATTCGTTCGCTGCGCGCTACGCAGAGGAATACGGGATGGGCGTGTGCGCGATCGGGCTGCGCGTGGCCAGCGCGCGGCGCGCGTTCGAGCGTGCGATCGAGCTCGGCGCGTGGGCGTTCGAGGGCGAGCGGATCGGGGTCGGCGAGCTGAAGATTCCCGCGATCCAGGGGATCGGCGATTCGCACCTTTATTTCGTCGACCGCTGGCGTGGGCGGGACGGCCAGCGCGGCGGCGTCGGCGACATCTCGATCTTCGACATCGATTTCCGGCCGATCGACATCGCGACCGCGCATACCGATCTCGATTGCGTGGGCACGGGCCTGCAGCAGGTCGACCATTTCACGCAGACGGTCGGCGCGGGGCGCATGCGCGAGTGGCTCGACTTCTATCACGACCTGCTGCACTTCCGCGAAATCCATGAAATCGACGCGCACTGGCATGTGTCGGAAGAGTCGCGCGTGATGGTGTCGCCGTGCGGCGCGGTGCGGATTCCGGTCTACGAGGAAGGCACGCGGCGCACCGAGCTGATGCACGCGTATTTGCCGGACCATCCGGGCGAAGGCGTCCAGCACGTTGCGCTGGCGACCGACGACATCCTGGCGAGCGTCGATGCGCTGCGCGCGAACGGCGTCGAATTCATCGAACCGCCGGCGCGCTATTACGACGAAGTCGATGCGCGGCTGCCGGGGCACGGCGTCGATCTCGACGCGCTGCGCCGCCGCGCGGTGTTGGTCGACGGCGAAATCGGCAGCGACGGCGTGCCGCGCCTGTTCTTCCAGACCTTCGTCAAGCGCCGGCCCGGCGAGATCTTCTTCGAGATCGTGCAGCGGCAGGGGCACCACGGATTCGGGGAAGGGAACCTCGCGGCGCTGGCCCGCGCCCGCGACGCCGGGTGAGCGGCAGAGGGCGTTGTCGCGGTAGTGGCCACGGCCGCGAGTGCGACTGAGGAATCAGCGACCGCGTAACCTCACACGCCCGCGGCCGGCACACGGTTCGGCGCCGGATCGTTCGGCGCCTTGAGCGCGCATGCGGTACCGCCCGGCGTGTACATCGACACGACGCAGCGGTTGCATGACGTGCAGCCCGATTGCGCGATGCCGCCGCCGCGCAGTTCGTTCACGAAACCCGGCTCGAACACGAGCGCGCGGGCGAGCGCCACCGCGTCGAATCTTTCGCGCATCGCCAGCGCGACGTTCTCGCGCGAGCGCACGCCGCCGAGATAGGCGAGCGGCATCCGGACGGCCGCACGCACCTGCCGCGAATGCTCGAGGAAATACATCTCCCGAAACGCGCCCATCTTCGGCTCGGTGAGCTTCTGCAGCGCCATCGCGGTGCGCACGATCGCGTTGTCGGCGTTCGCGCGCGCCTCGCCGGGCAGCGGGCTGCCGAACAGCTGCCACACCGACTCGACGTTCATCCCGCCGCTCAGCACCAGCAGGTGCGCGCCCTCGGCCTCGAGCCGCCGTGCGATCTCGCATGCGTCGTCGGGCGTTCCGCCGCCACGCACGCCTTCGGTCACGCCGATCTTGCAGACCACGGCGAGATCGCGGCCGACCGCATCGAGCACGCGGCGCAGCACCTCGACGGGGAACGTCGCGCGACGCGCCGCATCGCCGCCGTATGCGTCGCGGCGACGGTTGTACAGCGGCGACAGGAACTGGCTCAGCAGATAACCGTGACCCATGTGAATCTCGACCGCGTCGAAGCCCGCGTCGCGCGCGTGGCGCGCCGCGCGTGCGAATTCGTCGGCGATGACGGTCATCTGGTCGCGCGTCATCGCCTGCTTCAGGAAGCGGCCGCTCATCACGCCGACCTTGTTGAACCCGCCCGACGCACTCAACGGCCGCTTCGTCGACAGCGACGGCAGGAACGTGAAGCAGCCGCCGTGGGTGATCTGCGCGGACGCCGCTGCGCCGTGGCGATGCACCGCGTCGGTCAGCGCGCGGAATTGCCGGACCGTCGGCGCATCGAGCCGCGCCTGGTCGACGAACGTGCGGCCGTCGTCGCTGACCGCGCAGTACGCGACCGTCGTCAGCGCGGCGCCGCCCGCGGCGATGCGTTCATGAAACCCGACGAGCGCACGCGACGGCACGCCGTTCGGCGTCATCCCTTCGTTGGTCGCGGATTTGATCAGGCGGTTGCGCAGCGTCAGCGGGCCGATCTGCAGCGGGCTGAACGCGGTATCGAGGACGGCAGGTTCCATGTTGGTCGTGCGTCGGAATGGGGATGGCGACCATTGTGCGGAGTCGACGCCGGATCGCATCGTCCACGTGGATGATCCGCCGCCCACCGCCCACCGCCCGCAGCGCGGCCGCCCGGGCGCCCGCACCGCCTAGTCGGCCGCGCCCAGCTTGCGCGCCTGGCGGCGCATCCCGTCGAAGATCGCATCGGCCACGTCGGACGGGAAATCCGCCGGAATGCGCGACGCGACGCCGGCGATCACCGGTTCGGTGCGTGCCGCCACATCGGCCATGGCCGCGCGTACGGCGTCTTCGGTCAGACCGACACGCGCGCCTTGCGCGATCCAGTGACGCGGCTGGATGTCGCCGATCACGTAATGGCGATTCTTCCCGCACACGGCCATCGCGAGCCGGGCGCGCCGCGGCGGCAGCTGGTTGCGGCGCGTGCCGATGATCGGATGCGCGGACAGCACGTCGTACAGCGGCGTGCTGCGATACGTATTGCCGGGCAGGTGCGCGATGCTGAAATTCTTCGCGTGGCCGTCGATGGCCGCGAGCACCCAGAACACGAGCTGCGTGACAAAGAAGTTCGTCCGGTCCCGCGCGGCGTCGGCGGAATTCGCGAGGATGCCCATGATCGTCGCGATGCCGGGGCCGCCGTCGGATTCGTATTTGGCGCCCGACGGCGTGCCGGTCGCCTGGCACATGTCCTCCTGCGGCAGCCGCAGGATCCAGGTGCCGTCGCGGGACGGGCGGCGGTCGAAACGCTCGACGATCAGCGCCTTCTGGTCGTCGAACCGGCCGATGTCGCACGCGGCGACCGGCAGGCCGTACGCGGCGACGATCTTCGAACACAGCCATTCGTTCTCGACCGACGTGCGCATGTCGGCCTGCATGTTCCCGACGCGCCCCAGCGGCAGCTTGAAGATATGCGTGGTCGGCGTGCTGCCCGCCGGCAGCAGCCAGCGATTGCCGTCGCGCAATAGCGCGGTCTTTTCCTGCGCGCCGGCGATCGACAGGCGCAGCTCGCCGTCCGGCTCCGCGTGGCCGGGCAGCGGCGCGGCGGTCGCGTGGCGCAGCACGTCGGCCACGGCCGCATTGTCGAGCGCGGTGCCGTCGATCGATTCGAGGTCGACCGGTGCTTCGTCCGGGGGCAACAACTGCAGCGCCCCGACGCAATCGCGGCCGATCGACGCGAGCAGTTCGAACGGCGCCGTCGACCCGAGCCGGTAGCGCTGCGCGATGCGGCGGCGGATCGGCTGGCTGTCCGGCAGCAGGTTGTCGAAGTAGTCGGCGACGATCGCGCCCTGGTGCGACTGGTTGCCCGGCGTGAACGGCAGCGACAGCGACAGCGGACGGCCTTGCGGATCGTCGACCCACGCCGGCAGGTAGACGAGGCGCTCGACGCCGCGCCGGACTTCCCAGTAGCCGACCGGGATGCCGTTCATCCACAGGTCGAGGCGGTCGTGGCGGGGGCGGCGGGCCATCGTCACCAGTCCTCCCGGCTGGTGCCCCGAGGCTTGCCGGGCGTGGTCGCGGCAGGCCGTTTCCGCGTGGCGGCGGATGGGGCCTTCGCAGCGGCCGGCAGGCGAACCGGCAGATCGGACGAACCGGACGAACCGGACGAGCCAGACGAACCAGACGAACCAGACGAACCAGACGAGCGACCGCGCGCGGCCGGCGTGCGCTTGGGCGCCGGCGCGGTGCCAGCGGGCGCCGCTGCGTCGTCCGGCGTGCCCGGCTCGAGCGCCAGGCGAACGCCGAGCACGTTCAGTACCTTGAAAAGGCGTTCGATACTGACCGCGGACGGATTGGCTTCGAGCTGCGCGTACGACTGTTGCGTCACGCCGAGGCGGGCAGCGAGCTGCGCCTGCGTGAACCCCGCCGACTTCCGGAAGCCGACGAGAATCGGGCGCAGCTGGCTCAAGGTCTGGACAGGGAATGCCATGGGCTCTCCGCGCAATGACAGGCGATCGTTTGTAATCGAAAAATACAGTCTATGGTATGTATCGTCAAAATACAAACCCAAGACTGTATTTCATAAAAACAAACGATAGCCTGTCAAGCGGAAACCCGTGAGGCGGTGCCAGGACGCGCGGTACGCGCCCGTCAGCCCGGCATCACGCCGCCCGCAGCGGGCTCGCATGGGCGGCGCGCGCGCTTTCCGGATCGTCGTCGCCGAGCGGGATGAACGCCATGATTTCCAGGTCGTGCCCCGACAGCGCCGGTAGCCGGAACGGACTCGACAGCACGTTCAGCCGCCGCACGCCGAGGTCACGCAGGATCTGCGAGCCGATTCCCGTCACGCGGCCGTCGCGGCGTGCGTGGCCAGCCGGCGTTCGCATCGCGTCGCCGCGCATGTCGCAGTCGAGCAGCACCGCGACGCCGCAACCGGCCGCATCGATCCGCTGCAGCGCCGCGTGCAGCGGCCACGAATGCGCGGATGGTTCCGCGTCGAGCAGGTCGAGCAGCGAATGGCATTCGTGCACGCGCGTCAGCACGGGTGTCGACGGATCGGGCTCGCCGCGCACCAGCGCGAGATGCGGCGCACCGTGCACGGTGTCGCGATACTCGATCGCGCGGAACCGGCCCCACGGCGTATGCAGCGGCCGTTCGCCGACACGTTCGACGAGCGATTCGTGCTCGCGGCGGTAATGGATCAGGTCCGCGATCGTGCCGATCTTCAGCCCGTGATGGGCGGCGAACGTCTGCAGCTCGGGCAGCCGTGCCATCGTGCCGTCGTCGTTCATCACCTCGCAGATCACCGACGCGGGCGTGAGCCCGGCGAGCGCCGCGAGATCGCAGCCGGCCTCCGTGTGTCCCGCGCGCACCAGCACGCCGCCCGGGCGCGCGGCGATCGGAAACACGTGACCGGGCTGCACGAGATCGTCGGGACGCGCGCCCGAGCGGACCGCCGCGCGGATCGTCCGCGCGCGATCGGCTGCCGAAATGCCGGTCGTCACGCCTTCTGCCGCCTCGATGCTGACGGTGAACGCGGTACCGAACGGCGTGCCGTTGCGATCGGCCATCGGTGGCAGACGCAGTTGCTCGCAGCGCTCGGCGGTCAGCGTCAGGCAGATCAGGCCGCGCCCGAAGCGCGCCATGAAGTTGATCGCGTCAGGCGTCACGTGATCGGCCGCGATCACGAGGTCGCCTTCGTTTTCGCGGTCCTCCTCGTCGACGAGCAGGACCATCCGCCCCGCACGCAGCTCGTCGACGATTTCCGGCGTACTGGCGAGCGTCATTGCGCCTCCGTCGCGTCGAATGCGCGGCGCAGCGCGTCGGCGCCGAAGGTCAGCACGCGATCGGCCGCATCGACCGCGCCGAGCATGCTTGCGAAGCCGTGCAGCTGGCCCGGCCAGCGCACGAGCGAGACCGGTGTGCCGGCCTGCGCGAGACGCAGTGCGTACGCTTCGGCCTCGTCGCGCAACGGATCGAATTCCGCGCTGACGATGGTGGCAGGCGCCGCGCCCGACAGGTCCGCCACGGCGAGCGGGCTCGCGAGCGGCGATGCGCGGTCGGCGCCGTCGTCGAAATACTGGCGCTTGAACCAGCGCATCGCGTCCGCCGTCAGGAAATAGCCTTCGCCGAGCGATTCGTACGACGGATGCTCGGTCGCGCAATCGACGACCGGATACAGCAGCAACTGGTGCGCGATCGCGATGCCCGAGCCGCGCAACTGCAGCGCGGCGACCGCGGCCAGGTTGCCGCCCGCGCTGTCGCCGGCCACGGCGATCGCACCGGCGCGCGCGCCGAGATCGCGCGCACTGGCGGCGGCCCAGCGCACCGCGTCGCAAGCGTCCTGCGCGGCCGCCGGGAAGCGCGCTTCGGGCGCGAGCCGGTAATCGACCGACAGCACGAGCGTGCGCGCCCGTCTGGCAAGACTGCGGCACAGGTTCGCGTGCGAATCGATGCCGCACGCGACGAAGCCGCCGCCGTGGAAAAACACGGTCAGCGGCAACGGCCCGTCGGCATCGGGCCGATATAGTCGTGCGGACAACTGACGACCCGGGGCCGGGATCTGCCAGTCCTCTTCGGCGGCAATCGCGTCGCCGGGCGCGAACGCGCTGCCTCCGGCGAGGCCCGCACGGTACGCGGGCACGGTCAGTTGATCGAAATCGATCGCGGGCGCTTGGGCGAGCGCGGCGAGCAGCGCCTGCGCCTGAGGGTCGAGCGGCATTGGAACTCCTGTCTGAATCGGATGCGGTCTGAATCAGGTAAACCCGCATCGCGGTTTTCCCTGAGCCCGCGCCGGACGCTTGCCGGCACGGCCTGACGGGCATTCCAGCGCAGCGGGCAGGGCGCCACATCATCCGATTGGACGATGGTTCGCGCGTCCGGATGGCCAAAGCTCGGCATTCAGTGAATGTCCCGATGACGCCGGAATTAAGACACGTCTTAATCATGGCGGCGCGGACGAATCGCACCGAACACAAGTTGCATGGAGGATGGAGCGTGCTGATGGAGACGAGATGGGCCCCGCAAGAGAGCCAGTCAACGAGCGAGGAGGCCGACATCGGCGTCGCTGATTTCAGCGAGCTGATGGCGCGCATCTATCAGGGGCCGATGGAAACGCCGCCGTGGGCGGGCGCGCTCGAGATGGTTCGCCGGCTGCTGCAGGCCAGCTACGTAACGCTGATCCTGCGCGCGGCCGCGAGCGACCGTCGCGCGCCGCTGTCCGTGCATGCATCGGAGTTCGGCCCGGTCGTGCCGGGGGACGGCGAGGCGTCGTACAACAACTACTACTATTCGCTCGACCCGTTCGTCGGCCTGCCGGCCGATCGCGTGGTCACGGTCGACGACGTGTTCGGCGATACGGGCTGGCTGTCGAGCGAACTGTACAAGCAGTTCCTGAAGCCGCAGGACGTGCGCTACATCCTGGGCGCGGACCTGCGCACGCCGTCGGGCGTCGAGTGCCGGTTCCGCGTGTGCCGCAATCATGCGTCGAAGCAGTTCTCCGCGCGCGACAAGGCGATCTGCGCGCTGCTGCTGCCGCACCTGAAGCGTGCGGTCGAACTGCATTCGCGGCTCGACACGGCCGAGGTCGAGCGGTCGATCTATGCCAACGCGATCAACCGGATGCAGATCGGCACGATCACGCTCGACGAGAACGGCACGATCATCGACATGAACGGCGTCGCCGACGAGATCCTGAAGCAGAACAACGGTCTGACGATTGCGCGCGGCACGATCGAGGCGACCGATGCGCAGGAGAACCGCACGCTCAAGCGGCTGATCCGCCACGCGGTGATGGGGCACCACGGCACGGCCGCGGCGATCGTCGAGGCGATGCCAATCACGCGCGGCTTCGACAAGCCGCGCCTCGGGCTGCTGGTGCGCACCGTGCTGCTGTCCGACTGGTCGGAGGACAACAAGCGCCGGCCGGCCGTCACGCTGTTCCTGCGCGACCCCGACCGCAAGCCGCAGGGCGCGCAGGAAATCATCCGCAAGCTGTTCGACCTGACACCCGCCGAGACGTCGCTCGCGCTGCTGCTAACGAACGGGCTGACGCTCGAGGAGGCGGCGGAGGAATCGGGGATCAGCAAGAACACGGCGCGCACGCACCTGCGCGCGATCTTCTCGAAGACGGGCGTGACGCGCCAGGCGACGCTCGTGCGGATCCTGCTCGGGAGCGTGGTGCCGCTGGGTTGATCGGGGCGGCACGTCGCACACCGCCGCATCGATATCGAGCGCATTCGTCTGCCGATACGTCGACTGCGGTCGACGTGTGCGTTGCGGCGATCACGGCATCACGAACAAGAGGCTCGCACGGTGCGAGCCTCGTTCGTTTGATGCGCAGCCGATGGCGTGCATCGGGCGCTTCAAGTCATCGCGCGGCCGATGTCGCACGCATCGTCACGACGCGGATCGCGGCAGGCGCCGACAACGGACGCGCGGCGTGACCGGGCGTCCATCGCGGCGATTTACTTCAGCAGCGCGAGCAGATCGTCCAGCGACTGGCGGCATGTCGCGGCGTCTGGCTTGTCGGCGCGCAGCGCGGCCAGCGCACGGTCGATCGCCTTGTCGATCACATGCCAGTCGGCAGCCGAGCGCGGCTTCAGCGACGGCTCCGCATCGTCCCATTTCGTCTCGAGATCCTTGATGCGTGTCTTCGCGCCGGCGAGATTGCCCGCGTTGACGAGCTTCCGGGAGTCCGTCGCGATGCCGCGGAACGCGGACAGGTCGCCAAGCTTCGCGGCGGTTGCCGCATGGACGGGCGAGACGAGCAGCATCGACATGGGGCCGGCTGCGAGTGCCGCGACGATCGTGGCGCACATCAGTTTTCGAGTAAGCATGTCATTTCCTTTGGAGGGTCGGACGGGGTATGCGACAAGGCAAGACAACGCGACGGTCATCGCGCGCTTGCCTGCCGGTTGGCGAGCGTCGTGCATGCGACCAGCAGCACGATCGACGTCAGGAACACCGCGCTCGTCGTCGCGGCACCCAGCCCGATGCCGCCGTATTCGCGGGCCTGGGACAGGAAATCGCCGAGCGACGCGCCGAGCGGGCGCGTGAGGATGTAGGCGAGCCAGAACGCGAGCACGCGATTCGTGCCCAGTCGCATCGAGACGGCCACCAGCGCGATCGCCGCGCCGAACGACACGATGCCGAGCCGGAACCCGAGGCCGAGCGCTTCGGTGGCCAGATCGCCGGCGGCCGTGCCCAGCGCGAACGTCAGCAGGATCGCGGCCCAGTAGAACGCTTCGCGACGCGTCGTGACGATGGTCTCGATCGACAACGTCCGCTCGCTCCGGTACCAGGCCGCGAACAAGGCCGCGAGCGCGACGGCGAAGCAGGCGGTGCTCGCGTACAGGCTGACGCCCAGCCCGTCCGTCAGCGCGTCGGTGATCTGCGTGCCGACGACGCTGACCAGCACCACGTTGAGCCAGTACAGCCACGGCACGCAGGCTTTCGCGCGGAACTGCAGCACGAGCGCGCAGACGAGCAGCAGGGCCATCAACGCGTCGGTGACGGGCACGCCGAGCCCGGCGCGGACGGCGAGATAGTCGGCGCCGGTTTCGCCGACGGTGGTCGACAGGATCTTGATGATCCAGAAGATGGCGGTGACGGCGGGCACCTTGTTCAGCAGGGTCGTCGATACGACGGGAGGGCGCGGATTCACGGATCGCTCCTTGAAGAGGCGCCGTCATGCATGCGTTGCGGCGCGGGTCGGAGGCCTCGGGCGAGGACTGGGCGCCACTATGCGGGCTGGATTCTTAACGGATGCTTATCGGGTGGGGCGACTTGGACGCGAACCGGAAGAGACGGGAGGGCGTGTGTTGACCGGGAGGGGCGCTTTCCGCGTTGCGGGCGCGGCCGGGATCAGAGGACGCAATACGTCGACGGGAGCAGCGAGGTAGCGAGTCAGGTACGGAAATAACGAAGCTCACCCATGGAAATTCAACATTATAGAAATAATGTCAAATGACAGGCGCAGGTTAATTGGATATCTAACGGTTTACGTTATATTATTGACGAAACTACCGACTCAAACCGTCATGTCCGACCTCGCTGCCGACGAATCCCGCCTGATCGCCGAAATCGACCGCCTGAGGGCCGATTTCCCGAAAACCCGCGAGCTCTATCGCGAGGTCTGCGCGTTGATGTTCTTCCGTTTCGGCGTCACGCCCACCGCGAACCGCCTTTACCAGCTCGTGCGCAAGGGCAGCATGAGCACGCCGACGGCGGTTCTCGGCGAGTTCTGGGCCGAGTTGCGGGAAAAGAGCCGGGTGCGCATCGAGCATCCGGACTTGCCGGCCGATCTGCAGGCGGCAGCGGGCGAGCTCGTCGCCGCGTTGTGGCGCCGCTCGAGTACCGATGCCGCCGCAGCGCTCGATGCACTGCGCACCGAAGTCGAAGCCGAGCGGGCCGCGGCGAAAGCGGAGGTCGCCGCATTGCAAGTCGACCTGTCCCGCACCGAAACCGCGCTGGAGCACCGCACGAGCGCGTTGCTGGCGGCCCAGGTGCGCATCCAGGAACTCGAGCAGGCGAGGGCGGCCGACGAAGCATCGCGCCGCGCGCTGCAAGCGGAAGTCGAGCGGCTGAAGTCCGACAACGCGGACGCCGATCGCGCGCTGGCGCAGGCGCGCGCCGATTTCACGTCGCAACTCGACCGGCTGCGCGACGACGCGGGTCGGGCCGAGGAACGCTTGCGTGCAGCGGAGAAGCGAGCGCTTCAGGAGGTCGACCGCGAACGGCTCGCGGCCGCACGCGTTCAGAAGGAATTCGACGCGGCCACGGCTCGCGCCGAACAGCGCGATACGCAGCACCGCAAGGATCTCGCGGCGCTGCAGGCGCAACTGGCCGACACGCAACACCGCTGCGGCATGCTCGAAGGCCAGCTCGACGGGGCCCGCGCGGCCAATGCCGCGCATGTCGGCGAACTCGACGCATTGCGTGCCGAACGCGCGTCACGTCCCCCCGCGCGCCGGGCGCCGGGTCGACCGGCGGGCGGCAGCCTGCGTGCGGCGAAACCGGTCGCGAGGAAGCGCGCTCCCAAACCCGCGTGACGTGGGCGCCACGGTGCGGTGACAACGCGGCCGCGATGCGGCGCGATTCGGGTAAAGTGCCGCTCAACTTGCCGGCTCGACGTTACTAGACGACCGGTCTAATCGTTGCTAAGATACGCCATCATGAATGCATCTTCAGGCGCGGAAGTCCGCCAGCACATCCTGAATATCGCGAAGCCGATCATGCTCCACAAGGGGTTTTCGGCGGTCGGTCTGAACGAGATTCTCGCCGCGGCGGGCATCCCGAAGGGCTCGTTCTACCATTACTTCGGCTCGAAGGAGGCGTTCGGCGAGGCGCTGCTCGAATCGTACTTCGAAGGCTATCTCGAGCACCTCGACAACCTGCTCAAGCACCCGGCCGGCACGGGCGCGCAGCGCCTGATGACGTACTGGGGCAACTGGCTGCGCACGCAGTGCGCGGACGATCCGGAGGGCAAGTGCCTCGCGGTGAAGCTCGGCGCGGAAGTGTCCGATTTGTCGGAGGCGATGCGCGCGGTCCTGCGGCGCGGCACAGGCCAGATCATCGAGCGGCTCGCGGGCGGGATCGAGGCCGGGCTGGCTGACGGTTCGCTGGGCGGCGTCGACGATCCGGCGCATACGGCCGCGATCCTTTACGAGCTGTGGCTGGGTGCGACGCTGCTGGAGAAGATTCACCGGAACCGCAAACCGCTCGAACGCGCGATGCTCGAAACACGGCGGATGCTGAACCTGCCGTCCTTCGAGCCCGACGGAGTGCAGTCGTAATGTGGGCGCGCGCAGGCGCGCCCTGTTTTTTGTGTGGGTTATAGACGACTGGTCTACTTATGCTGAAATCACATTGTTTTACCCGCGAGGCGGCGGCCCCGCCGCCGGCTGATTCGCCGGCAAGGGCGTAGCCCCGCGCATCACGGTTGTCCAACGTTGATCCGATCGTGCCCGTGCACGTCCCTTCCTGTTGACGGAGGTTCCCATGCCGCAAGGCAAGGCAGCAAACCGCAGAATCATCCTGAACGCGCGCCCGGTCGGCGCGCCCACCCCCAACGACTTCCGTACCGAGACCGGCGATGTGCCGGTGCCCGGTGCCGGCCAGGTGCTGTTGCGCACCGTCTGGCTGTCGCTCGACCCGTACATGCGCGGCCGGATGAGCGACACGCCGTCGTATGCGCCGCCGGTCGAGCTCGGCGACGTGATGGTCGGCGGCACGGTCAGCCGTGTCGTGGCGTCGAACCTGCCCGCGTATCGCGAAGGCGACCTGGTCGTCGCGCGCGGTGGCTGGCAGGACTATTCGCTGTCGGACGGCAGCGGTCTCATTCCGCTCGGCCGCGACTTCGCGCATCCGTCGCATGCGCTCGGCGTGCTCGGCATGCCGGGGTTCACCGCGTACACCGGGCTGCTGAAGATCGGCGAGCCGAAGGCCGGCGAAACCGTGGTCGTTGCCGCCGCGAGCGGGGCGGTCGGTGCGGTGGTCGGCCAGATCGCGAAGCTGAAGGGCTGCCGCGTGATCGGCGTCGCCGGCGGCGCCGACAAGGTCGCGTACGTGAAGGGCACGCTCGGCTTCGACGATTGCATCGATCACCGCGATCCGCAATTCGCCGCCCGGCTGAAGGAAGCCTGTCCGAAGGGTATCGACGTCTATTTCGAGAACGTCGGCGGCGCCGTGTTCGACGCGGTGTGGCCGCTGCTCAACGAGCATGCGCGCGTGCCGGTATGCGGGCTGATCGCCCATTACAACGACACCGCGTTGCCGGCCGGCCCCGATCGCCTGCCGTTGCTGATGGGGACGATCCTGCGCAAGCGCATCCGGATGCAGGGCTTCATCATTTTCGATCATTACGCGACGGGCTACGCGCTGTTCCTGAAGGAGATGAGCGAGTGGCTCGCGCAGGGCAAGGTGAAGGCGCTCGAGGATGTCATCCCCGATCTCGCCGATGCGCCGAATGCGCTGATCGGCTTGCTCGCCGGCAAGAATTTCGGCAAGGTCGTCGTGCGCGTGGGTCCGGACGAACTGGCCTGACACCGGCGCAAGACGACACACGACGATTGCATGCTGGCGTCGCGAGACGCCGCCTTGTGGCATGCTCGATTCCGTTTCGAAAGGAGTGACAAAGATGGCGCTTCACGTGATTGCTTCCCTGTTCCTGAAACCCGAACACGCGCAGGCCGCCGAGGCCGAATTGCGCAGCATGGTCGCCAAGACGCGCGTCGAGCCGGGCAACCGGCGCTACGACCTGTTCCGCGAGCAGGACGGTTCGCCGAACCTGCACCTGTACGAGATCTACGACGACCAGGCCGCGTTCGACGCGCACCTCGCCAGCCCGCATTTCACGGAATTCCGCGTGAAGTCGGCCGACTGGTTCACGGCACCGCCCGTCATCAAGGTGCTGTCGGGCGTCGACGTGGCCGAGTAACGACGCGGTACCGTCGTCGCGGCTCGCGCCCGCCCGGGCCGCGCGGCAACCGTCACGCATGACGCGACGGCAATGACAATGACAACGACAACGCGGCGCAGCGCATCGTTCGCGCCGCTTCCCCAATACACCGGCCCCGGAGTCTGAATGGTCACCCTCAACATCAACGGCGAGAACCGTACGGTCGACGCCCCCGACGACATGCCCCTGCTGTGGGTCTTGCGCGACGTCGTCGGCCTGACCGGCACGAAATTCGGCTGCGGGATCGCGCAATGCGGCGCGTGCACCGTGCATCTCGACGGCGTCGCCGCACGCGCATGCGTGCTGCCGGTCGCGGCCGTCGCGGGCCGCAGGATCACGACGATCGAAGCCGTCGGCGCGACGCCGGCCGGGCAGAAGGTCCAGCAGGCATGGCGCGAGCTCGACGTCGTCCAGTGCGGCTACTGCCAGTCCGGGCAGGTGATGGCGGCCACCGCGCTGATCGCATCGAACCCGAACCCGAGCGACGCCGACATCGACGCGGCGATGGCCGGCAACATCTGCCGCTGCGGTACCTACAACCGGATTCGCGCGGCGGTCAAACACGCTGCGAAGGGAGTATGAGATGAAACAGCCCCCACGCTCACTTTGTTCGCTGCCCCCCGAGGGGGCGGTCAGCCTCCTTGAGGCGGCTCTGCGGAGGCTGACATGTCGCGAGGACTGATCGAAGCAGGTCGGGCCGGCGCGGGCGTGTCGCGCCGTTCGTTTCTCAAGGCGGGCATGTCGCTCGGCGCGGCGGCGGGCGGCGGCCTGCTGCTCGGCTTCAGCATGCCGGCGGCGGGCGATGAGGCACGGCGCTCGGTGATCGGCGGCGATGCGGACGAAAGCGCGCGCGCCGGCGTATTCGCGCCGAACGCGTTCGTGCAGATCGACCGCGCCGGCAAGGTCACGCTGGTGATGCCGAAGGTCGAAATGGGCCAGGGTGTCTACACGGCGCTGCCGATGCTGATCGCCGAGGAACTCGAGGTGCCGCTGTCGAACGTCACGCTCGACCATGCGCCCCCGAATGAGAAGCTGTTCCTCGATCCGCTGCTCGGCGGCCAACTGACGGGCGGCTCGACCTCGGTGCGGTACGCGTGGGAACCGCTGCGCCGCGCGGGCGCGACCGCACGCACGCTGCTGGTTTCGGCGGCGGCGAAGCAATGGAACGTCGATCCGGCCACCTGCCGGGCGGTGAACGGCGAAGTGCAGCACACGCCGAGCGGCCGGCGCGCATCGTACGGCCAGCTCGCGGACGCCGCGTCGAAGCTGCCGGTGCCGAAGGACGTCGCGCTGAAGCAGCCGGCAGATTTCAAGCTGATCGGCAAGCCGGTGAAGCGGCTCGACTCGCCGGAGAAAGTCGACGGCACCGCGCAGTTCGGGCTCGACGTGCGCGTGCCCGGCATGCTGTATGCGGTGATCGTGAACAGCCCGGTGTTCGGCGGCACGGTCGCGAGCGTCGACGATACGGCCGCGAAGAAGATTCCGGGCGTGCGCCAGGTCGTGCGCGCGGACAACGCGGTCGCGGTGGTCGGCGATCACACGTGGGCCGCGAAGCGCGGCGCGTCGGCGCTCGTCGTGAAGTGGAACGAAGGCGCGGGCGCGAAGGTATCGACGAAGGACATCGTCGCCGATCTCGCGCAGGCAGCCGCGAACGGGAAGGGCGCGGTCGCGCGCAAGGACGGCGACGTCGGCCGCGCGTTCGCGAACGCGAAGACGCGCATCGATGCAGTGTACGAACAGCCGCTCCTTGCGCACGCAACGATGGAGCCGGTGAACTGCACGGTGCACGTGCGCGGCGACGGCTGCGAGATCTGGGTCGGCACGCAGGTGCCGACGCGGGCGGTCGACACCGTGCAGAAGCTCACAGGTCTCGCGCCCGACAGGATCGTCGTGCACAACCACCTGCTCGGCGGCGGTTTCGGCCGACGGCTCGAAACGGACATGATCGGCCAGGCCGTGAAGATCGCGAAGCAGGTCAACGCGCCGGTGAAGGTCGTGTGGACGCGCGAGGAAGACATCCAGCACGACATGTATCGCCCGTACTACTACGACCGGATCTCGGCCGGCCTCGACGCGAACGGCAAGCCGGTCGCATGGCAGCACCGGATCGTCGGTTCGTCGATCCTCGCGCGCTTCGCACCGCCGGCCTTCAAGGACGGCGTCGATCCCGACGCGGTCGAGGTTGCCAACGACCTGCCGTACGACCTGCCGAACCAGTTGATCGACTACGTGCGCCAGGAACCGCGCCACGTGCCGACCGCGTTCTGGCGCGGCGTCGGGCCGACCCGCAGCACGTTCGTCGTCGAGAGCTTCATCGACGAACTCGCGGCACAGGCCAAGACCGATCCCGTCCAGTACCGCCGCGCGCTGCTCGACAAGACGCCGCGTGCGCGCAACGTGCTCGACGTCGCGACGAAGGCGGCCGGCTGGGGCACGCCGCTGCCGAAGGGGCAAGGGCGCGGCGTATCGGTGATGCACGCGTTCGGCAGCTTCTTCTCGATCGTCATCGACGTCGCGGTGGAAGGCGGCGAAGTGCAGGTCAAGCGTGCCGTGTGCGCGGTCGACTGCGGGATGGCCGTGAATCCGAGCACGATCGAGGCGCAGGTGCAGGGCGGCATCATCTTCGGGATCACGGGCGCGCTGTATGGCGAGATCACGATCGAGGACGGCCGCGTCGTGCAGAGCAACTTCACCGACTACCGGATGATGCGCATCAACGAGACGCCGCCGATCGAGGTTCATCTCGTCAAAAGCGCCGAGGCGCCGGGCGGAATCGGCGAGCCGGGCACCGCGGCGACCGCGGCTGCCGTGTCGAACGCGATCTTCGCGGCGACCGGCACGCGGCTGCGCAAGCTGCCGGTCGGCAGCCAGCTGAAGACGGCTTGAGGAGAGGGCACGAACCATGCGAAACCTCACCTCGAATCGTCTGAACCGCCTGAGTCGCGCCGCTCGCACGTTCGGCACGTCGTTGATCGCGATGTCCGCGCTGATGGCCGGCACGGCGGCGCACGCCGCGCAAGCGGCAGCCGCCGACAGCGCGCTGGTCGCACGCGGCGCGTATCTCGCGAAGGCCGGCGATTGCGTCGCGTGCCACACCGCGCCGCGCGGCACGCCGTTCGCCGGCGGCCTGAAGATGGTCACGCCGATGGGCGCGATCTACACGACCAACATCACGCCCGACCCGGACACGGGCATCGGCGGCTATACGGAAGCCGATTTTGCGAACGCGTTGCGCAAGGGCGTCGCGAAGGACGGCCACAACCTGTATCCGGCGATGCCGTATCCGTCGTACGCGAAGCTGAAGGACGACGACGTGAAGGCGCTGTACGCGTACTTCATGCACGGCGTCGAGCCGGTGAAGCAGGCGAACCGGGCGTCCGACATCCCGTGGCCGCTCAACATGCGCTGGCCGCTCGCGTTGTGGAACATGGTGTTCCTCGATACGGCGCCTTATGCCGACAAGCCGGCCAAGGACGCGATGTGGAACCGCGGCGCGTATCTCGTGCAGGGGCTCGGGCACTGCGGATCGTGCCATACGCCGCGCGGTGTCGGCTTCCAGGAGAAGGCGCTGGACGAGGGCGGTTCGGCGTTCCTGTCGGGCGCGCCGATCGACAACTGGTTCGCGTCGAACCTGACCGGCGAACACAATACCGGGCTCGGCCGCTGGAGCGATGCGGATATCGCGCAATTCCTGAAGACCGGCGCGAACCGGCATGCGACCGCGTTCGGCTCGATGGTCAGCGTGATCAACCACAGCACGCAGGAACTGACCGACGACGATCTGGCGGCGATGTCCCGCTACCTGAAATCGCTGCCGGCAGCGGGCGGCACGGGCGCGCCGCCTTACCGTTATGAGCCGAAGGCGACGCAGGTCGTGTTGGGCCGGCCGGCGAACGATCCGGGCGCAAAGGTGTATAACGCTTACTGCCTGCATTGTCATGGTGCGGACGGCCGCGGCTACGCGCCGCTGCTCGCGCCGCTCGCCGGCAACCCGAACGTGCTCGAGGCCGATGCCGCGTCGCTGATCAACGTGACGTTGAACGGCAGCGAGTCGCTCGTGATCGGTGGCGTGCCGTCCGCGTACCCGATGCCGGCGTTCGCGAACCAGCTGAACGACCAGCAGATCGCCGACGTGCTGACGTTCATGCGCGCCGGCTGGAACAACGGCGCGCCGGCCGTGCAGGCGGCGGAGGTCGCGAAACTCCGCAAGGCGACGGCGGCCGCGCGCTGAGCGCGACCGACCGTGGCGGATGACGACGGGCATGCGTGCCGCGCGCCCGTCGTCGAACATTGCCGGGTGCAGGGCGCCCGGTGGCACAGCTCTCTCTGTCAACCGGCGTGCGGCCGTTCGCGGCCGCGCGCGTTTTATCGACGTAAAACTGGGGTGTCTGGATGGCTAACGTGACTTATACGGATACGCAACTGCTGATCGACGGCGAGTGGGTCGACGCCGCGAGCGGCAAGACGATCGACGTCGTGAACCCGGCGACGGGCAAGGCGATCGGCAAGGTGGCCCACGCGGGCATCGCCGATCTCGATCGTGCGCTGGCCGCGGCGCAGCGCGGTTTCGAAGCATGGCGCAAGGTGCCCGCGCACGAGCGCGCGGCGACGATGCGCAAGGCGGCCGCGCTGGTGCGCGAGCGCGCCGACACGATCGCGCAGCTGATGACGCAGGAGCAGGGCAAGCCGCTGACCGAAGCGCGTGTGGAAGTGCTGTCGGCTGCCGACATCATCGAATGGTTCGCGGACGAAGGCCGCCGCGTGTATGGCCGGATCGTGCCGCCGCGCAATCTCGGCGCGCAGCAGACCGTCGTGAAGGAGCCGGTCGGACCGGTCGCGGCGTTCACGCCGTGGAATTTCCCGGTCAACCAGGTCGTGCGCAAGCTGTGCGCCGCGCTGGCGACCGGCTGTTCGTTCCTCGTGAAGGCGCCGGAAGAAACCCCGGCATCGCCGGCCGCGCTGCTGCGCGCGTTCGTCGACGTGGGCGTGCCGGCCGGTGTGGTCGGTCTCGTGTACGGCGATCCGGCGGAAATCTCGTCGTACCTGATTCCGCATCCGGTGATCCGCAAGGTGACGTTCACGGGCTCGACGCCGGTCGGCAAGCAGCTCGCGGCGCTCGCGGGCCAGCACATGAAGCGCGCGACGATGGAGCTGGGCGGCCACGCGCCGGTGATCGTCGCCGAGGACGCGGACGTCGCGCTGGCGGTGAAGGCCGCCGGTGGCGCGAAGTTCCGCAACGCGGGCCAGGTGTGCATTTCGCCGACGCGTTTCCTCGTGCACAACAGCATCCGCGACGAATTCACGCGTGCGCTGGTCGCGCATGCGCAGGGGCTGAAGGTCGGCAACGGCCTCGAGGAAGGCACGACGCTGGGCGCGCTGGCGAACCCGCGCCGGCTGACCGCGATGGTGTCGGTGGTCGAGAACGCGCGCAAGGTCGGCGCGAGCATCGAGACCGGCGGCGAACGGATCGGCTCGGAAGGCAACTTCTTCGCGCCGACCGTGATCGCGAACGTGCCGCTCGAAGCGGACGTGTTCAACAACGAGCCGTTCGGCCCGGTCGCGGCGATCCGCGGTTTCGACAAGCTCGAGGATGCGATCGCCGAAGCCAATCGTCTGCCGTTCGGGCTGGCCGGCTACGCGTTCACGCGTTCGTTCGCGAACGTGCACCTGCTGACGCAGCGCCTCGAAGTCGGGATGCTGTGGATCAACCAGCCGGCGACGCCCTGGCCGGAAATGCCGTTCGGCGGCGTGAAGGATTCGGGCTACGGGTCGGAAGGCGGGCCGGAAGCGCTGGAGCCGTATCTCGTTACGAAGTCGGTGACGGTGATGGCGGTCTGACGACCGGGTGGTCGCGTGCGTGCCGGCGTTTGCGCGGTGCGCATGCGGCATGGCGTTACCAAGAGCCGGGTGTTCTGCCCGGCCTTGTTTTTTCTGATTCGCTCACCGTCGGTCACCGCAGCGTCCAGTTTCGCCCGGATCATGAGCACTCGATCGCCACGGTGTTTGTCGAATGGCTGAGCCTGATCTCGCCCAGGTAAGCGCTGTCGCCCAATTTGCACTCGCGCCAGGCATTGCCGAGGGCATGCCGGATGTGGACTCTGTAGAGGCCGCTGCCCCTGGCCAGGCCGTCGAACCGGAAATCGCCGAAGCCGTCCGAGACGGTTTCGGCTACCTGCTGATTACCTGCATATAAGGCGACGACCGCATCCGTGACACACTCGACCACGTCTCCTGCCTGGGCACTGACACTTCCGCCGACGAAGCACGTTTCCCACCGCTCGAGGCCGCTATACCACACGCGGGGCTTCGTGCCCAGGTTGGGCCGCAATACCTTGAGTCCCTCGCGCGTGGCCTTCTCGGCCATCGCCGTGTCATCGAGCTTGACCGTCTCGAAGACATCGGTGGGGCACGACTGCTGACAACGCGGGCGGGACCAACCCTGGTCGAGCAAATGCGCATCGAAGATCCAGATCTGGGGCAGTTGCAGCTCTTCGTTCCAGACGATCGCCTTATAAGGGCATGCCTTGACGATGTCCTTCCGGCCTCGCGCCTTGTCCGGATCGATGATGACGATGCCGTCGGCGCGCTTGCGAACGGCGCTGCCGCCCGCACGCATGCAGGGCGCGTCGTCGCAGTGGTTGCACATGACCGGCAGATAAGTGGTCTCGATCATGTGCGAAGCACCCTGTACACGACGCAGGATGCGGATGGGGCTCTCGGCACTGGCCGCGGCGGGTGCCGCGTAGCCGGGGAAGTCATTGCCGACGTGCTCGTCCCGCGCGGCGATCACACAGTTCTGGCAGTTCTCGCAACGGCCGACGTTGATGATCAGGTTCCACTTGCTCATTTGAAATTCCTCACGCTGCGCGACCGAGCATGAATGCTTCGGCACCGCGCCATTTCTCGACCTGCACCAGGCAGGAATTCGGGCTCATGCTGCTGGTGCCGGCGGTCTGCGGCCGGTCGGGGGTCAGCATGTTCATGCAACCGCCGATCTCGACTTGCTCGCCATCGATTTCGATCAGCTGGAATTCAGCGCTCGCCTCGTAGGATTTCACCACTCCAGCGTTCACCAGGGGCGAGACATCGGCCGCACAGATCACGGCGCCACGGTCGTTGTGTACTTTGACGAGATCGCGATGGGCAATGCGTCGAACAGCAGCGTCAGCCGGATTGAGCCTCAGCAGCCAGAACCGGTGCCCCGCGATCAGTGCGCGATGATCGTCGATGCCGTTCACCGCAGAATTCTTGCCGTCGCAATGGGTATGAAAGCTGTAGCGGCTGTGGGTGGCGATCAACTGCAGCGGGTAGCGCAAAGCCAGGTCCGAGCGCAACCCCTCCCAGGAGGGGATATATCGGTTGAGCGGTGGTCGCTCCGGATTGTCCGCGGTGTGTCGCTTCAGCAACTCGGGCACGAACTCCAGCTTGCCGCTCGGCGTCTGCAGGCCCTTGCCGAACTGTTCCGAGAACTGTGACGGCAGCGGATGAGGTTCCGGCAGGTCCTTCTTCCTGTCTTCCGCATACCAACGCATGTCCACGGGATGGCGCAGCTCGGGCTTTTCGGGCGGCACGACGAAATAGCCCTTGCGGCAAAATTCGCGCCACGAAATGTGATCGGGCAGATCCGACGAGTCGAAGACGCGCTTGACCCAGTCGAGATCCCCACAGCCTTCGGTGAAAATGCCACCCAGGCCCAACCGGGTCAGGATGGCAGTGAAAATGTCGTAGTCGGAGCGGGACTCGCCCAGGGGTTCGATGCACTTGTGCTGCAGCGTCAGCATGCGATGGTTGACCGTGCCATACCCGTGGTGGGCGTAGCCGCCCGAATTCGCCCATTCTCCGATGTCCCAGCGCTCCAGCGAAGTGCACGCGGGCAGGATGACGTCGGCGAACTGGGCTTCGCCTTCCATCCAGATCGACTGATTGACGACGAACTCGATGCTCGAGTGCCGGTAGGCCTGCGTCCAGCGGCCGGAATTCGTCACGGTACTGAACGCGGATCCGCCGTAGCGATAGATCATGTGGATCGGCGAATAGCCGGGCATCGGGTACGTGAACGGCGCAAACTGGGCTTCCTGGGACATGCCGTCCCAGAGATAACCGGTGGCGTGACCGTTGAGGATCGCATCGGGCATCTGCTGTCGCGGCACCATTTGCTTGACGGGATTCATGGTCAGGATATGCGGCATGCGCTGGTAGTTGTCCACCGCATTGGCGGTCCACGCCAGGTCGCCTGAAATGCCGCCGTCCGCGTAGCCAGGGAAGTAGAACTGGAGATCGTGCGGGACGCCGATTTCGAGGCAGCCGAAATTCACCCCCGGCCTGCCCCAGCCCTGCATGGACATCATCATGATCATGCAGCGCGCCCATTGCGCGCCGGTCGCCCCTCGGCCCGCGCCACCGAATCCCGCGCCGGTCATCCCGACGGCGAGATGCACCTTCTTCTTCCCCCACAGGCGCGCAAGCGCACGGGCATCCTTGGCCGGCACGCCGGTTTCGCTCTCCTGCCACTCGGGAGTCTTGGGGGTACCGTCGGTTTCGCCCAGAAGATAGGCTTTCCAATCGTCGAAACCGGTCGTGCGCGTCGCGACGTAATCCTTGTCGTACAAGCCCTCCACGGTCCAGACGTACATGATGGCGGTCGCCAGCGCGGCATCGGTTTGCGGCCGGATCGGGATCCAGCGGCCGCCCAGCAGCTGTGCGGTGGGATTGCAGTGCGGGTCGATGTGAACGAACTCGATGCCGAGTTCCTTGGCCCACAGGCGGCGCGGGGTTCCCTCGAATCCTGCGTAGGCTCCGTTGGTACTTTCGGGGTCGCAGGACCAGAAGACGATCATTTCGGCTTCCTTGAGACCGTCCTCGAGGCCCCCGTAGCCGGCGGGCACGCCGACGCGCATCGAGTTGCCGAAATGATGCATGGCGCCCCAGTACCAGCCTTCCCAGCTGTCCGGATTCGCGGCGACCCGGGTGAAGCCGATCAGGTTGGCGAAGCGCGTCAGCGCGCTGAGGTAGTAGCCGACGTTGCCCCACTGGTGGTGGGACGACATCGGGAACGTGATGGAGCCGGGGCCGTGAACACGCTTCTGCCGGTTGATCTCCTTGGCGACGATGTCCAGGGCCTCGTCCCAGCTGATCTGCACATAGCCGGACTTGCCCCGGTTCTGCGGATTGCGCTCGCCGTCCGGGTCGAAGTCGACCCGTTTCATCGGGTGAAGGATGCGCTTGTCGGAGTAGACCAGCGACTTGAGGGTCAACGCGTGGGGCGCGACCAGTCCGCGCCGTGGCGGGCTGAAGCGGCGTCCACGTGCCTCGATCACCCAGCTTGACGCATCCGTATCGTCCAGCTCGATGGGCGTCACGCGGACGATGCGGCCATCCTTGACGTAGACGAACAGGGGGCCCCCATTGGTACAGGTGGTGTAGCGTCGGGTGCCGTCGCGCATGGGCGTGCCCATCGTCAGGCCGACCGTGCGCATCATGCTCAGGGTTTGCATGAGCCAAACCAGCAGTTCGTCCTCGCCCTCGGTGACCACCTTGAAGTTCTTGGCGGCGTGGACGATCTCGCCCTGGTCCGGGTTCGGGGAAAGGAACTTCAGGGCGGTGGCGACGTCCTTGAAGGCCATGCGCACATCGGGCCGCGGATGCTTGCCGGCGCGCGACCGAATGCGGCCATTCCTGAACTCGATGGCGCGACCGATGCTTTGATCCATGAGCCCGATCCACGCGACGAGATTGCGCTCCTTGAGGCGATCGCGATAAGCGGGGAAGCGGCGCGCCGTCAGGTCCAGAACCTTGGGCAATGCAAAAAGAATGGTCTTGAGAGCCTGTCGTTTCATCGTTCGATCCAAAGTGTTGCTTCCATGCGGGGGGCTGGCATCGGGGCGCACCCGCTAGAACGTATACGCGACGTTCAGGAAAACGTTGACGGGATTGAGTCGGAGCGTCGATGTGGAAACGATCTGCGTGCCGGTCGCGGTCTGTCCGTATAACGTGAGGTGGGTCTTCACCGGCATGTAGCCGACGGAAGCACCGACAGACCAATGTTTGGTCATCGCGTAACTCGCCCCGAGCTCGAACACCGGGTTCCACGATGAACTGAGTGTCGCGCGCGCCGAGCCGCCCGGCCCGAAGCTGTCGGTGACGAACTGGCGATTGGTCGCCCGAACCTGGGTGAACCACGTGTAGTTGACGCCAAGTCCTACGTACGGACGGAATTTCGATTCAGCTGAAAACAGGTGATATCGAAGTTCGATGGCGGGCGGCATCGGCCTTGTCGTGCCGAGGGTTCCGTACTTCTGCAACGTCCCGTCACCGACCAGATTGACTGTCAGTGGCAGTCCAAACAGCATGGCGACACCAATGTTGTCGGTGACGTAGTACTCGGTGGTGATGCCCATCGTATCCGTCGAGCTGGCATGCGCCCCGGTACCAGCCATTTGCTGATTCACCGTTACGCCGCCGACACTTTGCACGGTCAGGGGCGTCGCGTCGCCCTGGGGCGCGACGTGCAGCCATCCAACCGACGTCGTGATGCTTCCGGCCGTCTGCGCATCTGCGTTGTCGGCAAGTGCAGCCGTGCAGACAAAAACCGACATGCCTGCGAAATTCGTCATTCGCGTCAAATTCATCGTGTGTCTCCTCTGTCTCGATCCGATTAAATAACTGCAGTTAATTTGGATACCTTATTGATCGTAACGAGCCGCTCTTGGAGTTTGTGTTGTCGCGGCTAGTCGCGTGCCTCCGTCACCGCAGATCTGTTGCTGCGGGACCGGACGATCGAATGGGTTCCGCTGCGAACGAGATCGAGAACGCAAACGGAAAACGCCCCAGCACGAAGCGCGCGGCAGTCTCGAGCCCGGGATCGCTCAGCTCGACCGAGACCGACATTCCGCCGGAATTACTGGTCGAGACGTCGACTGATGCGCCTGGCGCTCCGCCCTCGTCCAATGCCGCGCGGAGTGCGTCACTCGTCTCGCGGCGCTTGAGTTCCGGTTTGAATATCTTGCCGACGCCGGTGAGCGGGATCGCCTCGACGATTCGGACGTGCTTGGGCAGGGCAGCGCGTTCCGCGATCTCCTGCTGCATGAACACTTCCAGATCGTGTTCTCTAGCGGTCATGCCCGGCTTGAGCTGAACATACGCGACCGGCAACTCGCCGGCATAGGCATCGGGGCGCCCGATCGCCGCTGCGATCTGGACCGCCGGGTGTCGATGCAGCGGTTCCTCGATCGTCGCCGGGTCGATATTGTGTCCGCCGCGGATGATCAACTCCTTCTTGCGGCCGGTCAGCCAGAAGTAACCGTCGATGTCGCAGCGGCCGAGGTCGCCGGTGTTGAGCCAGCGCTTGCCGTCGCCGAGATCGAGCCACAGGGCCTCGTTCTGGTCGGGACGCGTGTAGCCGGTGAACACGTTCGGCCCGGAGATGACGAGCAACCCCTCCTCGTTGGCTGCGCAGTCGCGCAGATACCGTCCCGCATCGTCCACGACGACTGCCTTCATCGCCTGGAAGGGGATGCGAAGCCCGATTGATCCCAGCCGACGCTCGCCGTTCGGCGGGTTGACGCTGCTCACGCAGGTTCCTTCGGTCAGGCCGTAACCTTCGAGAATCCGGATGCCCGTTTTTTCCTGGAAGGCCCTGAAGACGCCGACCGGCATCGGCGCGGCACCGCACAGGCCGTATTCGAGCGAGTCGATGACATGATCGTCGGCGGGAATGTCGAGCAGCGAAGCATAAAGCGTCGGGACGCCGCTGAAGAAATTGATGTGATGATGTTCGACGATTTCCCAGAAGCGTTTGACGACACCGTCGCCCCGGTAACCCTGCGGTGTGCCGAGCACGACATGGGCGCCGCGCGAGAAAGGCAGGAGGCCGGTCACCATCGCGGCGTTGACGTGAAAGAGCGGCAAGCCGCAAAAAGTCGTTTTGCCGGGGCCGATACTGTCGCCGAAAAACCGCCCTGCGCTCCAGGCATTCGCCACTTCGTTGCCGTGACTGCGCATCGCGATTTTCGGCAACCCGGTGGTTCCACCGGTACAGAAGTAAGAGGACATGTCGCCGGGGTGAATGCGGCGCGCATTGTCGAGCGCCGTACCGGATTCCTGCGCGATTGCCGTACCGAAGTCGTGGATCTGGATGTGCGCAGGCACGGCGCTCCGCAAACCGCCATCGCCGTACAGCTGCGCGCACGCGTCGTGCTGGAGCGTGCGTGCCGCCGACTGCGCCATGCCCCGCACGCGATCGGCCAGGTTGACCAGCACGAGATGCCGCAGCGGCTCGACCTCCTGAAGGATGTCCGCGACTTTTTGCCAGAGATCGGTCCCGGGAAATGGCGCGAGCGTCACGAGCACGTTGGCGCCGGCGGCTTTGAGCAGCTGACCGATCGCTTCGCCTTCAAGCAGCGGATTGATCGCGCATACGATGCCGGTCGCCTGTCCGCCCCAGATCACGAAATGCGTTTCGGGCAGATTGGGCAGCACATAAGCGATCACCGACTGCGAATCCACACCGAGGCGCGCGAACATGTTGGCCGTGCGCGTGATGTCACGAACCAGCTCGCGATAGGTCCAGCACTCGGCGTCGCGGTGCGCGTCGGCGGTCATGAAAAAGGAAAGGGCGGGGGCGGACGGATCGATGGCCGCACCGGCGCAGATCATCTCGTACGTGCTGGCCGGAAGGTCCGGCGGAAGGCCCGGCGCTTCGATCGCCAGCACGTCGTCTTGGGTCGCGATGCCGTTCATGCTGCTTCGTCCACGATCTCGTTACGTTGCACGCCCAGATCGATCGATCCGTCGCGGCTCGCGATCCGGGCTTCGACGATGTCTCCGGCCTTCAGATACTGCGCTCGCCCCGCCTGCACCTTCATGAACATCTTCCATTTGACGGATTCGGGAAAGAGCGCGACAGCTCGCTGCTTGAGCGGCGACGGGATGCTGAGTGCGCAGCCGGCCGGCGTGCCGGTCGCGAGCAGGTCGCCGGCGCGAAGGTCGTGCACGCCCGACAACTCGGTCAACGTTTCCGCCGGACCGTAGACGAGGTTCGATGTCGAGTCCTGCTGGCGGACCGCGCCGTTGACGGTCAACGTCAGGTCGAGCGCGTTCAGCTTCGGGAAGTCATGCCGCTCGAGCAGGCACAGATAGGGGCCGACCGGGCCGAACGTCCGGAAGCTCTTGCCCTTGTAGAACTGCATCTGCGGGATCTGGACATCGCGCGCGGAATAGTCGTTGACGATCACGGTGCCGGCGACATAGTCGTGCAGGTTCGCGTCCGTGATCTGCTGATGAGACGTGATGTCGCGCTTGAGGATGAGGCCGAGCTCGATTTCGTAGTCGAGAAACCGGACGTGCCGGGGTTTCACGACCTGTGAGTCGGCGGCGACGATGCAACTCGTCGCCTTCGTGAAGATCATGTTGAACTTTTTCGCGTCCGGATCCATGCCGGATTCGATCATGTGCCGACGATAATTCGCACCCTGGCAAACGAACTGCTGGTTGGCGGTCACCGGTGGCAGCCACTCCACGTCCGACTCCGGAATCGTCGGTCCGTCGAGCGAGACGAGTCGTTCAACCGGATTCGCCGCGAGAAAGCTCGCGGTTGTCTCGAAGTCGCCGGGAATCGGCGTGACGGCGCCGTTGGCGACCACACCCCATTGGGCGCGGCCATGATGCCGGAAGTGCAGGACATGCAGTGACATGAATGATCTCTCGTGAGTCGAATGGGCGGTTGGGGATCAGGCGAACAGCTTCGCCAGGGTCAGCAGCTTGCTGACCGTCAGATCGGGACTGCGGCGCAGGTTGCGGAACAGCGCCGCGAGGCTCGACGGCGTGAGCCGGGGCTTCGTGAAGCTGCGCGGCATCGTCGGGCCCCACTGCGCCATCGCTTCGCGGCTGACCGCGTGCACGCCCGTCGGCTCGTCGGCCGTGAACAGGTCGCCGTCGCAATAGTGTTCGTGCTTGTCGCCCCACGGGTCCTGCCAATAGTCGAAGATCTGGCTGCCGAGAATGTGCCGGCCGATGCCCCACGCGTGCGCCCATCCGTTGTCGCGGAGCATGCGCTGGCCCATGCCGACGGCATCGGCGTCGACCAGCTCGTACGCGCTGTGGCTATAAGTCGGCACGAACCCCTGGGCGAGCGCGAGCGTATGGTGGTCGGCCGGCCGGTCGCCGAGATCGAGCCGCATGAAGGCAACCGCAGGTGAGCCGTCCGGCAGCACCTGGACATCGCTGGGGATGAACCCGAAATGTCGCGTGTACCACGCGCAGGTTTCCTGGTAGTCGGCGAGCTCGAGCACGACGTGTCCGAGCCGAATGACCTCGGGCGCGCTCGCCGGCGGCCGCTGCGTTTCGTTGATCCGCAACGGCGTGTCGACCGAGTTGAATGAAAGCGCGGCACGGTGCGGCAACGTGTCGGCCCGGGTCTGGCCGGCAATCGCGTCGACCCGAAAACCCGACGGATCGGCGAGCCGCACCCGGAGGCCGCCGCCTGGCCAATCCGATGCCTCGATCTCCGACGCACCAGGGACTTTGGCGAGCGCCTCCAGATCGGCACGACTGTCGACCTGCAATCCGAAGCCTACGAAGCGGGCCTTCGGCGCGTGGCGAACGACATAACAGAAGTGTGCGGTGCCGGTTCCGCGCAGCAGCAGTTGCGTGTCATCCCGCAGCACCGTTCGGAGACCGAAGTCGTTGAGAAAGTGCTCTGCTTCGTCGAGATCGGGGCGATCGAAGATCAGATAGGCGAGCGCCGATGCCTTCGTTGTGGGGTGCGGGTGGCGAGCCGGTTGTGGGGTGGTCAGTTTCATGGCGGATGACAATCAGGCAGGTCGAATGACAATCGCGAAGGCAGGCGCCGTCGCATCGAGGGGCCTGCCGCGCAACGGCAGGCGTGCAATCTCACCGTCGCACGACATCACTGGCCGGACCATGAATGTCGCGAGGTCGCTCGTCGATTTCGCATGGGAGCGGCGCGCCTCGTCGCCGATGCCGTGACCGGCCGAAAAATGGGCCGATGCGGCACCGACCGGCCTGAATCCTGCGATCAATACACCGGGCATCGAAGGCAGCCCGCACTTCGGCGACGACTGCGAGCTGTTGTGATTGGACGCGCTGGCGCCCGTGTGCATGTGTGTCTCCACCGTATCTCCATTCGTCGTTCGATCGGTTCCCGAGGCCGTGTTCGGCCGTCCTTGATGACATTAAAATCATAGATGATGATTTTGTCAATGTAGACATTTGAATCTATACTTGGGCACGAACAAGGATCGAAAACGTCATGACGAATACACCGAGCCGCCGGACACCAAAGCGCTCCGCTCCGGAAGCATCCAGTCCCGCGGTCGCCGAAGAGCGCGAGCCGCGTGGCGCGCGCCGCAAGCGGGAGACCCGCGCCCGCCTGCTGGATGCCGCGCTCAGACTGATGGCGGAGAAGGGCATGGAAGGCGTCGCCATCAACGAAATCACCGAGGCCGCCGACGTCGGCTTCGGCTCGTTCTACAACCACTTCGAATCGAAGGAGGCGATCTACGCGACCCTCGTGGAATCGGTATTCGAGGAGTTCGCGGATTCGCTCGATCGGCTGGCAAGCGGCTTGTCCGACCCGGCGGAAATCATTTCCGTCTCGGTGCGACATACGCTGATGCGCGCGCGGCGCGAGCCGGTGTGGGGACACTTCCTGATACGCGAGGGCTTTTCGGCGCGCGTCCTGACGCTTGGCCTGGGTCAACGCCTGCTGCGGGACATGGAGCGCGGTATCGCCGAGAAGCGCTTCGTGGTCGCCGACCCATTCGTCGGCTTCCTTTCGGTCGGCGGTACGGTGCTGACCGCGATTGCCGCCGAACTCAACTTCGTCGCTCCGGGCGCACCGGCAGCCGGTGTCCTGAAGGAACTCGGCTTCAGCGGAGAGCATTTTCCGGAACGCACGGCGGCGACGCTGCTCCATACGCTGGGGCTCAAACGCGCGGAAGCCGAGAAGATCGCAAGCCGGCCGCTGCCCGTTGTGGATGCGGCCGAGACGGCACAGTGACGCAATGGGGTGACGCAGGCGGCGGCCAAGCCACCCCGAGCGCTCGTGCGGTACCCGTCAGCTGACGGGGGCGATGCGACGCCTGCGCTGTTCAGCCGGCGCTTGTCGAAGTGGAATAGCGCGCGGCGATGTCGTGGGCGTCATTTCGGACGCAACCCACGGGGGCGTCGCATGAAAGACCGGCTTCGCGACTATCCCGCGAATACCGACGACTACCTCACACGCAGTTTCTTCCAGTGCCAGACGGTGGCTACCGACGAGCGTGTCGCTGTCTTTGGAGCGTTTTCCCGGATCTCGCCGTGGCAAGTCGGCGTTTGCCGGTCGTGCGCTTGACGCGCGCTCCATATCGCATCACTGAGGACCTGCGAACCTGGCGACGATTGGCATCGCCGAATCGAAATGGCAACACGCTATACAGGGAAGGTCCTCGTCGTGCCGGACACCATGCACGTCGATCGCGCTCGACCGGCGCGTCACCAGGATTGAAGGCGCACCGCGAAACTCGTCGCCGACGGATGAGGCCCGGCGATCGTCACCGAGCATGACGCTTCGTGCTGGACCGAGCATTCCCAAAGCGGTCAGATCGCGGGCTGCGCTTGGGCCTGCATCCGTGCATGTCCGCGTTCGAGCAGTGACGCAACGGGTGTTTCAATCGGCGGTAATGCCGTTTCGACCAACTTTTCCGCCTCGAGGTGCCCGACGCCCAGTGCGCGCAGAATTGCTGCGACCACGGGCTCCGGAACGACGTTTTGCGGGCCTTCGTTGGTGATTCTGAGGATCGTCGCGAGTGCGGTTCCGGCGATCACGTCGAGTGCCGTTCCGACGCCGACATCGCTGAAACGTCCCAGCGCCAGCCCCTGTTCGATGTGGGGTGGCAGGAACACGTAAATCAGGCTGCTCGGCCCCGCCGAATGCAGGCCGGCCGCGCAAATGAAGCGCGCCAGCAGCGGATACGCGCGCGCGGCGTGCAGGAACATGCGCACACCGCACGCGATGCGCAGCGCCGGATCCCCATAGCCGTGGACTTCCGTTTCGATCAGGCGCAGCAACTCGTCGTTCAGCTCCTGCGTCACTGCCGCGAGCAGATCATCGTTGGTACGGAAGTACTTGTAGAAAGTACCCTGCGATACGTCCGCGGCAGCAATGACGTCCTGGATGACGCTTGCGCCGACGCCCTTTTCTGCGAACACCAGCATCGCACTTTCGATCAGCCGGGCACGCATGCGCTCGCGACGCTCTGCCGCGACACGGGTCCGATGGTCAACGGTCGTTTCATTCATGGCGGAATTATAAGGCGACGCAGCAGGCGCTCCGAGGCGTTAGGTGAAAACGAGTATATTGTCATGATGACAAATATCTCATTATTAACACCAAGCAAGTTCGATCAACCGTCTGGAGCGACCACGCCGTGAATGCCCCGTCCATGACTCACGCAATGATTCAACGTACCGTTCGGGTCGGTGCGCGGACCATTTCCTTTACCGAAACAGGCGAGGGGCCGGTGGTGCTCATGCTCCATGGCGGCGGCCCCGGTGCTTCCGGCATGTCCAATTACACGCGCAATGTCGGCGCGCTCGCATGCGTCCACCGGGTCGTCGTACCCGACATGCCCGGCTACGGCAAATCGACGAAGGGGCTGGATCGCGGCGATCCGTTCGGCGACCTGGCGTCGAGCATGCTCGGCATGCTCGACGCGTTGCGCATCGAGCGCGCACACATCCTCGGCAACTCGCTCGGCGGAGCATGTGCGTTGCGCATGGCGATCGAGCGTCCGGCCGCGGTCGGACGCCTTGTGCTGATGGGGCCCGGCGGCGTGGACACGACGCGTGCGTTGCCCACGCCCGGCCTCAAACGTCTGCTGAACTACTACAAGGGCGAAGGCCCGACACTGCAAAAGCTCGCGGCGTTCATCCGGGGCGACCTCGTCTACGACGGCAGCCTGGTATCCGATGCGACGCTCCAGGAGCGCTTTCAGTCCAGCATCGATCCGGAGGTCGTCGCCAGCCCGCCGTTGCTCGGGCCCAAAGGTATTCCGAATTTCAGGAATCTCGATTTCACGCGCGATCCGCGCCTGGCCGCCGTACAGAATCCGACGCTCGTGCTGTGGGGAACGGAGGACAAGGTCAATCGACCAAGCGGCGCACGCTCGCTGCAGCGGCGCATGCCGAACTGCGACGTGCACCTGTTCAGCAAGACCGGCCACTGGGTGCAGTGGGAGCGCGCCGACGAATTCAACGCGATGGTGGTGGCGTTTCTGGCCGAGGACCGCGTTGACGCGCGCGTCGTCCGCCGCGTCTGATCCGGAGCGCGTCGCCATGCCTACCATCGCCAGTTCGCCGGCCGCGCCCGACAGCTTGTTCGGTCGCGTGCATCTCGGCTATTTGCTGATCCAGTCCGTCCGCCTGGACGCATGGAGCACATTCGTCACCGAGGGGCTCGGGCTGCATGCGGATCGTCCGCTGCGCACGGTGCTTGCGTGTCGGATCGATGCGCACCAGCGCCGATTGATTATTCATGAGGGGCAAGCGGAAGACGTCACCGCGATCGGCTGGCAACTGGCCGATGACGCGGCGTTGCAGCTCGTGCTCGCGCGGCTGTCCGCGCTCGGCATCGATGTCCGGCAGGGCAGCGCGAATGAAGCCGCGCTGCGAGGCGTGCAGCGATTCTGGTACTTCACCGGACCGAAGCGGCTGCGCACCGAGCTGTTCACCGATGCGGTGCTGAGCGATTCGCCATTGCAGATGAAGGCGAGCGGATTCGTGACCGGCGCATCCGGCCTGGGGCACGTCGCGATCACGACGCGTCGGCCGGAAGCGATGCAGGCGTTCTGGAAGAAGGTGTTCGACGCACGCTTGTCGGACGAGATCGAGGACAAGATTGACGGCCTGAATCTCGACTTCGCGTTTCTTCGACTGAACGAGCGCCACCATTCGCTTGCAACCGCGTCGACGCGCGGCATCCGTATGAATCCGCTGCGCACGCAGATCCACCACCTGAATCTTCAGTGCGTATCGCTGGACGACGTGACTCAGGCCTACTTGCGATGCCGGTCGATGGGATACCCGATCGCCAATGCGATCGGCCAGCATCCGAACGACCGCGAGCTGTCGTTCTACGTTCGGACACCGTCGGGCTTCGAGATTGAACTGGGCTGGAACCCGATCGTGGTGGACGAGCGCGCGTGGCGCACGACGACCTACCAGGGGATCAGCCTGTGGGGCCATCGCCCGGAGAACCTGACCTTGCGCAGCCGGCTGGGCCGTGCCCGGCGTGCGTTCGCATCGCTGCTGCATCCGGAATTCATCATCCAGGGAGACCAAACATGAACGCAGTGCATCAGGACGATGCGTGCGACGTCGCGATCGTGGGGCTCGGACCGACCGGCCTCGTGCTTGCGCACTTGCTCGGCCAGGCTGGCCATCGCGTCGTCGTGCTCGAGCGCGAGCCGGTGTTTTACGGTAATGCCCGCGCTGTTTATACCGACGACGAATGCATGCGGATCTTCCAGCATCTGGCGGTAGCCGACGAATTACAGGCGCGGATGATGATGGAAACGCCGGTGCAGCTTGTGCGCCCCGATGGCACACCGATCACGCAATACATGCCGCGCAAGCGGCCGCTCGGTTGGCCGATCATCAATTTCTTCTACCAGCCGTACCTCGAAACGACGCTGTCGGACACGCTGTCGCGCTATCCGAACGTCACGATCCAGCGCGGGCGCGAAGTGGTCGATTTCTCGCAGGACGCCGACGGCGTCGGTATCGTGCATCAGGCCACGCGCGAAGCGCGCTTCAGCGATGCGACGGATGCACGCACGAGCGTGAACGACGATCCCGACGTGCAGTCGTTGCGGGCGCGGTACATGGTCGGCGCGGACGGCGGGCGCAGCATCGTTCGCACGCGGCTCGGCATCGACATGGCCGGCAAGAGCTTTCCCGAGCCGTGGCTCGTCGTGGACATCGAGCGCAAGCCGGGTACCGACGCGCTACGCCACCTGCCGTACTTCAATTTCGTCGTCGACCCGAAGCTGCCGGTCGTGAGCTGCGTTCAGCCCGGCAAGTTCCACCGTTTCGAATTCATGCTGATGCCAGGTGAAACGAAAGAGAACATGGAGCGGCCGGAGACGGTGCGCGCGTACCTGTCCAGGTTCGTCGATCCGGACCAGTTCGTCGTCAAGCGCAAGCTCGTCTATACGTTCAATGCGCTGATCGCGGCCAAATGGCGGGTCGGCCGCGTGCTGCTCGCGGGCGACGCGGCACACATGACGCCGCAGTTCATGGGGCAGGGGGCCAGCTCCGGCGTGCGCGATGCGTACAACCTCGGATGGAAGCTCGACCTCGTGCTGCGCGGCGCCGCCGGCGACGCGCTGCTGGACACCTATCAGTCCGAGCGCCATGCGCATGCCAAGGCGATGATCGACGTGTCCGTGCTGCTCAAGAACGTCGTGTCGGCGCGCAATCCGCTGGGCACGCTCGTACGCGATACCTCGCTCGCGGTCATCCGGATGATCCCGCCGCTCAAGCGCTGGTTTCAGGAGGGCGGCTTCAAGCCGGCGCCCGTCTACAAAAAGAACGCATACGTCGGCTTGCCGCGGCGGCGCCGCAACGGCCCGGAGGGCGCGCTCGCCCCGCAACCCGACGTGCGCCGGTTCGACGGCGCGAGGCTACGGATGGACGACGTGCTCGGGCGCGGGTTTTCGCTCGTCGGCCTGAACGTCGACCCCGCACGGTATCTCGATGACGCGTCCGCCGAAGCACTGCAATCGTTGTCGGTACGGTACGTCACGCTCTATCCGTACGGCGGGCGTCCTCAAGGGCTCGAAGGCGTCGAACGTGACAACCACAACGGCGGCGCGACCGAGGTCGAAGACATCGACGGCAACATGATCGCGTGGTTCGCGAAGGCCGGGTTTCGCGACAAGGCCGTGGCGATCCTGCGGCCGGACCGGTTCGTCTTCGCCGTCGTGCCCGTGACCGAACTCGATCGCACCGTGATGCGCCTGCGCGACCAGCTCGGTGTGCCGAATACCCGCAGCGGCACCCGCGCAGCCACGCCGGCCGATGCGTCGTCGCTCGCCAGGGCCGCCTGAATTCCGCCTATTTCATTCCGTCAATCATGTGTCCATTACCCGATCACTCCCGTATTCATGCCGCAGCCGACGCGCTGCGCAGTGCGCGCGAGACGCGCACCCCGATCGAACCGATTGCCGAGCGGTTCGGCATTGCCGGGGTCGCTGCCGCGTATGCGGTGGCCGAAGCGAACACGGCGGCGCGGACCGCTGCCGGTGCGCGCATCATCGGCAGGAAAATTGGCCTGACGTCGCGCGCGGTGCAGCGGCAACTCGGTGTCGATCAGCCCGACTTCGGCGTGCTGTTCGACGACATGGCGTATCTCGACGGCGACGATGTGCCGATGAATCGTCTGCTGCAACCGAAGATCGAGGCGGAGATCGCATTCGTCGTCGGGCGCGACCTAGACGACGACGCGCCGAGCTATGGCCGCGTACTGTCATCGCTGGCCTATGCGCTGCCGGCACTCGAGATCGTCGACAGCGCAATCGCCGATTGGCGGATCACGCTCGAGGACACCGTCGCCGACAACGCGTCGTGCGGCGCGTACGTGCTCGGTCATCAGCCTGTTGCACTCGGCCGGCTTTCACTCGGCGAGCTGGGCATGACGATGACGAAACAGGATGCAGCGGTATCGACAGGCGTCGGTGCCGCCTGTCTCGGCCATCCGTTGCGCTCGGTTCACTGGCTCGCCTGCACGATCGCGCGTCACGGACAGAGGCTGCGCGAGGGCGACGTGATCCTGTCCGGCGCGCTGGGCCCGATGGTGGCGGTGGCGAGCGGGGACGTCATTCGCGCGCAGATCGGCGCGCTCGGCAGCGTGCATTGCCGCCTGGGCGAAGGAGCGGCGCGATGAGCAGGAAACTCAAGGTCGGTATCGTCGGCAGCGGCAACATCGGCACGGATCTGATGATCAAGATCCTGCGGCACGGCGAACACATCGAGATGGGCGCGATGGTCGGCATCGACGCGGCATCGGACGGGCTGCGGCGTGCGGCCCGGATGGGTGTTGCCACGACGCACGAAGGCGTCGAAGGGCTTGCGCGGATGCCTGGCTTCGACGACATCGACATCGTGTTCGATGCGACGTCGGCGTCGGCCCATGCGTACAACGATGCGCTCCTGCGTGCGTTCAAGCCCGGCATCCGCATGGTCGACCTGACGCCGGCGGCGATCGGCCCGTACTGCGTTCCGGTGGTGAACGGCGAGCGCCATCTGGATGCGCCCAACGTCAACATGGTGACGTGCGGAGGACAGGCGACGATCCCGATGATCGCGGCGGTGTCGCAGGTCGCCAACGTTCACTACGGCGAGATCGTCGCATCGATCTCGAGCAGGAGCGCAGGGCCGGGTACACGCGCCAATATCGACGAATTCACCGAAACGACGGCGCGCGCGATCGAAACGGTCGGTGGCGCCGCGAGAGGCAAGGCCATCATCGTACTCAATCCGGCCGAGCCGCCGCTCATGATGCGCGATACGGTGTACGCCCTCAGCGATTTCGCCGACGAAGCGCGCATCGAAGCCTCCGTCTTGCGGATGGTGGAAGCGGTGCAATCGTACGTGCCGGGCTATCGCCTAAAACAACGCGTGCAGTTCGATCGCATCGAACCCGATCGGCCAATCCGCATTCCGGGCGTCGGCGAACGCATGTCGGGTCTCAAGACTTCGATCTTCCTCGAAGTCGAGGGGGCCGCCCACTACCTGCCCGCCTACGCCGGCAACCTCGACATCATGACGAGCGCAGCCATGGCGATGGCCGAACGGGTCGCCGCCCGCATGCTGCGCGACGCAACGTGAGATTCCCGACCATGGACAAGAAGATTTACATCTCCGACGTGACATTGCGCGACGGCAGCCACGCGATTCGCCACCAGTACAGCATCGCGCAGGCGCGGCAAATCGCCATGGCGCTCGACGCTGCGCGGGTCGATTCGATCGAAGTCGCGCATGGCGACGGCCTGCAGGGCGGCAGCTTCAACTACGGTTTCGGCGCACATACGGATGTCGAATGGATCGAAGCGGTCGCCGGTGCCGTCACCCACGCGAAGGTCGCCACGCTCCTGCTGCCCGGTATCGGCACCGTGCACGATCTGCGCGCCGCGTACGACGCCGGCGCACGCATCGTGCGGGTCGCCACGCATTGCACGGAAGCCGACATTTCCCGCCAACACATCGAATCCGCGCGTGAGCTCGGCATGGAGGCCGTGGGCTTCCTGATGATGAGTCACATGCACACGCCCGTCGGGCTCGCCGAGCAGGCGAAGCAGATGGAAAGCTATGGCGCGACGTGCTGCTACGTCGTGGATTCCGGCGGAGCGATGAACATGAACGACGTGCGCGATCGCGTCCGCGCGTTCAAGGACGTGCTGAAACCGGAAACGGAGGTGGGCATTCACGCGCATCACAACCTGAGTCTCGGTGTGGCGAACTCGATCGTCGCCGTCGAGGAGGGCTGCGATCGCGTCGACGCGAGCCTGGCGGGGATGGGGGCCGGGGCGGGGAACGCGCCGCTCGAGGTATTCATCGCGGCGGCCGAGCGCCTTGGTTGGCGTCACGGTACGGATCTGTACCGGCTGATGGATGCGGCGGACGAAATCGTTCGGCCGCTGCAGGATCGCCCGGTGCGCGTCGACCGCGAAACGCTCGCGCTCGGTTATGCCGGGGTGTACTCCAGCTTCCTGCGCCATGCCGAACTGGCCGCCCGAAAGTATGGCCTCGGCACGGTCGATATCCTCGTCGAGCTGGGGCGACGCGGCATGGTGGGTGGGCAGGAAGACATGATCGTCGATGTTGCGCTGGATCTGTCGAACGCACGGGCCGCTTCCGGGTATACGACGTAGCGACCGATTCGTTTTGCGCGAAGACGCGCCTGAATAATATTTTGTTATCCATATCAATGTTTTGCGCCGGAGCAGATCGTGCACCGAATCGACGTCCATCATCATTTCGTTCCGCCGGCCTATCGCGACGCAATGTCCAGGCATGGCATACAGAAGGTCGCCGGCGCGGCGTTGCCGGAATGGCATGCGCAAGCGTCGCTCGACGTGATGAACGTGAACGGGATTCAGGCGGCACTGCTGTCGATCTCGGCGCCGGGCGTGTATTTCGGCGATGTCGAAGAGGCACGCACGCTCGCACGTCAATGTAACGAATATTCGGCGCAGCTCTGCGATGCGTATCCCGGCCGCTTCGGTTCGTTCGCGGTTCTGCCGATGCCGCTTACCGAACTGGCCTGCGCGGAAGCCGTTCATGCACTCGACGTGCTGAAGGCGGACGGCGTCGTGCTGCTCGGCAGTACGGAAGGAAAGTTTCTCGGCGCGCCGGAATTCGACGAATTGATGGCCGAACTCGATCGTCGGCAGGCCGTCGTGTTCGTGCATCCGAACCTGCATCGGACAAGCGAGGCGCTCGGGCTGGGTGCGCCGGGATTCCTGATCGAATTCCTGTGCGACACGACGCGCGCGGCGGTCAATCTGATGCTGACGGGGACGCTGGCGCGTTACCCGAACATTCGCTGGATTCTCGCGCATGCGGGCGGATTCCTGCCTTACGTCGCGTGGCGCGTGTCGCTGGCCAACCTGATGCCGGAATACCTTGCTGCGGTACCGGCCGGCGTGCTCACGACCATTCGTCGATTCCACTTCGACACGGCATTGTCGCCCGCCGCGTATCCGCAGGCCGCATTGCGCGAACTGGTCGAGCCGACGCAGATCCTCTTCGGCAGCGATTTCCCGTTCGCGCCGGCACCGGTCACCGCCATGCAGCGCGACACGCTCGAACGGTCGCCCGTTTGGGATACCGACGCGCGCGCCGGCATCGAGCGCGGCAACGCATTGCGCCTGTTCCCGCGTTTTGCCGGCGGCGCGGAGCGTGTCGCCGGTATGCCCTCGCCCGAGGACGGCCCGCTGGCGTCGCTCAGGCGCGCGGCTGCCGGCGCGGGCGTCCGGTTGATCGACCGGCTCAGAGACCGCTGAATCCCGTTTCGTCCGGAACCCTGGACGCGCATGCCGGGCGGATGACCTCCGTCCGGCGACGACGCATGCCGCCGTTTCCCCGGCGGCGCCATCCTGCACATCACAACAATCGGAGACACCATGAAGCATACGAGCGCGGCAATTCTTCTGTCGATCGCGGCGATGTCGTGCGCCCGCGCACAATCGGCCGGTCAGTGGGTCATGAACGCCGGATGGCTGCACATGGCGCCGCAGGATTCGAGCGAGCCGCTGACGGTCAACGCGCTCGGGCGCTCGGGCACGGTGGCGGGTAGCGGCGCGAGCGTGGCCGATACCGATACGTTCGCGCTGACGGCGACCTATTTCGTCACGGATCACGTCGCAGTCGAGACGATCCTGGGCATTCCGCCGAAATTGCATCTGAGCGGCACGGGCTCCCTGTCGTCGCTCGGCGAACTGGGGACGGCTCGCGCATGGAGCCCGGCGATTCTCGCGCAATATCATTTCGGCGAACCGTCGGCCCGCTTTCGGCCATACGTCGGCGCGGGTCTCACCTATGTATGGTTCAGGGACGTACAGCTGAGCAACAAGGTCGCGAGCGGCGCATTCCTGTATTCGCCGACGCTCGGCAATCGCCTGGAGGGCCCCACGTCGGTGGCGCTGAGCCATTCCTTTGCGCCGATCGTCAACGCCGGGCTCACGTACAACATCGATCCGCACTGGTCGGTCGGCGTGTCGGTCGCCTACGTGTGGCTGTCGACGAAAGCCGACCTGAGTACGCGATCCGCGGTCGGAACCGTGACCAGTTCGACGCGGATCAAGATCGATCCGATCACGACTTTCGTGTCGGTCGGGTATCGGTTCTGAACGGGATCAAGCGGCTGGCGCCCATTCGACAGCCAGCCTGTGTGGAAGGCTGGCGTCCGCCACTGTGCGGATACTCGTTCGGGACGGCCGGATCGATGGACCGGGCGGCCGCCCGAACGGCGCGCATCACGGTGTCTTGCGTCGGCTCGTCGTAACGTGCGTACTACGCACCGGCACGCATCAGCGCAACGCCGAGCACTGCCGCCCATTCGGCCGACGATGGCATGCGCTCCGAGGTGTCCGCCGCACCGCTTGCCGCAGCCGGCGGCGCCGGTTCGGCGTGCAACCGGTCGACGATCTGCCGGATCCCGGCATCGCGCAGCGCGTACAGGTGCACCTCGACCCACAGCGGGAAACATTCCCAGCCGGCGGCGATGTCTGCGGAGTCGGCGGTGCAGAAGCCTCGGTGCTCATGCGCTGCCGGCCGCATTTTCGTCAGTAATCGCGGGCGGTCGCGGCGCAGGATCTCGATCAACAGCTCGCGCTTGTGCGCGAAGTTCGCATAGAACGCGCCGCGCGTATAGCCAGCGCGCTCGACGATGTGCTCGACGGTCGTATCGGCGAAGCCCTTCGCGATGAAGCATTCGCGAGCGGCGGCGATGAGCCGTTCGCGGGTGTCGAGCCGGCGCTGCATGCGGGTCAGGCGGGCGGTTTTCATCCTGTGCTGTCAGTGCGGTGGAAATGATTGAAGCGGCGCAACATCGCGCTGCGGGAAATGTCGCGTCGTCACGGCGCCGATTCAATCGTCGAGCGCGTCCGGCACGTCGCGATCGACAGCGGGGGGCGCGATCGGGCGCCCGAGTGCGCCCGCGCGGCAATCGGCTGGCGGCGCGGCGTGCGCGGCCGCCGCGCGAATGCCCGCGGCGATCCCGAGCGCGAGCGCATCGAGCGCGCGACGCTGCGCGTCGACGAGTGCTTCGTAGCCCGTCGACGCACCGGACCGAACGATGCTGCGGCACGTCAGCGCCGGCTGTCCGGGCCCGGAACTCACACTCCACGTTGCATCGAGCAGCACGTGCGATGCCGGCCACGATTCGATTCGCTGTACGTCCACCGCGACCCGGTAGACGGGCGCGCCGTCCGGATGGGCGATGCGATGAACATCGATCGTGCCGAGCCGGGACGCGACGCGCGTCGACAGTCCGCCGCGCATCTCGTCGCCGAGCGGGGCGGCCCAGCGCTCCTGCTCCAGGATGTCGGTCCGATCGGGGCCGCGTTGCACGACGAGCCGGTTGCCGTCCGCCGGTGCCGCGACGTGCACGGCCTGAATGTCGATCAGCCATGCAGGATGCGATGCGTCGGCCTGGGCACCCGCATCGTCCGCCATCGCGAGGGTATGGAAATGCACCGGCGGCGAGGCGCACGCGCTCAGCACCGCGAGTGCGGCGCACGTCGCGATGCGCGCCGGCATACGGAGACGACCAAACAAACGCGCTTTCATTGGCGGTCTCCCTTCTTGCCGAACAGCAGCGATTCGGGATGACGTTCCAGATAGTCCGCAAGCGCATTCAACGACTGCAGCGTATGCGTGAGCGACTGCATCGCCTCATGTACGTCCGACTGCATCGGCGAATTCTGCCCCAACGTCGACTCTGCCGCGCTGAACGTGCGTTGCGCGGCGGCCAGCGTGTCGCGCGCCTGCGGCACGACCTGCTCATCGAGGTGACCGAACAACTGGTTCGCATGCGCGAGCGCGCCGTTCAGATTGTTGCCGATCCGGTCGAACGGAACCTGATCGAGCTTGCGCGCGATGTCGGCGATCTGCACCTGCAGCTCGTCGAGCGTGTTGGGCACGGTCGGCAGTTCCACCGGCGTGCGGCGCGCGTCCACGCTTGCGTGCGGCGCCTTCGGGAACATGTCGAGCGCCACGTAGAGCTGACCGGTCAGCAGGCTGCCGGTGCGCAACTGCCCGCGCAGTCCCTGGAGCACCAGGTGCTCGAGCAGTTCGTGGCCGCCTGCCGTATCGGGCGCGGGCAGCGCCGTATCGCTGTGTCGGCTCAGTCGCGACGGATACAGCGCCATCGCGACCTTCATGCTGAAGTTGCGCGTGTGTTCGTTGTACTCGATCCCGATGTTCGTGACCTGACCGAGCACGATGCCTCGCAGATCGACCGGCGCGCCGACCGACAGCCCGCGCAGCGACTGGTCGAAGCGCATGATGACCATCAGCGGCGTGCCGTCGGGGTCGCGCATCGCGTCGGCTTCGTCGGGTGCGAGCCGGAACGGCGTGTTGTCGGCTGCCTGCGGCGCGTCCGCTTGTCCAGGCGGCGACTGAAACGCGAGACCGCCGACGATCACGGTCGCCAGCGACTGCGTGTTGAGTTTCAGGCCGCTCGAATCGAGCCGAAGATCCACGCCGCTCGCGTGCCACCAGCGCGTATTGACGCTGACGTACTTGTCGTAGGGCGCCGTCACGAACGCCTGCACGTCGACGCCGGTACCGTCCTTGTCGAGCGAGAATCCCACGACCTGACCGACCTGCACATGCCGGTAGAACACCGGCGAGCCGATGTCGACCGAGCCCAGCGAGTCGCCGTGCAGCAGGTAGCGTCGGCCCTGCTGGTCCGCGGTGACGGCGGGCGGCGTCTCGAGACCGGTGAAATCGGTCTGCTTCTGCGACGAGCGGCCGAGATCCGCGCCGATGAATGCACCGGAGAGCAGCGTGCCGAGGCCGGAAATGCCGGTGGCACCGACGCGCGGTCGAACGACCCAGAAGCGCGTGTCGCGGTTCGCGAAGCGCGCGGCGTCGTGCGTCAGCTGAATGCCGACGACCACGCGCTTGAAGTCGGGGGTGAGCGTAATGGTCTGGACGGAGCCGATATCGACGTCCTTGTAGCGGACCTTGGTCTTGCCGGCTTCGAGGCCCTCGGCGTTGGCGAACGTGACCGTGATCGTCGGACCGTTGGCGGTGACGGTCCGGATCACGAGCGACAGCCCGATCAGCGCGCACACGAGCGGCACGATCCAGACGAGAGACGGGATCCAGCGGCTGCGCGGCCGGATCTCGGGTGGAGAAAAATCGAAAGAGGACATCGTTTTGGGAGTCGAAATAAAGCGGGCGCTTGCGCCGGTTCAAGGTTGGTGATGGGCGGCGGGGCGGGGCGCGCCGTCCCAGATGAGCCGCGGATCGAACTGCATCGACGCGCACATGGTCAGCACGACCACGGCGCCGAACGCGAGCGCGCCGGGGCCGGGCGTGATGTCGGCGAGTGAGCCGAAATGCACGAGCGCGATCGTGAGCGCGACGACAAATACGTCGAGCATCGACCAGCGGCCCACGCGCTCGACCAGCCGATGCAGCCGGGCTCGTTCGAGCGGCCGCCATTGCACGCCGCGATGGGCGGCGATCGCCTGGAATGCGAGGGCCGCAAGCTTGGCCATCGGCACGAGCACACTCGCGATGAACACGATGACGGCGAGCGCCCAGTCGCCGGACGTCCAGAAGTACGCGACACCGCCGAGGATCGTGTCGTCCTCGGCCCGGCCGAGCGAAGTCGCGTGCATGACGGGCAGCAGGTTCGCCGGGATATAGAGCAACGCAGCGGCAGCGACGAGCGCGCCCGTGCGCGCGATGCTGTGCGGACGGCGCGCGTGCAGCGGCGATCCGCAGCGCGTGCAGCGCTCGCCGCATGTGTGTGCCGGCTGCACGCGCGAGCAGAGGTGACAGGCGATCCATCCCGCGGCGCGGGCCGTCATGCCCGCCGATCCGCTGCGTTCCGCGGCCCGGGGCGCCGCATGTCGCTTCGTGTCGGGGCGGGGCGGTTTCGTACGGTCGGCATCGCCTGGCCGCAGTGCGACGAGTTCGTCGTGTGCTTCCCACAGTCGGGCTGGTTCGATCGTCGACAGCAGGCAGAGCATCACGGTAAGCCCGGCGAACGCGAATAGCGCGGGCCCGGCAAGCACGTGTGCGAGGCTCGTCAGTTTGACGATCGTGATGAGCACGCCGAGCATCAGCACCTCGACCATGCTCCACGGCCGCAATCGGTGAATGCCGCGCAGCACTTGTGCGAAGTGGCGCGGTACGCGGCCCGCGCGCAACGGCACGAGCAGGTACAGCCATGCGGCCAGCTCCAGTATCGGAAACAGCATCGTCGTGCAGAACACGAGCGCGGCCACCAGCGGCTGACCGTTCGACCATAGCGCGCGAACCGCGTCACCGAGCGTCGCTTGCGACGCGATGCCGGCCGCATCGAGCGCGACGATCGGAAATCCCTGCGCGACGCAACACGTCACGAGCGCGGCGACCGTCAATGCGCACATCCGGTCGAGCGAGCGGCGGCCGTGCGCCGCACCGCTCACGCGAGCGCGGCATCTCGGGCAGTGCGCCGTCAGCGCGCGCAGGCGCGGCGGACGCTGAATCAGCAGGTCGCATTCGTGGCAGGCGACCAGGTTGTCGGATTTCATCGGGAATCAACCATGCGGGTAATGAAGGCGCGGCGCCGCGCGATGCACGGTACGCCGGGCATCGGGCTTCGAGATTGCGGACCGGTGCGGCCCGAACGCGCGCGGCCGGTCCATCGACGCAAGCAGCGGCTATTGCCGGGCCGCGACCGTCGTGCCAGTTGCGGGCGGCAGTTCGCCCATTGCCTGCAGCAGCGCCGCCGTATCGGTCATCCGGCGGCTCGCGGCACGCACCGCATCGAGTTCCGCGTTCAGATAGAGCTGTTCGCTCGACCGTTGCGCGGACATCGGAACGGCACCCAATGTGCGGCGTTGCGCCGTTTCGTGGAAGGCCTCGCCTGCCGCGCGCGCCGCGAGTTCGTTCGCGGCCAGTCCTTGCGCGTCGTTGTCCAGCGCGGCGAGCGAATCGGCGACGTCGCCGAATGCGGACAGCACCGCCGCCTTGTACTGCAGCACCGCGGCGTCGTACGCATCGCGCGACGCCCGCCGGTGAGCCAGCAGCGCACCGCCGTGGAAGATCGGCTGCGACAGCCCGGCGCCGACGGCCCACAGCCCGCCCGCGCCCGACAACAGCGCTGGCCAGCTGAAGCCGCCGCGCCCCATCGTCGCGGTGAGCGACAGGCTCGGGAACAACTGGGCGGTCGCCTCGCCGACGTCGGCCGATGCCGCCTTCACGGCTGCCGCGGCCGCGCGGATGTCCGGCCGTGCCTTCAGCAGGTCGGACGGCACGACCACGGGCACGTGTTCCGGCAGCGACAGTCCGGTGAAGGAGGGGACCGGCGGCGGTGCGTCGGGCGTGCGGCCCAGCAGGATCGCCAGCGCGTGAACCGCGCTCGCACGCTGCTGTCGCAGCGGCGGCAGCGTCGCGGCGAGCGACGCCGCGCCCTGGGTCGACGCCAGCGCCTGCACGTGGGACACCGCGCCGAGCGCGTAACGCTGCTGGTCTTCGAGCGCGGATGCCTCGGCAACGGCGACCAGGCGCTCCGTCAGCAGGATCTGGCGGTCGAGCGTCGCGGCGCGGAGGGCGGTGCCGACGATGTTGGCCGCCAGCGCACGCCTTGCCGCTTCGAGCTCGCAACCGCGCACGTCGACGCGCGCGGCGCTCGCCTCGTTCGCATATCGCGTGGCGCCGAACAGGTCGAAGGTGTAATGCGCCTGCAGTTGCCCGACGAAGACGTTGTAGCGCAGGCTTTGCGCGCCTGCGCCGGAGATGTCCGGCGTGCGCGTGCGGGCCACCTGCGCGTTCGCGTCGATCGACGGCAGCGTCGACGCGCCGATCTGCGCACGCAGTTCCTCCTGCGCGGCGGCGAGCGTCCTGTCTGCCGCGGCCAGCGTCGGGTTCGCGCGCAGGCCTTCGTCGACCAGCGCGTCGAGCGCGCCGGACCGATACAGGCGCCACCATTGCGGAACGGGCGCGGCGCCGACGTCGAACTGCTGCGCGACGCCTGCCGCTTCGGCGGTGCGCGGCGCCTGTGGCGTCGCGCCGTAGTGCGCCGGCGACGGAATCGCGGGCGGCGTGCTGCTCGGGGCCATTGCACAGCCGCTCAGGCAGAGCGCCGCGCTCGCGGCGAGCACCGAGGTGGTCAGGGGAAATTTCATCAGCATGTCTCCGAGGACGCGACGTCCATCGCACGCGACTCGCATTCGTCGCTGCGCACCTTGAAGCAGGTCGCATAGAGGGCCGGCAGGAAGAAGATGGTCAGCACCGTCGCGATCGTGATGCCGCCCATCAGCGCGGTGGCCATCGGGCCGAAGAAGCCGGAACGCAACAGCGGAATCAGCGCGAACACCGCGGCGGCGGCGGTCAGCATGATCGGCCGGAAGCGGCGCACGGTCGCGCCCACGATCGCGGTGAAGCGTGGCTGCCCGGCCGCGATGTCCTGGTCGATCTGGTCGACCAGGATCACCGAGTTGCGCATGATGATCCCGAACATCGCGATCACGCCGAGCAGCGCGACGAAGCCGAACGGCTTGCCGAACAGCAGCAGCGCCGCGACCACGCCGATCAGGCCGAGCGGGGCCGTCAGCACGACGATGAAGGTGCGCGAGAAGCGCTTGAGCTGGATCATCAGCAGCGTCAGCACCGCGATGATCATGAGCGGCATCTGCGCGTTGATCGACGTCTGGCCCTTCATGCTCTCCTCGGCCGCACCGCCGATCTCGATCCGGTAACCGGCCGGCAGTGTGGCGCGCAGCGTCGCCAGGGCGCTGTCGATGGCGCGCGTCACGCCGATGCTCGGCGCTTCGCCGCGAACGTCGGCCTGCACCGTGACGGTCGGCTGGCGGTCGCGTTCCCAGATCACGCCGTATTCGAGCGTGTCGCGCACGTGGCCGATCGTGCCGAGCGGCACCGGGCCGTGCGGCGTCGGGATCGCAAGGCCGGCGAGCTGCGACGGGTCGATCCGTTCGCGCTTCGGCGCACGCAGGTCGACGTCGATCAGCTTGTCGCGTTCGCGATACTGCGTGACCGTATAGCCGGACAGCGTCATCGCGAGGAAACTCGACACGTCTTCCGACGTCACGCCGAGCTGGCGTGCCTTCAGTTGATCGATTTCGAACGACACCGATCGCTCCGCCGGCTCGTCCCAGTCGAACTGCACGTTGCGCGTGCGGGCATCGGCACGCATCGTGTCCGCCACTTTTTCGGCAATGCCGCGAACGGTCGAGATGTCGTCGCCGCTCACGCGGAACTTGATCGGAAAGCCGACGGGCGGTCCGTTCTCGAGGCGCGCGACGCGCGTGCGCACGGTCGGGAAGCGGCTTGCCAGCGTCGACTCGAGCCAATGCGACAAGCGCTTGCGCGATTCGACGTCCTTGGCCGTGATCACGAACTGCGCGAAGTTCGGCTGCTGGAGCTGCTGGTCGAGCGGCAGATAGAAGCGCGGCGCACCGGTGCCGACGAAATCGACGACGTGATCGATTTCAGGCCGACCGTCGAGCACCTTCTCGAGCCGCGTGGCCTCACGCAGTGTCGCGTCGAACGAAGCGCCTTCCGGCAGGCGCAGGTCGACCAGCAGTTCGGGGCGCTCCGAGTTTGGGAAAAATTGCTGTGGCACGCGCGTGAATGCCGCCATCGCGATCGCGAACAGCACGGCCGTTACGCCCAGCACCACCCAGCGGCGCTCGATGCACGCCGAGATCCATCCGGACAGCCGCCGGTAAAAGCCCGTTTCATAAACGTCCTGCCCATGTGCATGAGCGTCGTGATGCTGCTCGGGCAGCATGTGGTAGCCGAGCAGCGGCACCAGCACGACGGCCGCGAACCACGACACGATCAGCGAGATCGCGGACACCTCGAAGATCGACCGCGTGTATTCGCCGGTGCTCGATTTCGCGAGCGCGATCGGCAGGAAGCCGGATACCGTGACGAGCGTGCCGGTCAGCATCGGGAACGCCGTGCTCGTGTAGGCGAAGGCTGCCGCGCGCGCGCGGCTCCAACCCTGCTCGAGCTTCACCGCCATCATTTCGACGGCGATGATCGCATCGTCCACCAGCAGCCCCAGCGCGAGCACCAGCGTGCCGAGCGACACCTTGTCGAGGCCGATGCCGAACGCGTGCATGCACAGTGCCGTCACGGCGAGCACGATCGGAATCGTGATGACGACGACCATGCCGGTGCGCAGGCCCAGCGACACGAGGCTGACGACGAGCACGATCGCGACGGCTTCGCCGACCGCTTCGACGAAGTCGTCCACCGAGTGCTTGACGGCATGCGGCATGCTCGACATCGCGGTCAGTTTCAGTCCGGCCGGCAAGCCGGCCCGGAGCTCGACTGCCTTCGCGTCGAGCGCCTTGCCGAGGTCGATCACGTCACCGCCTTTTTGCATCGTGACGCCGATGCCGAGCACCGCGTGACCATTCGTACGCATCTGCGTGACGGGCGGATCGTCGTAGCCACGCGTGACCTTTGCGACGTCGCCGAGCCGGAACGTCCGGCCGTTCACCGTGATCAGCATGTCGGCGAGCACCTGCGTGTCCTTGAACGCGCCGCTCGGCCGCACGAACACGCGATCGTCCGCTGTCGTGATCGTGCCGACCGGTGCGACGGCGTTTTGCGCATCGATGGCCTGTGCGAGCTGCTGCGGCGTGATCGCGAGCCGCGTCAGTTGCGCGTTCGAGATCTCGACGAATACGTGCTGGCCGGGGTCGCCGAAGTAGTCGACCTTCGCGACGCCCGGCACACGCAACAGCACGGTGCGCAGCTTGTCCGCGTAATCGTGCAGTTGCGCGGGCGAGTAGCCGTCGCCTTCGAGCGCATAGATGTTGGTGTAGACGTCGCCGAATTCGTCGTTGAAGAACGGGCCGACGGTGCCCTTCGGCAGCGTCGCCCGGATGTCGCCGACCTTCTTGCGCACCTGATACCAGGTTTCCGGCACCTGATCGACCGGCGCCGAATCCTTCATCGCAAAGAAGATCATCGACTCACCGGGGCGCGAATAGCTCTTGATGTTATCGACGTAAGGCGCGGCCTGGAGCTGGCGGCCGATCCGGTCCGTGACCTGTTCCTGCACTTCGCGCGCCGTGGCGCCCGGCCAATAGGTCTGGATCACCATGGTTCGGAACGTAAACGGCGGATCCTCCGATTGCGCGAGGCGCGTATAGCCGATCATGCCGAAGATCGTCGCGAGGCCGATCAGGAAGATCACCAGTTGCTGATGCTTCAGCGCCCATGCTGACAGATTGAAGCGGCCGTCGTCGCGCGACGCGGCACCGGTTTGTGCGCCGAGCGCACCGTCCGTCGAGGACCGGTGTTCTGGAGCATTCATGATGCGAAGTCCTCCGCATGCAGCGGCGGCACGACGCGCACGTGCTGGCCGGTACTCACCGTATGGACGCCTTGCATCACGACGCGCTCGTTTTCCGCCAGGCCAGACGTGACCGTGACCGTACGCTCGTCGTAGCGTCCGACCGTTACCGCGCGCAGTTCCAGCGTGTCGCTGCCTTTGCGAATGACCCAGACCGCCGGCGCTTCGCCGTGATGGAAGAGTGCGGTGGCCGGCAGCGTGATCGCGTGGTCCGCGGCGGTGTCGGCGGCGCCGTCGAACGAGATGCTGGCGGTCATCCCGGAGCGGACGTCCGGCCCCGGCGCGAGCAGCGTCAGCTTCACGCGCCAGGTGCGGCTTTGCGGATCAGCCGCCGCCGCGACTTCGCGCACGCGTGCGTCGAGCACCTTGCCCGGCAGTGCCGTCAGGCTGACGTGCGCGGTGCGGCCGACCACGAGATCGCGCAGATCGCGCTCCGCGACGTCGCAGACGATGTCGAGGTCGCCGCTCCAGTCCAGATGAAACACCGCCTGGCCGGGCTCGACGTTCTGCCCGGTATCGGCATCCTCCGACGTGATGACGCCGTCGTGATCCGCGACCAGCGTCGCGTAGCGCAGGTGATCGCCCGCGAGCGCCATTTGCGCGAGCGCGGAATCGCGTTGCGCGACCGCCGATGCATACGCGTCCTGCGTCGTCTCGAGCTGCGCGGGCGCGATCAGGTTGGCCTGAGCCTGGGCGCGGTCGCGATCCAGTTGCTGCTTCGCATAGGCGACGCGATGCTCGGCGGCATCGAGCTGCGCGCGCGCGTTCAGCAACGTGTTGTGCAGATCGGCCGGATCGAGCATCGCGAGGGTTTGTCCGGCCTTGACGGTGTCGCCGATTCGCACGCGCCGCTCGACGATCTTGCCGCCGACCCGGAACGACAGCGGCGTCGAATATCGCGCCTGAACCTGCGCGGGCAGCACGCGCTGCACTGCGCCGTCGTCCGCATGAACCGGCAGCGCGACCACCGGTTGCAGTTCGGGCGCCGGGGCCTCATGCGAGTGGCAAGCCGCGAGAAGAATCGCACAGCAGGCGAATGCGATCGGGGCGCGCCGAAGCGGTGGCGCGATGCGTGTCAGAAACGGGCGCGTTGAAGTCCGCGCGTCAAGTCCGGGTGATTTCACGATGTTTCCAAGACAAGTGAGGGTCAAACTAAAAAGGGTTCGGCGACCACGGCGGGTCACCCCGGTTTATGCAGGCGCGCGGGCGTCTCCGCCGACGGTGCGCATGACGATCAATCAGTACTCCGACGTTTGAGGTGCAGATCGTTCCGATTGCCGACATGACACGGCTTGCGAACGACGATGGCCGCCGAGTGTGCCGACGGGGCCGCCTGCGCGTCACCGACGCTCGCTGGCGTGGGTCCGGAACAGTGTCTGGGCAGGAACCGGTTCTGCTATTTTCGAGATTAGACTCATAACTGATAATGTTGTCAAGTATGAGCGGGTAATCTAGAATTGCGTCATGCAGAAAATTCTTATGGAAAGGGAAGGTGCGCTCGTGGACGACAAACCGGTCCGGCCGCGTCGCCCGAACGCGTCAGTGGCTGAAGCGGAACAGCGTCAACCGCGCGGTGCCCGGCGCAAGGAGGCGACACGTATGCGCTTGCTGCGGGCGGCGTTCGGTCTGATGGCGGAAAAGGGCAGGGACAACGTCGCGATCAGCGAGATCACCGAGGCGGCGGATGTGGGGTTCGGCTCGTTTTACTACCACTTCGAATCGAAGGACGGCATCTTCGCCGCGCTGACCGAGTGGGTGTTCGACGATTTCGCGGACGGGCTCGAGCGTCTTGCGAGCGGTTTGTCGGATCCGGCCGAGGTCGTGTCGGTTTGCGTGCGTCACACGCTGATGCGCGCGCGCCGCGAGCGGCTCTGGGGGCGGTTCCTGATGCGGGAGGGCTTTTCTGCGCGTGCGCTCGACTACGGGCTGGGCCGGCGTTTGCGGCGGGACAGCGAGCGCGGAATCGCGGCACGCCGCTTCGTCGTCGGCGATCCGTTCATGAGCGTGCTCGCGATGACGGGGACGATCCTGGCGGCGATCGCGGCGGAGTGCTACGCGGCCGACACGGCAGCGGGCGAAGCGAGGAAGCCGGCGGGAGACGAAAGCCGGCTCCCCGAGCGGGCCGCGGCAATGGTATTGCAGACGCTCGGCCTGACGCGCGCAGAAGCAAAGGTCGTGGCGAACCGACCATTGCCGCCCGGCGACTTCACCGCTGCGGAGAGTAGTTGACGGTTGGTTGCCGCCGACGCGGGGGCCGGCCGATCCAGTTGGGCGACGAGGCAGTAGCTATAGTGTCCCCTATGGGTTACAATTCATTCATGTTCAAAGTCCTGACCACCCCCCCAATTTGATAGCTGGCTCGATGGGCTTCGCGATCCGGTCGGCAGCGCGGCAATCAGTCTGCGCATCGAGCGGGCGAAGCTCGGCAACCTTGGCCAGTGGCGCGCAGTCGGTGGTGGTGTCAACGAAATGAAGATCGACGTAGGGCCGGGATACCGGGCCTACTTCGTGCGGCGCGGAAAAATCATCATCGTGGTGTTGTGCGGCGGCGACAAGTCGACACAGAAGAAGGACATCAAGACGGCGAAGCAAATCGCCGGCGAACTGGAGGATTGAGTATGAAAATCAGCGAACTGGCCGAATTCGACGGCTCGAAGTACCTGAAGGACGAGGAAACAATTCGCCACTACCTGGCGCAAGCGTTCGAAGATGGCGATCCGCGCCTGATCCAGGCCGCGCTCGGGAACGTCGCGAAAGCGCGTGGCATGACCGCGCTGGCGCGCGAGTCCGGCGTAAAGCGCGAAGCACTCTACCGTGCGCTGTCGGAAGGTGGGAACGCGGAGTTTGCAACGATCATGAAGGTTGTCGGCGCGTTGGGATTGCACCTGACCGTTGCGCCGGCACAGCCGGCGGCCGAAGTGGCGCCGGTGCCTGCACCGACACCAACGCGCGCACGCGCTACGGCGCATGCGTAATGTCGCGGTGGGCCGGCCGCCAATGTCGCGCCGGCCACCGTCGTCTAAACGGACTTGACCGCCACATACGCGGCAACTCGTGCGCCAGCGCGCGAGGACGGCGGCGAATGTGCCGTCGTCCTCGCGCGCGAATCTTGTCGACGACGTTCCAGCCACGCACGTAGCGCGCGAGGCTGCGCTGGCTCGAAAGGTAATGCGACGCGTGCACGCCGACCCAAGCGAGCATTTCGTGGGGCGTCAGTTTTTGCCAATTCGGGCCATTGGTTTGGTCAACCTTCATAGTTGACATAACGTGAATTATCGATAGTTTTGA